>NZ_JBFAOC010000006.1:0-223040 GCF_040675055.1 Micromonospora sp. NPDC049662
GCGTCACCGAAGGTGACGCGGCGCCCCTGGACGATGGCGACTCGTCAAGCCGCGTCGTCCACCACGCCCTCCTGCCGGCGGATCATCTGCCAGGCGGCGCTGCGCGCGCTGCGGTTGAGCGAGCTGCGGAAATTCTGCTGCGGATCGAAGTACTTGCGCCCCAGGTCGGCAGTTGTGTCGAAATGGTCCATCATCTTGTCCTCGAAGACCGGGTCGAAGACGTGGCCGAAATTTTCCTCGTCGTTGGCGACGGCGGCCAGCCGCACCTTCGGGTCTGCGAGCGCCTCGTGGAAGGGCTTGATGACATCCTGCTCGGTGAATTCCGTGGCGTGCTTCGCATTGAACCGGTCGATGAGTTCTGACAGCAGTGACTTCTCCGACTCCTTGGCGCCGCCCGATCCGTCGCCGAAGCCCTTCATGTCGGTCGGCCCTTCCGGCACCAGGCTGACGTCGTGCTCGCCAGTCTTCTCCACCCGCAGGTGACTGAGGTCGATCTCACCGACGTCCACCCCGCCGTCCTCACCGCGGGGCAGCCGGTTGAGCAGGTGTCGTCCATAGAGGTACAGGCGCTCCAGTTCGGCGTCGATGTAGGTGACGATGCCGGAGAGGAAGCTGTATTTGCGGACATAGTCGTTCAGGTCGGCCCGGAAGGTCTCGGCCGTCTCCTGCTCGTCCTCGTCGTCGCCGTTGAGCAGGTCCGCGAAGCGGGTCACCCCAGGATCGAGGTGCCGGTACAACTCGGCGTGGAGCTTCTCCCACTTCGTCGTGTTGCCGGCGGTCTGTCGCTGGGCGGTCAGGTAAGCCGTCGCGAACGCCTGCATTTCCTCATCGACGAGGACCGGCGCGGACATCACCTTGCTCTGGGCCGTGTAGAGCAGGTTGGGGTCCGAGGGCAGAGTGGCGGCTTCCTCAAAGTACGGGCGGAAGGCGTCCTTGATCTTCTCCGCGTCGTTGACGAAGTCCAGCACCGCCAGGTCGGACTGGCTCTTGCGCTCCGCGGTGCGGTTCAGGCGGGAGAGGGTCTGCACGGCGGCGATGCCGTCCAGCGTCTTGTTGACGTACATCGTGGTGAGCAGCGGCTGGTCGAACCCGGTCTGGTACTTCTCCGCGACCACCAGGATCCGATACTCGGGCTGTCCGGCTCGGCCGGCTTGGGCAGCCTTGTCGTCGGCGCGCGTGTAGGCGAACGCCTTCGGCAGGGCGCTCTCGGGCAGCCCGCCGTTCTCCTTCGCCTCGGTGATTTCCTCACCGTCGTAGGTGAGGGTGCCCGAGAAGGCCACCAGGACGCCCGGGTCGGGGTAGCCGAGGTCGCCGAGGTACCTCTTGATCGACCGGGCCATCTGTACGGCCTGCGGCCGGCCTGAGGTGACCACCATCGCCTTCGCCCGTCCGCCAAGTCTTCCGGCGGTGTGCGTACGGAAGTGCTCGACGATTACCTGCGCGTGCTGGGCGACGGTCGAGTCGTGGGTGAGCGCGTAGCGGGCCAGCAGCGGGTTCGCCTTGGTCGGATCGACCTTTCGTTCGTCGGGGTTGCCGTTGACGAGCTTCCAGTAGGTGTTGTAGGTGACGTAGTTGCGCAGCGGATCGAGAATGAATTTCTCCTCGATGGCCTGCCGCATCGAGTAGGTGTGGAACGGGTGGTACTTCCCGTCTTCGCCGAGCGTGCCGAAACCTTCGAGGGTCTTGTGCTTCGGTGTGGCGGTGAACGCGAAGTAGGAAAGGTTTGCGGCCCGCTGCCGCTTGCGCGCGTTGGCCTTGAGTTGCGCCTCGACGTCCGGTGCGGCCGGCGCGCTGGTCGCGCCCGGGTCGTCGGAGTCGGCATCCAGGCCCAGGTCGCGCAGCACCGCGCGGACCGAGGCAGCGGCATCGCCGGACTGGGACGAGTGCGCCTCGTCGATGACGATCGCGAATCGTCGGCCCTGGATCTCGGTCGGATTCTGCTTGAGGTACTCCTCAAGCGCCGGGAACGTGTGGAGCGTGACGGTGACGATCTTCCCCGTTTCGCGCCCAAGGGCCTTTGCGAGCTGCTCGGACTTCGATCCGTGGTTTTCGTCGATCTTCACCACCAGGCCGGCAGTCTGCTCGAAGCTGCCGACCGTCGCGCGGAGCTGGGCGTCGAGGTTACGCCGGTCGGTGATGATGATGACCTTGTCGAAGACGGGCGAGCCCGGCTTGAGGCCGGCCTCGACCGCGCCCGGGTCCAGCTCGGCCACATCACCGTTCGCGTGCAGGGACGACAGGCGGTGGCTGAGCCAGGCAATGGTGTTCGACTTACCCGATCCCGCCGAGGCCATGATCAGATAGTTGTGCCCGGCCCCGTGCCGCGCCGCGTGCGCCGTCAGCTTCTTCACGGCATGCCACTGGTGGTAGCGGGGGAAGATCAAGGACTTTCGGGTACGCCCGTCCGCACTCTTCTCCTTGTGCAGGTGGACGAAGCGCTCCAGCAGGTCGAGCCAGTTGTCCCGTTGCCAGATCTCCTCCCACAGGTAGGAGGTGGGGTACTTCCCGTACTCCGTGGCCGGGGGGTTGCCCTCGCCGCCCGGTCGTCCCGGGCCCTCCGAGCCGGTGTTGAACGGCAGGAACCGCGTCGGCTTGCCGCGTAGCTGGGTCGAGACGAAGACCAGGTCCGGGTCCACGGCGAAGTTGGCGATTACCCGACGGGAGAAGATCAGCTCGGTCGGATCGCGCTCGGTCCGGTATTGCTCCATGGCGTGCTCGACACCCGAGCCGGTCAGCGGGTTCTTCAGCTCCGCCGTGGCCAGCGGGATGCCGTTGAGGAACAGGGCCAGGTCCAGCCGGTTGCCCCGGTCGGCCTGCTTGGTGGCATACGCCAACTCCCGAACGACGGTGAGCCGGTTACGTCGGTAGTCGGCGAGGATCTCGTCCGACTCCACGAACGACGGCTTGAAGTAGGCGACCCGGATGCGCACGCCGCGGTCCTTCACCCCCTTCCGGAGCACGTCGAGCAGCCCGTCGGTGGCGATCGCCTGGTCGAGGCGCTTGACGAACCCGCGCTGCGTGGCGTCCCGGTCGCCGCCGTAGGAGGTGACCAGGTCCTCCCACTCTGCGGCCTGAGTGGCGCCGATGAAGGTGAAGAGCTGGTGGGTGTCGAGGCCGAGGTCAGCCCGGTAATCGGAGGCGCTGCCGTCCTCCCACCCACAGACGAGCAGAGAAGCGACGATCGCATCACCGAAGGCGACCTCATGATGGATGGCGCTCATGCGTCCTCGCCGAGGTCGTCGTCGTTTCGGGTGTCCTGTGCCAGCCTCCAAAGGGACGTCCCCTCCGCGTCGCACCACCGGGCAGGTCCCTGGGCGGCGACGGGTGCCTTGCTCCACTCTGCCAATTGCCACATCTTTTGCACCAGCCCGGAGGGGGAGTAGCGCTTCCCGTCGGCCGCCCAGAGCAGTGGTCGCACCCGTTGGTTGACCCAAGTCGCGGTAGACCGAGCCGGATCTGCGGCGAGCCAGGCGGCCATCGCCTCCCGCTCGGGCTGGCCGATAGCCCGGAAGGTCAGTGGCGTGCCCTCCGCGAGCCGGTTGGCGTCGACCAGGGTGGGGACGGCATTGCGTCGGCGCTGCCTCGGGACGTTCCGCACCGGTCGGTACTCCTGTGGCAGGTCGGGGACCGGGGCACCGCTTCGCAGATCTTGCAGCACCAGCCCGGCGAGGATGCGACAGGGCTCGGGCTCGGAAAGCGTGCTGGACACCAACTGCTTTTTGAACTCGGCGTCGACGTGGTGAACGAGCCAGTCCGTAGCACGTTCGACGATATTGGGCACCTGGGTGAGGGTCGCATCCCAGTCGGTGTCGGGCTCGTCGATGTCGTCGAGGTCCAGGTGTTGGAAGACGATGTGCGCGATCAGCCGGTTGCCGCGTTCCACGATCGCCTCGGCCCGGGCCTGACGGTCCTTCGCGGTGCGTTGGAGTGTGGCGTCGACCTCCCGCAGGATGAGGACGCTGCGCCAGATCTGGTAGGCGGAGGGTTGGTCCTGCTCGTTGAACAACAGGTGGTAGGCACCCTGGGTGCCTTCCTCCCACAGCCGGTCCGCACCGAGTTTGGCGCGGACAGCGAGGTCAGAGTTGCGGTGGGCGCAGGCCAGCGCGACGGCTGCGACCTCCACCGAGCAACCGCTGTCGGCCGAGGGCTCCGGCTCACCGCGCTTTACCATGTAGGTCTTCTGCAGCGAGAGAAGGAAGTCCTGTTTGATGCGCTGCTGCACGGGGTCGAGAGCGACGAAGTCGCGCCGCTCCACCCGGTTCTGGGTATTCGTGGCCGTGGTCACTGCGTCGGCGAAGCCCGGCGGGCAGTTCTTGAGTGAGATGACCCTGACGGTGACGTAGCCGTCGGCGACCGACTCGGGATCCTTGCGGAACGCCCGGTGGATCGCGTGGACGGTCTGGGCGCCGTTCACCACGCTGGCCCCGTCCAGATGAAGCGTGACCGGCGACCGCCGCGCGCCACGCTGGAAGTATTCGGGATCCACCGTGTCGCAGAGCACCGTGATTCCGTTGTTGAAGAACCAGAAGTTGTGCGGGTCGGCGGTCAGCGTGTCTATCAGGCCTTGGTTGACCTGTGTGATGCCCAATGGCTTGCGGATGTTGCGGTCGAAGAGACGGTCCTCGTGGGTGTCGTACCACTCAGCGATGTCGGCGACCGAGACGATCCCCTGGAAAGCCTCGTAGGGCTCGGTGACCCTGATCCAGTCCTGCATCCTGGCGGTCAGCGGGATGGGCGGCTCGGCGAAGTCGTTGCGGACCACCTCCCAGATGTCGCGGGCCAGGTAGGTGCGCTGGCCGAGCATGTTGCCGAACTGGTTGAACTCGTCCTGCGCGTCGGTGAGCCGCTGCACGACGTCGGCCGCAAGTGGCTCGGTCCGCATCACGGTCGGCACCAGGGTGATCTTCGACCCCCGGTTGCTGAGCACTGCGGTCACCTGGTCCGCGAGATTCTGGAACCGGACGTTGAACCGGTCGAACATTCGCGCGTCTATACAGCGGAGACCTTCGATGAACTTGAGCGCGTCAGCAACGACGAACTTCCCCTTGCCGCTGTCACTCCACTTGGACTGGACCAACCAGAGATGCGACGCGTTCTTGTCGATGGCCACCGCATCGATGCCGATGTCGTCCCGGCCATCGATGACCGCCTCGGCGGCGGCTGCCGAGTCGCAGCCGGTCAGGTCACGGACCGTCAGGGCGGCCAGCGCTCTCGACAGGAAGGCCTGCTCGCGATCGACGGCTGACTTGTTGGCGAGATCCTCGACGTCGATCAGCCCGTCGAACTCCCGCAGGAGTGCGTCCCGAACCTGTCGGACCTGCGTCTTCGGGGCCGTCTCATGGGGCAGCGCGTCAGACGCCGCGGGCTTCCCGCTCACTCGATTTCCTCACTGCCGACCGTCACTGTCATTTGCCGCACGTCGCGTTGGACGGACCCGAGCGCGCCGGGACGCGGCAGGGCGGATGCGTCTTGGCCGGGCTGGCATGCGCCGCGCAGCGTCTTGCGCGTCGATCACCGAGTCAACTGATCTTGGTGCGCGTGCGCCACCTATGGTAGCGGCCGTCGTGGATTTCCGAGCCCGCCGAGAAAGCCCTGTCGGGAATTGAACGCTTGGCTTGCGCAGTGATCCACTGACGCTGCGCGGCCATCGTGGCCCGGGGGAGCAGGGTTCCGTGTGCCCCATCGTCGGCGGCGGTGCCCATGAGGGCGAGGCGGCTGCGGCACGCAATACCCGCGCGACGGCGATGGTGGTGGACGGGGCCGCAGCCCCTGTGGGCCGGGTGGCAGGTGGGTCAGTCCTCGATTCCTCGACCGCTGGCGGTGGATACATCGACTTGGCCAGAAACGGCGGCAGTGATCAGAGCGGTTCGACGTTCGCTAAGCAACCGCTCTCTAGCTCGAAGAAGTGTCGATTCATATCGAACTTCATCTTCGAGCTTTCTTAGCGCTGTGACGATCTGATTCTGGGCTGGGCGGTCGGGTGCAGGGATTCGAAGTTGTCTGATGAGCTCTTGGCTAAGGTTTGGTTGTCCGGCTCCAAGTGCGAGTCCTACGATCCCCTGCTTGTGAGCACGGAACCAGTATGCGGCGTAGTCCTCGCTAATGGGCCCAGTCGGAATCAGGGCGCAGCATGCTTGATTCAAGCATGCATCAATCCGGAGAATTCCAACCTTTCCCTTGGTTGCACCTTGTCCGTACAGGGCTACTACAAGGGATCCCGCCGGTTGAATCTTCAATGCCGGGAAGTCTGTTAGCGCTGCGGCGGTCACCGACTTGTCACATTCTTCTATCTGGCCATCGTTGATGTCCGCACTGTTTACCCACGGGTAGGAGCCGCCGTAGTATTCGGGGCGATCCGAGGTAGGAGTGGTGCCGCTCCCTGACCTGAAGGCATGGCTCACCTTATGGAGTTGCCATTGCTGATTCATCTCCGGCATCCACGCGATGCCGGTTTCTCGACGCGGGCCGTTGCCGGTTGTCGTTGCCAGCCGAATCGACTCGTTCAGGCGTTCGCCTAGGAGGATGACCTGGCTTCTTGTCCTCAGCTGCATGCCATCGACGCGATCCGTCTCGGCGTCAAGAAAGTCAGCAATGCGGCGCTGCTCTTCGAGTGGCGGCAAGGGGATTGGTGCTCGCGCGAGCCTTTCGCTGTTCAGCTCGATCTGATTGGTGGCTCCGACGACGAGTGCCGAGTAGATATGCCGTTGGAAAGGCTCTGACCGCAACCAGTAGTATCCGAATCGTGGATAGACGATTTCTGGGGAGAAGCGAGCGATTGTTATATGGCTGTCGGCGACGCATGGGGTGTTGTTCGGCGAGCCGCGGAAGTGTCCGACTCGCCCGAGCGTGCCTGTGCCGGTCGAGTTGATGATAACGTCTTCTGATTTGAGGTAACCCTTCAACTTGCTGGGGTCACCGCAGTAACTATGAAACTTTGTACGCGACCAATCGATCCCGGCATCTTGATTTGCCGCCTGGCTGAGAGCGACAACCGGACCGACCTCAACGTAATCCGGTGCCGATCCGCGGTTCAGCAACGGAGTTGCTCGCTTGAGCGGTGAGACCGTCCAGTGCGCCGGCAGGGGTAGCCCGAAAACTTCAGTCACTCGGTCACCTCACTGAGGAGAGCTTGAATCTCGGCTTCCAGAGCCTTCAATTCGGCGTCGATCTCGGCGAGTGGCCTCGGGGGTTTGTAGACGTAGAAGTGGCGGGTGAAGGGGATCTCGTACCCGATCTTCGTCTTCTCGTGGTCGATCCAGGCGTCCGGGACGTGTGGAAGCACCTCGCGACGCAGGTATTCCTCGACGTCCTCGTCGAGCGGCACGTTCTCGTAGTCGCGTAGCTCCGGGTCGGGCTCGGGGCTGCCCTTGACGAGCTGCACCTCGCCCTCGGGGTCGCGTACCCCGACGATGTCCCGCATCGCCTTCTGGAAGGCGGTGCCGGAAGGCCAGAGCACGCCGGCCTCGGCCATCGCCTTCCGCAGCGCGTCCCACGCCGCCCGCTTCGTCGTCCAGACCTGCCCGATCAGCGGCTTCAGCGCGGCGGCCAGTGCGTCGGCGTCCGACACCTTGTGGATTGGCTTCGAGGCGGCCAGCGCGGTGAGCGTCTCGTCGGTGACCTCGAAGCGGAGCTTCAGCGGGCGTTCGACGGTGATCCGGCGGTAGCCGAAGTCTTCGTTGGCGAAGACCTTCACCTTGCTGTGCTGTGGGTGGTCGGGGTCGTTGGCGGCGTCGAGCGCCTCCGCGTACAGCCGGGTGATCTGCTTGATCTGGTCGGGGGTGACGAGCTTGCGCTTGTCGCCTAGGGACTTGCGCATCTTGGCGAACTGGTCGCGGGCGTCGAGCAGGACGACCTTGCCGCGGTGGCCCTTGGCCTTGCGGTTGGTCAGGATCCAGAAGTACGTGGAGATGCCGGTGTTGTAGTAGAGCTGATCCGGCAGGGCGACGATGCCCTCCAGCCAGTCGTTCTCCAGGATCCACTGCCGAATCCGGGACTCGCCGGACTCGGCTGCCCCGCTGAAGAGTGGGGAGCCGTTGAAGACGATGGCGACGCGGCTGCCGCCCTTGCCGTCGGCGGTGACCGGTTTCATTTTTGAAATCATGTGCTGGAGGAAGAGCAGCGAGCCGTCGTTGATTCGGGGTAGCCCGGCGCCGAACCGGCCGCTCTCCCCGAGAGTCTCGTACTCGGTCTCGATCTCGTCCTTGACCTTCTTCCAATCCACCCCGAAGGGTGGATTGACCAGCAGGTAGTCGAAATGGGCGCCGCGGTGGCCGTCGTCGCTGAACGAGTTGCCGAACTTGATGTTCTCTGGGTCCTGCCCCTTGATCATCATGTCGGATCGGCAGATCGCCCACGACTCCGGGTTGAGCTCCTGGCCGAAGACGGTGACGGTCGCGGACGGGTTGTGCTTGGTGATGTGCTCCTCGGCTGCCGAGAGCATGCCGCCGGTGCCGCAGGCCGGGTCCATCACCGTACGGGAGGTGCCCGGGATGCTCAGTGCGTCGTCGTCGGGAGCGATGAGCAGGTTGACCATCAGCTCGACGACTTCACGCGGAGTGAAGTGGTCACCGGCGGGTCCGTTGGACTGCTCGGCGAAGCGCCGGATCAGCTCCTCGAAGACGTACCCCATCTGATGGTTGGAAACGTTGACCAAGGGCTGGCCGTCGTCGTCGGCGAGGATCTCGCCGGTCTTCTTGTCGCGCTGGTAGGGGTGCAGGTCGAGGTCGGCGAAGCGTCCGACCACTCGGTAGAGCAGGCCTGCGCTGTCCAGTCGCCGGACCTGTTGGGGGAACTCGTAGCGCTCCATCACCTCCTGCGCGTTCTCGGAGAAGGCACCGACGTACGCGATCAGGTGCTTCGCGGCCTGAGCGGAGTCGTTGGCGATCGACTTCAACGTGTAGCCGCTCACGTTGTAGAAGCTGCGCCCCGAGGCTCGGCGCAGGAACCGGCCGACGTCGACATTTTGATCCTTGAGCCGGTCGTACTCGGTCCGGACCTTGTCGCGGTTGGAATCGAGGACGCACTCCAGGCGGCGCAGCACGATGAACGGCAGGATGACCTTGCCGTAGTCGGACGGCCTGTAGTCGCCGCGGAGGAGGTCGGCTACCGACCAGGCGTGGTTCGCCAGTTCGGTGTGCTTGCTGCTGTTCAACGGGTTCCTTCCGCTGTGCCCCGCTCGGAGCGGGTGGGGACTGATGTTCTCGTTTGTGATTCGACCGGTGTCAGGTCGAGGGTGGGGCTGTGTCTGGTGGGAGCAGCGCGCCGCCGGTGAGGCCGGCGGCCAGGGTGCGGGCTGCCTCGTCGGCGAGGCGATTGGCGATGTCCGCCGCGGTTCGGAGCGCCTGGAGTTGGCGGAACGCCCTGCCGTACCGCTGTTGCTCGGCAAGGGGAAGCAGGGGAATCCGCAGCCGTCGCGGGTCGACGCGGACCACGGTGGTACCGGACGATGCGACGCTGAGATTGTCCTCGGCGGCGAGGAACCCGGCGAGAAACCACGGGTCGAGGCGGGCAGGATCGGGACGCAGGAGATGGAGGTGTCGGCCGAGGAAATGTCCGGCGTCGCGGGCGTCGGCCACGCGGGCGGTGCCCACGCCTTCGTGCAGCATCTCGGGGACGATGACATCCCCTGCTTGGATGGTGACGTCCTCGTCCGAGGGCTCCTCCTCGGCGGCACCCGAGGCAGGCCGACGGGACACCACGTCCCGGGCGGTGAGTGTTCGGGGTAGCTCGGATTCAGCCACGGCAGGGGTTGCGCTACGAATCGCCGCGGGCGCGCGAAGCAGCGTGAGGGCGTCACCCCGTAGCAGGTCAGCGACGCTGGCGGATCGCCAGGACCGTGGATCAGCTCCGGCGGGAGGCCAGGTGTGACCGCCGGTGAGAGCTACCAGCCCGGTGGCTGCCCGCCGCAGCCGGCTCCTCAGCTCGTACGCCATCTCGGCGAGTTCGTCGGGCTTGGCGGGCACGGGGGCGGCACGGACGTGGCGGGCGGGGGTGAGGTCGACCGCCTCGTCGAGAAGGTCAACAACCGGGACGGCGCGCGCGACCCCGGGGATGGGGTCGAAGTTGTCCGGATGCCGGTCGAAGTCCTTCCAGACGTCGAGCGCAGAGTTGCGGACCGCGGACCAGTCCGGCATGGAGCGCCTGCCCGGTGCGTCATCGGCGCTGGTGGTCGCGGCGCCGGCGGTGTCCACAAAGAGAACGGTCGACGGCAGGGTCGCCTGCGGTTGAGGTCGTTCCAGCAGCCACAGCTGAAGGCCGATGTGCAACGGTTGAGCAATCCCGACGGGCAGAGCGAGGACCGCTCTTAATGCTCCGTGACGGACCATCTCGGCCCGGATCCGCCGCCCCGCCGGCCGAAAGGCGGAACCAGGCGGCATGAGCAGGACAGCACGGCCGCCAGGGGCCAGGTGCCCGAGGCAATGCTGCAGCCACGCCAGTTCCGGCTCACCCTTCGGTGGCAGGCCGAACACCCACCGCTGGTCGTACGCCAGATCCTCGTGACCCCACTCGCGGTGGCCGTAGGGTGGCGCGCAAAGCACGGCGTCGGCGGTCAACGCCGGGAACGCGTCATCGCGCATGGTGTCCCCGACTTCGACCTGTGCTTTCGTCTCGTCGGCTTGAACGGCGAGGCGAGCGGCGGCCTGCGCGGCCACCGCCGGCACCAGGTCTTGGCCGTACAGCTCGCGTGCCCCGCGCGAGGCGGCCGCCAGAAGCAGGCCACCGACCCCGCACGCGGGGTCGAGGACCCTGTCCGGGTACGGCTCGCTAGGGCCGGCGAGGAGTTCCGCCATGAGATCGGCGATGGGTGCTGGTGTCCGGTAGGCGCCGCTGGCCTTGCTGTCGGTGGCATCGCCCTCGGCCAACACCTCCAGCGTCTGCGTCGTGCCCTCCTCAGCGCAGCAGCGTAGGAGCGCGCGAAGCAGCTCGGCTTCCTCGGGTTGATAGAGGAGGTCGCCGGTGCCGGGGATGTCGTCGGCGTACGACCGGCTTGCCTTCTGGGCCCATGTGGACAGTTGGTCATCGGGAAGCCCGGCGGCTTTCTCCGCCTCGGTGTCGGCAATGCGACTCGCGGCGACAACGAGCGGCAGCAGTCTGCTTCGGTGGGTGAGGTCGGTTGCGCTGGTCCGGAGGGCTGTGCGCAGGTCATCGGCGGGAGAACTGGCAGGTAGTTGGCCGCGCCCGGCGAGCCAGGACCGGACGGCGTCCAGGTCGTACGCCGGGCTTGTCTCAGTCCCGCCGGACGGGGTGGGGAAGTCGGAATGACGTCGACGCCAGTTGCTCACCGTGGCACGCGTGACGCCGGCCAGCCGGGAGATCTCGGCGGCGGTGACCTGGGTGGGCTGCGGCATGTGCGTCCTGTCAGTTGCGCTGCTGTTCGCCGCTCACCCTACACGAGGCCGGCAGCGTTTAAACGGTTTGACAGTGCTTTCGGTGTTGGCTGTGCTAGAGTTGTTTTCACCCAGGCCGGTCGATCTGCTCGACCGGCCAGCGATTCCCCCTTCCCCAGGCACCCCCTTCAGGAGGACTCTCCGTGTCCATCACCATGCCGTCCGCCGCTGTCGAGGGCATCCAGCTGACCGTCACCCCCTTTCGTGCCGACGCGGTGATCGGCACGATCGGGCTGCCCGCGCTCCTGCAGCTCGTCCCCTCCCCGAAGCTGGAGGAGGACAAGCGGGCGATGAAGTTCTCGCCTGGGGCGATGCGCCGCCACGCCGAGATTCGGTCCCTGGTCCAGCGCACTCTCAAGTCGACCCAGAAGGGCCGCAACGTCGCCGGCTACGCCCGCTACATCGCCTCCGGCATCAACGGTGACTTCGGCTCCGGCTGGTCGACCCCGCCGATCACCCTGTGGCTCGCTGGCGAGCCCGGCGCGGTCAGCGAGGAACTCGTCCCCGGCAGCGGCATCCGGAAGATCACCCTTCTCGCCGGTTCCCCGGTCGTCGCGATCGATGGCGAGACCCAGGTGACCGCCTTGCACGAGCTCTACGACGACCCCGAGCAGTACGGCACCACCCACGAGGCCCTCGGGGCGGTCCGACTGCCGTTCGAGCTCTACTGGGGACTCGGCGTCGAGGACGCGCGGCAGATCTTCTACGACCGCAACGTCGAAGGCGTACCGGTGGCCAAGAACCTCGCCATGTCCATGGACCAGCGCGACTTCGGCACTCAGCTCGCGCACCGCATCGCCGAAGCCGTCAAGGTCGAGAACGACGGCAAGATGATCCCCTTCAGCAAGCTCGTCCAGTCCCGCAAGCGGCAGCTCACCAAGGCCGACCCCGAGCTGCTCACCCTCTCCGCGCTGCGGGTCCTCGTCGTCACCACGATCTACGGTCGGGCCGGGCTCGGCCAGTCCTCGTCCACCATCCGCTCGACGGACCTCCCCACCGGAGTGACCGCCGAGCAGATCGAGCGCCGCGTCGTGCCGCTGCTGTCGGCCCTGCTCAGCCACCTCTACCCGCAGCTCGCTGCCCGGTCTGCGGCCTCCGCGCCGGCCGTTCTGGCCGGCATCGGCATCGCCGCCCACCAGGCCACCGACTGGGCCACCGCCGGGATCCCGCTCACCGAAACCGACCTGCTGAACCTGCTCTCCGGCATCCGCTGGGAGCGGGAGGCCCGCTACTGGGACGGCATCGCCGCCAGCGCCAACGCCGCCGGCGTCCTGAACTTCGGCGGCGGCGCCAAGGACTCCGGCGGCCGGGTCGCCGACGCCGTTCTCTACCCCGACACCGAGAGCGGCCGCAAGATCCGCGGCCAGTAACGCTGCCACGCCGGCATCGCCAGCCGGAACTCCGAGACGCAGCGTGTCATCCCGGACCAAAGTCCCTGGGTGCGGCGCTGGCACGGCGACGACAACTTGTCGTTCCCCCAAGCGGGTGACGGCATCAACGATCTTGGCGGCAGTGGTCGGCCTATCGGGCAGGGCAGAGCGTCTGACGTGCTCCTTGTCTTGTGCCGCCCACTGCCCACTTGCATAGTCGCCATACGGCTGAGGCCGCGTTCTCAAGGGGGAAGAACGTGTTACAAGGATCTGAGTTCCTCCGCGACCGGGAATTCGCCTGGGCACCGGTTCTGAACGCTGTGTCGCTCGTCTCCGAACTCGGTGCCTCAGAAACCGAGGTGAAAGAGGTCATTCGGGCGCTCGGCAGGGTTTGCGGAGACGCCGACCTGTACGACCGCCGGCGGCTGCTCGCCCACCGGTACCCCGCATGCCTGGTCACCGGCCTCGCTGGCATCGGCGCTGTCGGCTACGAACACGGCAACTACTGGAGCGCCGTACACCAGCTGGCGCCGGGCAAGATCGACCAGAGCCTGTGGGGCGAGCTGTTTCGCGCCAACCTCGACCGCTTCAAGCTGGCCCGATTCCCGGGGCTTCCGCAGGTCAACGTCGGCGAGATCCTCATGCACGCCGGCGTCCCCGCGTACTGCATCGGCGACCTGCTGAACCTCCTGCTACAAAGGATGGCCCGCGATCCGGGCATGTCCGCGGAGCACTTCCTGGCCTGGGCACTGACCCCGGGCCGCGAATCCCGCCTGTTCGAGCTCGACAAGCCCGTGCAGCGCTTCATGCAGAACGGCGGCGACTACGCCGAGGACCTCATCGATCGCTGCATCGACTTGCTGGAGCGGCTCCGCCAGCCGGTGTTCCACGCCGACGGCCTCGGGCTACCTCCACATCTGATCGCTAAGGCGCAGCACCTTGCCGAGTCGGGCCAGCTCGACTGGACCGGTGCGACCGACCGTGTCCAGTCGGGGACGCGGATCACGCAGGCGCGTCCCCATCTCGAACTTGAGCCCTTCGGACGCGGTCTCCTGCTGTGGCTGCCCTCGGTGCCCGACGCGCCGGACGGCCATGTGGTGTGGCAGGTGCGCATCGACGGTGAGGCACAGACCGTGGTCAGCCGGTCGATGTGGCCGGGCGTGCGGGAGACCGTACCCGCGACGGCACTGACCATTGCACGTCCCGCGCGACAACTCACCGTCGAACTTGCCGCTTACGACCAAGAACACGAGATCGAGGTGGTCGACCCGCGGGACCCGCTGCTGGTGTTCACCGACGACGGCCGACGCGTACCGGCCACTGCCAGCGTGCCGCCGGAACCCGCCTGGCTGCTCTATCCCCACGAGACCGACGGTGGCGCGCCGCTCGAGCTTCGCGTCACCGGCGACCTGCACGACCTCGGCGACGTTCCCGCCCCCTACGGCTGGCTCGGCTGGACCCTTCGCCGTGTCGACCTTCGCCAGGTGGCCGAGCTGCGTCTCGGCGATGGCACGCCCCGACGGGTCAAGGGTGCACGACGCGCTCAGCTGCACCTCGACCCGCCACTGCCCGGCGTGTGCAGCCTCGCCGGCGCGCCGGTCGTCACGGCCGCGCCGAAGCTGACCCTGCCCACCGAGCCAGGTGTCACGACCGAGTGGTCCATCCGCATCCGCAGACCCGGGTCCGATCAACTGATCACGGAGGTTGTCACCGTCATCCGGGACACCACCGTCGACCCATGGCGACAGCTGCCCCGACCCCTCGTCGGCACGTACGAGGTGACCGTCCGCGGACCCCTCGGCCGTGGCCTGTCCCGCACCCTCGAACTGGTCGAGGGCCTAAATGCCCGATCTAACCCCTCCTGGCGGGAGATCCGCGCCGACGGTCTGGAACCGGCGACCGTACGGGCCAGCGCCAGCCTGCACGGCCTAACCGTCACACCGACGGTGGCGCAATTGGGTCCGAAAGACACCGCCGCTGAGGTGCAGATCGACGGCCCTGCCGGAACAGCCGCCGTGCGAGTGACACCAACTCACATGGCAGTGCAGCGGCTCGGCGGCAACGGCCGCGGTGACTGGTCCTTGCAGCCGCTGCGCCTGGATACCGAGACGGTCGGCGAGGGAGAGCTGCTGGTCCGGCTTCCCGAGGTGGCAGACGCCCAACTCGTCGTCAAGGCGGCCGGTCGTGAGTTGCAAACCGTCGTCTCCGGTTTCACGTACGGGCGGCCCTTGGCGCGGTTCTCCCTCGCCACTATCGCCGACACCGTCGGCGTTCACGGCATCGCACAGCTCGATGTCCGCGTCGACGGCCAAGACTTCCCGGTGGCCCGCTGCACCCCGAGGCGCCTCGCTAGCTCCGTCCACCTCGACAGAGACCGGCTAGTCCTCGTCGACGGTGTGCATGCAGAGGGCCTGGTCGCCGGTTTCTACCGCGTATACGCGCCATGGCGGCCTCCGCACGTGGTGACTTTCAACCAGGACTTGGCCAGTGATCCGCTTCCTGAGGAGGTCACCACCGCCGGGCCCCTGGTGGCGCTGCTGCGCATCGAGGACCCGTGGGTGCCGGCAGAGTGGCCCGACTGGCCGGCGGCCGACAACGCCTTCGACCTCGCTGACCGCGAGTGGAAACCCAGCGGAGAGGACACCGCCGACGACGCCGTGTCGGGCTACCTTGCGGGAGCCGACGCGCTGCCCGACCGCTCGGACATCGCGCCACTGCTGATTGATCTGTATCACCGGGCGGATGGCCTTCGTGGCAGGGTGACCTGTGATGTCCGTGGGCTTTCCACCAACCTCCGGCGCTATCCCGCACACGCCCTCGCCGCGTTGGCGAAGACCCGGACCTCGGCCGACCGGCTGGTCGCCCCGCTCGTACATTCCGGCCTGATCGCCGCACCCCCCGACGCGTACGTCGGGGAGCGGGACGAGACCAAGCTGTGGGGGATCAGCCCTCTTGCCGGCATGCTCGCCACGGCCCACCGCCTCGGCGAGCAGGACGGGAATGAAGAGCTACGCGAGCAGGTCTCGGCCGTCTGCGGCGAGGTGGC
Source organism: Micromonospora sp. NPDC049662 (assembly GCF_040675055.1). Lineage (NCBI taxonomy): Bacteria > Bacillati > Actinomycetota > Actinomycetes > Micromonosporales > Micromonosporaceae > Micromonospora > Micromonospora sp. NPDC049662. The sequence continues at coordinate 15,804 of NZ_JBFAOC010000006.1, forward strand.
GTTGCACCTGCTCGATGGTGGCATCGACCCCTACCAGACCGTTGGCCGGTTCGATGAGTCCGCTTTACGTCTGGCCGAGCTTCCGATAGAGGTACGTGACCGGTTGTGGAGGGCGATGCGTGTCGTGCCGGGCGGTCTGCTCGACGCCGACGAGCGGTTGACGGCAGCCCGGCATCTGTTCGAAGTGCGGATACAGCCGGGCCTCGGCAGAGTTTCCAGCGCTGCCAAGGAGCTACTCCTCGTCTCACGCCAACAGATACATGCTGTCAGCGGACAACGCGTCAAGGACGCAGTCCAAGCGCGCAAACCCGCCACGGGCTGGAGGGCGCTCCCCGCGCTGTCGCTCGTCCTGGCTTTCGTCGCACGACTGGCCGCCCGTGGACACCCCGGCTGTGAGTGGCTGCTGCCGCGCATCCTGCCTCATCACGCCACTCTCGCCCGCAGCGCGCCCCGCCTCGTCACCATCGATCTTCTGCTCGCCGAGTTCACCCTGATCGGATCCGGAGCCGCCCGATGATCCTTGACCCCATCGCCACCAGTGACGCCGTTGTCGCGACCTACCGGCGGTACCTACGCACGCTGGTGGAACCGAAGGACCCCCGACTGGCGGCTGCCCTGGAAAGCGCGATCAGCGACGCGATCAACCAGGAAATCACCAAGGGTCCCTTGCTTGAGGCGACACCGCCGTACGTCACCTCAGCCACCCCCCGGCAGCTCGTTGATGCCGGCATTCTCGACCGCGGCATCGCCACCCTCGGCAACGGCTTCAACCTCGACCGGCCGCTGTACCGGCACCAGGAGCGGGCGATCCGCAAAGCCGCTACCGGCCGCAACCTCGTCGTCGCTACCGGTACCGGCTCCGGCAAGACCGAGAGCTTCCTCCTGCCGATCCTCAACCGCATCATGGCGGAGCGCTCGGCAGGAACCCTCGGCCCTGGTGTCAGGGCACTGCTGCTCTACCCGATGAACGCGTTGGCCAACGACCAGATGAAACGGCTACGCGGTCTCCTGGCTGAGGCGCCGGACGTCACCTTCGGCCGGTACACGGGGGAGACCCGGCAGACGCGCCGGGAAGCCGCCGAGATCTTCGAACGACAGAACCCTGGCGAACGCCCGCTACCCAACGAACTGCTCAGCCGCGAAGAGATGCAACAGCGGCCCCCACACCTTCTGCTCACCAACTACGCCATGCTCGAATACCTGCTGCTACGCCCCCTCGACATAGACCTTTTCGAAGGCGAGCACGCCGGCCACTGGCAGTTCATCGTCGTCGACGAGGCGCACGTCTACGACGGTGCCCGCGGCGCGGAACTGGCCATGCTGCTGCGCCGTCTGGTCGACCGGGTCAGCACGGGCCGAGCGTTGCAGTGCATCGCCACCAGCGCGACTGTCGGCGGCGACATGAAAGCCGTCGCCGACTTCGCAGCCTCCCTGTTCCCGGTGCCGTTCGAGAACGACCCGGCCGACGAGGCCAGGCAGGATGTCGTTACCGCCGACCGCGTGGAACTCCCACCCGGACCGGAATGGGGGCCGCTCCCCGCCTCCGCGTACGCCGAACTCCTGGGCGCCGACGGCCAAGCCGAGGCCGTGCTGGCTTACGCCCGGCAACACGGATACGTCACCGATGACCCGGCGGACGCCCTGGCTCGCGAGCAGCGGGTCCGCCGGCTCAAGGCGCTCCTCGCCCACGGGCCGATGCCACTGCCGCAGGCGGCACAGGCCCTGTTCGCCACCGGCGACCAGTCAGCCTCCGCCGCGCTGGTCGCTTTGGCCAACAGCGTCCACGATTCCGACGGCGCCCCCGTGCTGTCCGCCCGCTACCACCTGTTCGCCCGGGCCACCGAAGGTGCCTTCACCTGCCTCGGACCCCACGGCCCACACGTCAGCCTCACCCGACACGAGCGATGCGAACACTGCGGCGACGCGGCATTCGAATTCGGCACCTGCCGCCGCTGCGGCACCGTCTACCTCTCCGGCACCCTGGAACGAATCGGAACCCACGCCGTCTTCCGCTCCCGGCGATCCCGAGACGAACAGCAGGTCTGGATGGCATTGGTCGACACCGTGGCCACCGACGAAGACGAGGAACCAACCGGCGGCAACACGCACTCCGCCGGCGAACTGGGCAGCATGTGCACCCGATGCGGCGTCTTCCAGACCGGCCCAGCAACCGCCTGCCCCCGCTGCCCCGATGCCACCATGCGCCAGGTTCGATTCCTTCGGCAACGCACTGACGAACTCACCGCATGCCTGTCCTGCGGCGGACGCGGCGACGGCCTCATCCGCCTCTTCTCCAGCGGTAACGAGGCCTCTGCCTCGGTCCTCGCCACCGCCCTTTACCAGAAGCTGCCCGTGGCATCCGACCTCGTTCAGCAAGGCCTACGAGGCGGTGGACGCAAGCTCCTGCTGTTCAGCGACAGCCGACAGTCCGCCGCCTACTTCGCGCCCTACCTCGAAGACTCCTACCAACGGATGCAACGCCGACGACTGCTCCACGAAGGGGCCCACGCTGCCGCCGGGAACGGCGACGAGATCCGGCTGGAAGACGTCATCTACCACACCAGCCGCGCCGCCGACCGATTCGGCATCTTTGAACGCCGCCAATCACGACAGGCACGCGAACGACAGGTCTCCCTCTGGGCGCAGGTTGAAGTCGTCGGCGTCGACGAACGCAACTCCCTCGAGGGTCGCGGACTTCTCGTCTGGGACATGTCCCGCGACCCGGCCTGGACCCCGCCCAGGCCATTGACCAACCTTGGCCTCGCCGCCGAAGAAGCCTGGGCGCTGATCGGCGAGCTGGTCAGATCGATCCGCCTACAAGGCGCCGTTGCCGCACTCGACGGCGTTGACCCCCGCGACGAAGCATTCGAACCGCGCCTCGGCCCCATCTACGTCCGCGGAACCGGCGCCGACTCTCGCCGCAAGGTCCTCAGCTGGCTGCCCACCAAGGGCGTCAACCGCAGACTCGACTACCTGCGCCGACTGCTCAACCGACTCGGACACACCGCGGACCCCCTCACCATCCTCGAAGGGGTATGGCACCTGCTGACCAGAGGGCCACAGTCGGAATGGCTGATGGCCAGCACCGAGCGTGGCATCGGTCAGGTCTACCAACTCGACCCCGCACTGATCATCTGCACGCCGGTCAGGAGCGGGGCCGTCTGGCAGTGCTCCACCTGCCGCAAGCTCACCCCATTCAACGCCCGCGGCACCTGCCCGACCATGGCCTGCGACGGCACCCTCGAACACTGGGCGCAACCCGCCGCCGACACGGACACCGACCACTACCGCAACGTCTACCGGGACATGAACCCGGTACCCCTGCGCGTCTTCGAACACACGGCCCAGTGGACCAGCGAACGAGCCGCCGAGATCCAACAACAGTTCGTCCGAGGCGAGATCAACGCCCTGTCCTGCTCCACCACCTTCGAACTCGGCGTCGACGTCGGCGAACTACAGGCCGTCATGCTCCGCAACATGCCACCCACCACCGCCAACTACGTCCAACGCGCCGGCCGCGCCGGACGACGCACCGACGCCGCCGCACTCGTCGTCACCTACGCCCAACGCCGCTCACACGACCTCTCCCGCTTCGCCGAACCCAACCGAATGATCGCCGGCGAGGTTCGCGCCCCCTACGTACCTCTGAACAATGTGCGGATCGACCGCCGGCACGCTCACTCCGTCGCCCTGGCCGCCTTCTTCCGCCACCAGTTCCGCACCTATGGCACCGTATTGCGGACCGCGGCGGACTTCCTCCTGCCAGCCGATGACGGAATCGCCCCGGTCACGCTGGTCAGCGACTTCCTCACCCCCGCGCCCGCGGGCGTCACCGACTCGCTGCGGCAGGTCCTGCCCACCGACGTGCAGGACAGCATCGGCGTTGAAACAGGCGCCTGGGTCGAGCACCTACTCGACCTCCTGGAATCTGTTCGGGCCGAGCTGCAACAGGACGTCGACACCTACGAGCAGAAGCGGCAGGAAGCGTTCACCGCCCGCCAGGACGACAAGGCCGCACGGTACAGCCGGGTGATGAAGACCATCATCAGTCGGGAGCTCCTCGGACTGCTGGCCAACCGCAACGTCCTGCCCAAGTACGGCTTCCCCGTCGACACCGTCGAACTACGGCTGGCATTCGCGGACGCTCAGCAGGCCAAGCAGCTGGAACTGTCCCGAGACCTCTCCTCGGCCATCTACGAGTACGCACCCGGCGCCGAAGTCATCGCCGGGGGACTGACGTGGCAGTCCGCCGGCGTCTACCGGCTGCCAGGAAGGGACCTCGAACGCCGCTACTACGCCGTCTGCGACGGCTGCGGCCACTACCGCGACTCCATCGACCGCCTCGGCCAGGAGTGCCCTGCCTGCGGTGCCGCACCCGTTGGCGCTCCCCGCCAGTACGCCATCCCGGTCTTCGGATTCGTCGCCGCCCGCAACAGCGCCAAGCGGCCCACCAGCGCCCCGCGCCGCGCCTGGCACGGCGCCACCCATGTCGTCTCGCCCGGTGCCGAACTCTACGAGGACAAGCTGAACATGGCCGGCGGCACGGTCACCGTTAGGGCCGGCGCCAGAGGCGAACTCATCGCCCTCAGCGACGGCGCACGTGGCCGCGGCTTCTTCATCTGCGCCACCTGCGGCTTCGGACGCCCCACCATCGATGGACTGGCCAGCCACCAGAGCCCACTGAGTGGCCGAGACTGCCGAGGCCGCATGGAAAACCTGTCCCTCGCCCACAAGTACCAGACGGACGTCCTTGAGCTGAGCGTAGAGGGTGTAGCCACGGACGGCCTCGACGACAGCGCCTGGCGGTCAATTGCCTATGCCATAGTGGAGGGCGCCGTCCTCGCCCTTGAGATCAGCCGCGACGACATCGACGCAACGATGTACCAGACCGAAACCGGACGCAGCGTGATCATGCTGTACGACACCGTGCCCGGCGGCGCAGGGCACGTGCAGCGAATCGCGCAACGGCTACGCGACGTGCTCGATCAGGCGGTGCGACGGGTACGCGGCTGCGAGTGCGGCCCCGAGACCAGCTGCTACCGGTGCCTGCGAGTGTTCCGCAACGAGCGCTACCACGAGCAGCTACGCCGTGGAGTAGCCGCCGACGTACTCGGGCGCCTACTCGGCAAGCCCGACCAGGTGCCGGTCGGCGCTCTGCGGGTCTCGCTATCCGACACCGGACCCGCCCTCGGCGCGACCCGGCGCTTCCTGGTGACGGAGGCACCCGGCGAAGTCTTCGAGCCGGTCGCTTCTGGGCAACTGGACCTCTACGAAGGTCGCGTCGTTCTGGCCACTCGTGACGGCAAGGCGGCGGTTGGACGGCTTTGGCTGCGTCGGGACGCTTACGACGTCGTCGGCGCTGGCCTGCAGCCGATAGCTGGAACGCCGCTGGACGACGGGGCGGATGAGCTCACGCTGATCGGCGTCGCTGTGCTGTGACACGCGGCTGCGCCCTGCACGCCGTCACTTGACTGCCGTCAACGTTCTGTGGAGTGGCGATTTTCGATCTTGGGGTTCGTGGCAGCTTCAACCGGTGGGAGGTCGGAACTGATGGGGCAGTCGCGCATTCCGGAGGTGGCCGGCGCTGCCGCCCCGCCGGGGAAGGTACGTCGGATCGCCTCAGAGACTGAGGCCAGCGAGCTCGCGCACCGGTTGCTGACGCCGGGGCGGCGGTGGCCGGTCGCGGTGCTCACCCTGCCCACCGGGTATGACGAGCCCTTCGGTGATCCCGACGAGCTCAAGGAGGCGGTCGGCGAGCTGGCTGAGGTGGTGCTCATGCCCACGAACGACGTCTCATGGGCATTCTCGCGGGTGATGCCGCCCATGACCCAGGTCTACGGCGGTGCAGGGCGCGTGTACCCGGTCGACCACGGTTGGGTGCTTGACCCTGCACGCAGCAGGTTGCGGTTCGCCTACTCACCCCAGGACCGCCGACGCATCACCGACCAGTTGATCAGCGACGCGTTGCAAGCGGCGCTGACGGCCGGACTGGTCGAACCGCTCACCCGTCCGGGAGTTCAGCAACGCTCGGGACGGGTGCAGGGCGTCATTGGGTCCCGAGCGCTGGTGACGTTGGACGGCATGGCGGTGGCGACCGTATGGGAGGAGTTGACGGTCCCCGGCGTTGCGCTGGATCAGTTGCTCGTCAAGGGGCAGTCGGCTGCGGGCAGCTACGACCAGGTCTCGCGTCGCCTGGACCTGCGAGCCGCACTGCGGTTCGCCGATGCCGCCGGCGCCTTGGCGGCGGTCGACGAGGCGTACCAGATCGATGACGTTGTCCTGGTCGAGGTGGCGGCGGTGGCCGACGAAGCAGTCACCGTGCGGTTGTTGCCTGAGCTTACGGTCGACGTCGGTCGGGATGCGGTCACCTCCAACCCGACCGACATGCTTAGCGGCCTGTTCAGCGTCGGGGAGGTCGTCGCCTGCCGCCTCGTCACGCTCAGTCCGCTGTCGTTGCGGTTCGACGATGTCGACGACGAAGAGATACCGAGGCCCGCGCCGAGTCTGCTCCCCGGCGGGCCGCCCTGGCTACGTCCACCCGACCCGCGGCTCTCAACGGCGCCGGCGTCTCGGCCGCCACCTGCTACGCGTAGCCGTGCTGCGCGACCCTGCGCGGACGACCAACGTCGGCAACTTCTCGGCGGTGCGGCACCTCGGTAGCAACCTGTTCCGCTGTGCTCGCTGCGAGGACCAGCTTGGCACGGAGGCCGACGCCAAGCGGAGCGGACAGCCTGTGATGGGCGTCAACTACACCAACCCTCGCCGGGGAGGCGAGCAGGGGCACCGGATTTACAAGTGCAAGCGTTGCCACGCCAGCAGACGAGCTGACCCGATCGATGAGTTCGTGGGGAAGGTGTTCGCTGCCCGGCTTGATAGGGACGACGTTGCCGACCTAGTTAGTAGTCGTGGTGGGCCCGGTGTCTCCGGGCCCTAACTACCTCATTAACAGATGGCTGCCTTGTCGTCGCTGGCTGCGACGCCAACTTAATTGCCGCAGCGGCATCGAGGATCGGCAGTCAACCGATCGGCCTAGGGAGGTTCTCTGACCTTTCGAGCTGCGCCAAGTGCAAGCGCTCTTCGGCGCGACACTTAAAACCGCCGCTGTGGTTGAAACCCAAACCTTCAATTGTTGGCCTGCTCTTCACCGCTGTACACCTCCGAGAATAGGAGGCAGCGGGATCCCTCGCCCTCGCGAACGCCCCCTTGTCAGCGCTGATTCCCGCCCGAGTCGCGAGCCTGCCCCCTTACCTGAGTGGGGGAGGAGAAGCAAGAGCTCGGCAGGTCGGATACCCGTCATCGTCGGCCGGGGCCTTGCTGCGTTCACTTGCATCATGATGATGAAAGGACGATGAACCTGCGGTGGAACGGCCGGGCGGGTGCATCTTTTGAGGAAACGGCCGGCAGTCAATCCAGGAGGAGTGAGCGCATTGGCGACAGGTCATAGCCCCCGCCCGCTGATACTCGTCACCAATGACGACGGGATCGATTCACCAGGAATTCTGGCGGCAGCGGAAGCGGCGTCGCGGCTTGGTGACGTATTAGTTGTCGCACCAGTGGGCCAACAAACCGCAATGGGTCGATCTTATCCGAAAACGCCAAATATTGGCGTCATTGCGGAGGTATCCCCACCTAAAGACTTACCCAACGTCGTAGGATACTACTCCGTTGAGGGAGCCCCCGCGCAGGTTGTGTCGTACGCAATTCTCGAGCTTGCCGCCACCTTGCCGTCACTCTGCATCAGTGGGGTGAACTACGGAGAAAATCTGGGCACAACCCTTACAGGAAGCGGCACGCTCGGGGCGGCCTTCGAAGCAGATTCTTACGAAATTCCTTCACTCGCCGTATCGCTGCAGGTAGTCGACGGCGACACGCCCGAGGGGGTCAATTGGGGCTCGTGTATCGCCGTTTGTGAGAGATTCGGGTCTGCCCTCCTCAGGAGAGACGTGCCAAGTGACGTGTCAATCCTCAACATAAATATCCCAAGCGATATCTCACCGGACACTCCAGTCCGTAGGACCATCGACAGCCGGCAGCCATTCTGGGTGTTTCGAAAGCCGGTCCGAGAGCATCACTCCGTTCCCACCCGTCTTCCTGTGGAGTCCGAGTTGGTCGAAGACACCTTGGAGGCGGACAGTGATATCCGCGCCCTGATCCTCGACCACTCGATAAGTGTCACGCCAATTAATAGACGGCTGGCATATCAAGGCCCATGGGATTCGGCACTATTTCAGGCATAGCCTCCGTGGCCCAGCCGTCGCGTCATCAAACCTCGATCCGAATCCTCGCCGACAGCGAGGACATTCCGCGTATAAGGCGAGAGATCACCGAACCGATCTCACTACTAACGCCGCCGGTTGTCATCGAGCTGGTGCCCGCTGCAGACGGTACTGAAATCCCGCCGAGTGGTGCGTGGGTTGTGATAACGAGACGTCTGATCGACCATCGGCAGGACAGGTTCAAGCGGCTCTTAGAGATCTGGAAGAGTGACCGTACCAGCTTTCTGATACTAATCGATAACGTGCGTATTCCGATGTCTGTCGCGGAAGAGCGGCGTGTTAGTAAGTCTCGCCAAACGCACGAATTACTTAGAGAAGTGTACGAGAAGGCGCTTCCGAGCGCTTTGCGGCCTGCATTGATCCCGGCTGTGCGGCCGCTTGCGGGGCGATCGGAGGAGCTCCAAGAGATTAAAGATTCTCTGCTCGATTCGGGACTAAAGTTTGTTGCCGTTGTCGGCCTGGGCGGGCAGGGGAAAACAACGCTGGTCCGCCATGCCGTTAGCATCTTTTCCATCCCGGCGTCGTGGGTGGACGTCTCGGATGAACCGGAGCTTCCGGCATTAGTTACACGCATTCAACGCGCCCTCGGTGTCGCCGTGGATGGTGAGCCCCAATCACTCGTCAGTGCCGCGATTGATCATGACGAGGTGCTAGTCGTTGACAACCTAGAGAGCCTAATGCCTGCCGGCACGCTTCCGAGGGCTCATGAGCGACTGTTCCTTCTGCTAGGTGCATCGACGAGCCTGAAGATTGTTTTCACCAGCAGAGTTGAACCGCGTGTTCTCTTGCGAGACTCTGCTAGCAGTGCTCGTGTTATCGGCCTGAACGGCCTAGACCGTGAGGGAGTTTCGGAGCTCCTCAGGTCGCTCGGTCTTCAAATGCCAGCAGAATCGGTCATGGCAATCTGGCGGTGGTCGGGAGGCAACCCCCTCGCAGTAAAGCTGTTGGTAGGTTTCATCCCCGACCCGGATTCCACCGATCCCGCGGACATCCAGAGAGCGCTCGAGGAAGCAGTACCCGATATCTCCGCTCTTGTCGAAAGCCACCTCCGTTTCATCTCGGAGCGTGAACTAATGGTAGTGCGGCAACTTGCCTGGCACGGCGGCACGCAGGGGCTGCGACAAATAGCTCTAGGCATCGCCGAAACCGAATCGGTTGCACCGCTCGTGCTTAAGTTGTCTCGACGTAACCTTGTAGAGTACATCTCCGAGGCGGAGGTGACGCTACACCCGCTCGTGAGGCAAGCAGTCGTAGCGTCGATGATGGAGAAGCTATTCGCGGAGGTGCTAGATCCGGCATCGGGTCTGGAAATTATGTCATCCGTCCTACTTCTAGACCCTCGTGCATCACTAGCTGAGCGTAAACGCCATCTACAGAGGCTCGAGGACATCGTTGCTCGACTTAGAGCGCGAGGACTAAGGGGACAGGGGCGCTGGGCTGGCAGGTTCGAATCGCTGCTCGAGATCGGTAGAACCGCTGACATCGCGCCGATCTTTTTGCCCGCAAACACGCTCTCGTTCGCTCGAGCCAGTGGATTTTCTCTCGCAGGAGCGAATCTCAGCGGGTTGTATCTCGCAAATGCCGACTTGCGTGGTTTAGACCTTCGAGATACTGATTTCACTGACGTCGAATTCCATTCATGTGAGTTTTCCGATGATTTTGGCCCTATCACCGCCGTGCACGGGATTCACGACGGGACGAGGCGATTGTGGATAGGCGGGACCTTCGAGGGACATCTACGCCTTTGGGATAACGATGGCACGCCCCGTGGAAGCATTGCCGTTGGCACTACATGGGTTAGCGCGATTGCCGGTGAAACGCCGGAATCTGTGTTTGTAGGGACTGTCGACGGAAGCTTATATACCACCGACATCCTTAGGGGCAGTGCAACTCTGCTCGCACGCTGGGGATCGGCGCAGATCCGGTCCATTGCCCTCGCCGAGGGGCGAATCTATGTCGCTTGCTCCGACGGGAATCTTTACACGTATGACCTTACGACGCAGGAGCAAACGAAGTTGTGGGCCGCCCCGTACCGGCTTAAGTTCGTTTGCCTATCTTCGACAGGTGACCTTGCTGTCGGGGGCGATGATCCGCGAGTCGTCATTCTGTCCGCCGGCACCCAACAGGTCTGTGCTCCATCAGGTCGTGCCGGTTGGACCAGATGCGGAGCGTTTTCCGCGGATGGAACCTTGGTCGTAGGTGGCGATGACGGGGTACTGCGAAGTTGGGTACGCGCGCGCGACGGATCGTGGGAAGAGGTGCAGTCGGCCGTACATGGCGCGCGCATTTGGTCGCTGGCCATAGACGACGGGGCTGGTCAGGTATTGACCGGCGCGAACGACGGTGCCATCCATGTATGGAGCCTTTCCGACTTTCGTAAGGTCGGCACAATGCACGGCCACTCGTCCTGGGTAAGGTCGATCTTTCTTGACCCATCGTCCGGCAGAGCCTTGTCAGGCGGGGAGGATCAACGAGTAGTGCTATGGGAGGTAAACAGCTTCGAGCCACGGTTCATCAGGCTTGGATACTCGAGGCGACTATTTAGCGTGGACTTCATGACTGGGAATGGCCTCGTGTGTAGCACAGGCGACCATCGTATCGTTACCTTCGCTGGTTCCGACCTCGACCGTATGGACTCGTGGAACGGACACAGCGACCAGGTCTTCACGCTCCACTGCCGCGGAGGGTTTGTTGCATCGGGCAGTGACGACGGTGAGGTGAGGATTTGGAATACGGAGGGGCAAATTCTGACCGTGCTTCCACGCTTGCACGCGGGTTGGGTAGGCAGTGTTCGCCTCACTGACGACGCGGCGCTATTGTTCAGTGGAGGAGACGACCGACGGTTAGCTATCATCGATGTCGTCGCTGGCGCGGTCGCGAACGAACGAGAGACTCACGACGGCCGCATAAGTGGTATAGCTGTACTGAGTCGAGACATAATCGTAGCGGTCAGCGAAGACGGCACTGTTCGTCGACTTGCTGTGCCCAACCTGTTCGAACTCAACTCCTGGCAGGCATCAAAGGGTCCGCTCTATTGTGTTGCTAGCTTCGCCCATCGGATCATCGTCGGCGGCTCCGCTGGTATCTTGCTCGAGCTTCCTCATGATTTGAGCTCCGTCGCAGAGTTGGCGGACTTTGGCGTTCCGATCTGGTCCGCTGACTTCAATCCGGTAACAGGAACGCTGGCCGTCGGGCTCGACGACGGCCGTGTCGTAGTACTTGCACATGATGGATCTGTCCGCACGTTCACCGAACACAAACGCCAAGTGTGGTCCGTCCGCTGGTCTCCAGACGGGCGGCTGCTCGCATCCGCTAGCCAGGACGCAACGGTGAAGCTATACCAATTTGGTGATGACATAGTGAGGTCGGCGAGCCCGCCGACGCTATACGCAGGCATGCTCCTGCGTGGTGCCAGTGGTCTGGTTCCCGGAGAGCGAAAAGTGCTAGATCGGCTGGGTGCAAAGTGGTGAGGCTTTGGCTTGCGGCGTACTGGCCAGCTATCAGAGGTCGCGCGGCTCGACTCGGGCGGGGATTAGCTTGGTGGCTTGCCGTTTTGGCTATTGCACTCGTTGCTGCGACTAGTGCGTCCCGATTGGGTTCACGGCCGCCGTCACCCATTACTGGACCCGCGGTCAAGCTTCTCGACGCGACGACAGGCGGCATGCTTGGTGCAGCTACTACTGTTCTCTTGCTTTCTTATAGCCAAAATCGAAGATCCGAACGGGCTCGACGTCGACGCCTTATCGCCGCCCTGAAGTCAGGCAATAGAGAGCTTGTCCGGGAAGCGGTCGCCGAGTTGAAGTCGACTGGTGAGTGGGGGAACGGTTACATGGATGGGATGGATCTTTCTAACGGGACTTTTGCTTCTCTGGATTTATCCGGCTTCAGGCTAACGCGAGGGGCACTTGTGGGCTGCGACTTCACCGAAGCCTCGCTCCTCGATTCGGACCTGCGTCTGACAGATCTGACTGACGCAGAGTTGGATTCAGCGTCAGTGGCTGGGTGCGACCTGCGGGGGGCGAAACTTGTGCGGGTTCTGGTCCCGCCAGGGGCGCGGATATCATAGATGACGGCGCTCAGGAAGATACTTTGTACCGAGGCTAAGTACATGGCGAATCAACTCGGCATCCTAACCGCCTCCGAGGCGACGATCGATCAGCTCAGCAGGGGAGCATCAGTCGTCAAATTTTCCTATCAGCCAACCTTCATGCCTCATCTGAATATCTTGCTTCAGCTGAAACGCGTTCTTGAATTATCGTCCGCACCGAGCGGGCAACTACCTGGCATTGTCCCAATGATGCTCCTTGTGGACTACGATATTGCGGCGGAACGTCGCTTCCGCCGAGCGGATCTTCCTGCGAGCCGCGGGGTCTACTTCCTCCGTGCTGGAATTGACCGATCGATGGACAGTCGGGTGCGCTATTCGATTCCAAGTCGGGACGCCCACGACTTCCAACAAGTTAGGGATCAGTGGCAGAGTTACCTGTTGAGTGTCGGCCTTCATGGGAGGGAGTTCCAGCGAGCCCTCGAAGCGTTCAGTCCTAGTCTCTGGCCGAACGAGTTCCAAGGACCACTCTCATTAAAATGCCTCTTCGCGCTCCGCGGCGCGATAGGAGAGTTTCTCAGCAAGCCCGTTCTATTCGCCCGACTGAGTATAATTCGACGGCATCAGCGAAGAGTAATGATTGGCCTAGCCCAGCAGCTGGTCAAGTGTCGAGCTGACCCTAACCCGATTTGGGCTATATGCGCAGCCTGTATGACCCGCACACGTCTTGATCCTCTTAGTCTTGCACGCTTGCGGTGCGACCAATGCTCATCATTACTCGAGGTTGATAGCGATGGCCTCCCAGCTGAGATCTTTCCGGCCGTCCTCCTGGATGACTTAATGGACTACGTGGATCCGCTAGTGCTGGCGGGCACAACGTATGGTGCAGGCGTAGCACATATCAAACGAGCCACTGATGTCGCTGGGCAACTGGGAATCCGGTTCGGCCCAGAAGAATGCTGGCGGGCTGAACTGTCAAAGTCGACGCGAGATGAAATCCGACACTTTCGGGATGATCAAAGGTTGATTGAGCAAGCCCGCGCGGCATTTCCCTTCTGGATGTGTCTTCCTGCCATACGGCCTCTTACAAAGAAGATTCTCACGCTCCACTAGTTCGCTGGACGTTTTCTGACGCTCGGCCCTTAGTCGTGCAGGAGTTGACATGGCGTTTGTAGGCGTGGACTTCGGAACGTCTCGTATTAAGGCCGCCCTCGTCAACAGTGATGGTGCCCTTGCAGCGAGCATCTCTGTCCCTTATTCCGAGATTGACTCAGTCCATACCGGACCCGAGCGGTGGCTTGTGGAACTGCGCCTCGTATTAAGTCGACTCCTGGCAGGGAGTCTACATATCGGGGCGGTCAAGGGTCTGGCGATAACAGCCATGTCTCCGAATGTCGTGTATAAGGCCGACAGTCAGCAGCCGGATCATATTTACTTCTACGATGATCGCGCATATTCGATAGAGCTGGAACTAGACGAGCTGCTGCAGTCCCCGAAGTGGGCCAACGAGGTGCTTTCCAAATTGGTGTATCTTTCTGGACGCCAGAAAAGCGGCTCACAGGCGAGGTGGTACACGACCCAGGGCTATCTGGCCCATCTCCTGACCGGAGTCTATGTCATTGATTCTGTTGTTCTCACTGAATGTGGCTCGCTTGTCGGTGACAATGCCACCTGGAACTATTCAGTGATGGATCGATTGGGGCTTGGGCATGTGGAGATGCCTTCTGTAATGGTGCCGGCGTCGGTACTCGGCCCCGTCGTGGACACGTCGATCGTTGAATTGGTCGGAGCGGAATGTCTCTTAGCAGTCGGGTCTTCTGACACTGTCGGTACGCTCGTCGGTAGTGGAACGCGTGGATTGAACGACTTCCTCGTCTACTACGGGACCTTCAACTCGGCGTCTCGGGTCATGGCATCGACGAATACCCTCCTGCGAGAGCCGTTGACCCAACCGCCTTTTGACTGGTTCTGCTCTTTGCCGAGGTCAGGTCACCAACTTGACGGCCTGGTAAGGACGCTGTTCGGGCCCGGCACTGGTGCATTTGCTGATTTCTTCGCTGAGGCGGGACATGCGGTGGCCGGGTCGCTGGGAGTGCGATTCGTGCATACACCCTTGGGGGCGGGATCAACGGTAAGCACCCATCCTAAGGGAGCTGTATTCGGAATCGGCCTGGATGCCGGCAGAGCGGAAATTGCCCGGTCCTTCCTTGAAAGCTTTGGATTTGCGCTACGGGCGTTCGCGGAATCAGCCGGCGTCCCATTGTTGGGGCTTCTTGGTCGTGCAGCTGGCGGTGGTGCCCAAGCTCGGCTCTGGCGTCAAATCGTGTCTGACATAGCTCAAATCCCCCAGACCCGTGTCGCAGCGGCAGACGAAGGTCTCGGTTCCGCACTCATAGCGGTCCACGCCGTCGAGGGTGCGACGGTCGCTGAACGATTCTTCGAGCCGTTCCTAAGCAAGGCAGAGGTGACCGATCCAGATGTTAAGGTGAGAGACCTGTACGAGGAGGCTTACCAGGACTATAGACACTTTTTTGGCTTCGGGGAGCACCTTGTAATCTGATCACGGCCGGCAGTTGTCACCCTACGGTTGCTCAGTGCCGGGTCCCGGGCAATGGGAATGGTCAGGCGCAACGATCGAGGCCATGGGGCGAGCACCTGTGACGGTTCGGCTGGCGGGATCGGCCCACGTTTGGTAAGACATAAGGGCCGGCGTGGTCCCCCCTCCTGTCCTGCCCCGCGCTCTAACCTCGGCCCTTCGTTAAGGGCTGCGCGGCGGCGGTCCTGGGGACGCGAAAGTGCCTTCTGATCTGGAACGATGTGACTTGTCTAGGGTCTCATCCAACCATCACGGAAGGCACTTTCAAGGTGCAGCGTACCGGCACGCGTCCCAAGCTCGTGGTCTCTGGTGGGGGTCGGGGCGTGGTCGGTCACGCCGGTGCCCGCCTGCTGGCCGACATCGCCGAGGTGACGGGGTTGACCAGCGGTTTTGGTGATGCGTTGGCCGGGTTGCGGCAGCGACGCCCGGTCCATGGGCCGGGCCGGGTTGCCGTCGATGTGGCGGTGATGCTCGCCGACGGCGGTGAAGCGATCGCTGATCTGGGCGTGCTACGCCATCAGCCCGCATTGTTTGGGCAGGTCGCGTCGGACGCGACCGGGGTGGCGGGTCCTGGACAGCCTCGACACGGCGGCGTTGGCCCGGTTGCGGCAGGGGCGGGCGGCAGCGCGGGAAGTCGCGTGGGCGCAGACCTGTGAGACCCGCGGCCGGTTGCCCGCCTCGGTCGCGGCGGGCCGCGAGGTCCCCGGTCTGGTCCTGGACATGGATGCCACCCTGGTCATCTGCCATTCCGAGAAGGAATCGGCGACGCGGACGTGGAAGAAGACATTCGGCTACCACCCGCTGCTGTGTTTCCTCGACAACACCGGCGAAGCCCTGGCCGGACTGCTGCGCGAAGGACGGGCCGGGTCGAACACCACCGCCGACCACATCACCGTGCTGGACGAGGCTCTCACGCAGATCCCCGACGCCCACCGGCACGGGACACCGCTGCTGATCCGCACCGACGGCGCCGGCAGCACCCACGGCTTCCTCGCCCACATCCGAGGTCTGCGCGAGCACGGCATCGACGCCCGATTCAGTGTGGGCGCCGCGATCACCGCAGCAGTCAGGGCGGCGATCGAACAGGCCAACGACTGGATTCCCGCGATCAACACCGACGGCGCCCTGCGTGACGGCGCCGAAATCTGCGAACTCACCGGCTTGGCCGACACCAGCGGTTTCCCGGCCGGAACCCGCCTGATCGCCCGCCGGGAACGACCCCACCCCGGCGCCCAGTTGTCACTGTTCGACACCGTCAACGGCATGCGACACCAGGTCATCGCCACCGACACCCCACCCGGTCAAGGTTCCCTGCAGTTCCTGGAGGCCCGTCACCGCGCCCACGCCCGCGTCGAGGACCGCATCCGCACCGGCAAAGCCACGGGCTTCGGCCGGTCCCCGTCACGGATTTTCGCGATCGATCAGGCCTGGCTGCAGCTGGCGTTGACCGGCATTGACCTGCTCGCCTGGACCCGAAACCTGCTACTCGACGGCGACCTCTCCCGCGGAGCCGAAGAAACTGCCCTACCGCCTCCTGCACGTCCCAGCACGCATCGCCCGCACCGCACGCCGGACCTGGCTGCGCATCGCCGACGGCTGGCCCTGGACCGAGGAGATCATCACCGCGTTCACGCGGCTCGCCAGCCTGCCCCGACCGCTTTCCTGAACCACAATCCCCGCCCCAGCAACAGCTTCGAGGAACCCGGCCACGCGTCGGGCCCAAACCATGCCTACCGGCAGAAACACCGCCAGCCGCACCCACAACACCAAGATCAATCACTCATGAAAGACCGAGGCTAGGTCGGTGCGAGGACGCGCAGGCTGCCGGTGCCGAGGCTGTCGAGGTATATCGGCGGCTCGCGGCGTCGAATTCAGCTGAGTTCACCCCTGATCTCGCTGGGGCGGTGGCCAGTCTAAGCGCCACGCTATCAGCCTCAGAACTATACGAGGAGGCGCTGCCTGCTGCCCGGGAAGCCGTGGAGATCTACCGGTACCTGGCTGCATCGAATCCAGCGCGGTTCGAGCCCAAACTCGCTAGCGCGTTGAACAACTTCGGCGCAGCGCTGTCCGATCTGCTCCGAACGGATGAGGCTCTCGCGGCCACCGCGGAGGCTGTAGAGCTCCGCCGCCGGCTCGCCGCGTCGAATCCCGCTGCGTTCGATCCCGAGCTTGCCCTAGCCCTAAATAATTTGTCGGTTGACTTCTCGAATTTGGGTAGGCGAGAGGAAGCGCTGGCCGCGACGGCAGAGGCTGTGGCGATTTACAGGCGGATAGCCAATGCTAACCCAAGCGCATTTGGCGCCGACCTCGCCAGGGCGCTCGCCAACATGTCCGCCGACCTCTTGCATGCTCGGCGAACCACTGCGGCGCTCGATGCTGCAGCGGAGGCTGTGGAGATCTACCGACGGCTCTCCGGGTCGGCGCGCTGTGTGAGGTTGCGGCGCTGGACAGCTGGTGCTCACCCCTGGGGTCATCGTCGATGTCTTGGTACAACACCTCCCATAACTCCGGCCGCCGCTCGTTAGTCACCAGACCTGTTTCGGATGGCCGGTCGGCGGTTTCACCAGGGGCGGGATCCGAATCGCTTGGCAACCGCTTCCGCCAGCGCGTCGTCGAAGCAACACACCAGGTTGTTCATGAAGCTCCGCCACGATTCGACCCCGGCCAGGTGCAGACTGCCGGGCGTTGTGCCTCGATGCACGATCTCGCCTCTGATGTCGTTGACGAGCGAGGTCAGCTCGACTTGGGCTTTCGCAGCGTCGTACTGCTGCCAGTTGACTGCGTCAAGGATGTTCTCGATACCCAGCACCTTCTTGACCAGATCGTTCACCTGGCGGCTGGCCGCGTTGTTGAGGGTGTAAATCTCGTGACTCACACGTTTTCTAGCGACGTCGAGCCAGCCGTCGCCGATGACGGCCCAGACGGACTTCGCGGCCTTGTTGGCTACGGCCTCTTCCAGGAGGGGTGACAGCAGCGTTGGATCAGCGGCGATCGTTGGAATGACGTGGTCGATCGCCTCGCTGAGGACTTGCTCTACGTAGTTCTCCCAGGCCGTCACGAGCACAACAAGCGCGGACCGCAGCAGAGGGCCGTTATTTCCCTTCGGCCGGCCGGGGGATCCGGCACCGCTGTGTAGCGTCAGCAGGGCGTTGACATCCTGCTCTAGCTTCTCGAAGACCAAGGTTGCGTTCGATGGCATCGCCCAAAACCTAGACGAGAAGCCGACGATTCGTGGCCCCACGCACATCCCCTCGACCGGTCCTCGGCGGCCCGTCGCAGCTACGACCGGATCTGCCGCTGCGCGGATGCGACCGGTCGCGGCCATGAGGAGCGGACCAGCGCCCGGATCGTGTAGATCTCCCGGGTCACGTCGCCGGACGAGCGCGGGCTTGGTCACCGAGGTTGGGGCTGGTGACCCACGGCGCTGTCATTGGCCGGGAGCACGACCTGCCTGCCGTCATCGGCGTCGACCGGGCCACCCGCCCGATCCGTGACGGCCAGCGCATTCGCCTGCATGGCACCGACGGCTTCGTCGAGCTCCTGCCGTAGGCAGCCCGCTCCGGATTCAGCGCAGGTCGGGTCCGCCCTCCACGGCGAGCTCGTCGAGCATGCTGAACCCGTCGTCGACTATGTCGTTCGGGTCGTCCGTGTCCTCAACAACGAAGGCTTCGATTGGTCCCTCGTCCAAAAGTTGAGGGTACTTCTCCAGCAGGAACCGGCGCCGGTAGGCCATTTCGGCGGTGTCGACGATTCCCTCCAGAGTGGTCCAGTTGAGGGTGCCGCCGACCAGGATTCCGGCTACCGGCACGACCTTGCCGAGGCCCTTCTTGGTGAGGGTGTGGCCGACCGCTTCCGCGAACCGTCCGGCGATCCGGGCGACGACCGAATCGTTCAGAACCTTCCACGCCTTACCGCGTACGAGCGCCTGGGTGAGGCGCGAGATGTCGGCGAAGGCAGCGTTCTGCGCGCCAACGGACGCGGCCGTCCCGGCGTTGACGACGGACAGCACGAAGAGC
This sequence comes from Micromonospora sp. NPDC049662, assembly GCF_040675055.1. NCBI lineage: Bacteria > Bacillati > Actinomycetota > Actinomycetes > Micromonosporales > Micromonosporaceae > Micromonospora > Micromonospora sp. NPDC049662. The sequence goes on from NZ_JBFAOC010000006.1 coordinate 34,737, forward strand.
TTCTCAACTGGTTCTTCGGGGTCGTAGCCGTACAGCAGCGAGACATGTCCGACCGCGCGGGATGCGAGCCCGATGACGATGGCGGCGTCGCCAGCGAGAGCGCCGACGATGGCGCCTCCAGACGGTGCCGCCGCCGCGCCACCGGAGACCGCGGTAGCCAGTTCGCCTCCCGAGATGACCAGCCCCGCGCCCATCCCCGAGACTGCGGCAGTCGCCGGGTAGTACCAGCTCAGAGACCGTCCGCGGACCACGTGGATCTGCTCGAGGTCGAGGCGCCGCAGGTCGGAGAGCTTGGTGACCTCGTGCCCGCGCTTCTGGTGGAGCTCCACCACCCGCTTTGGCGAGAGCCCCGCCCGCGAATCCTCGCCACCGTCCGCTGCATCGAGCCCAGAGCACTGCCGCTCCAGTCCGCCGCACTGGTGGGGAGGACGCCGGCGGCTTTGCGAGCTCCGGTGCCGATGGCGCTCGCACCCTTAGCGACGATGCCGCGCCCCCGCAACGCAACTGACTGGGCCCCCGGGTGGTTTTCCAGATACGTCGCCGCACGCCGACCGAGTGCCGCAGCGCCGTTGGACACGCCCTCGCCGGCGCTGCGCAACGCGGCCGACAGCGGCCTGCCCTTGAACCGCTGAATGTCACGCCACGCCGCAAGCTCGTACTCCGAGGGTTCTGCCACGTAGCCCAGGTTAGTGACCCGGGCCGCCGTTCATGAACAGGTAGGTGGCGGAGGAGCGTTGGCCCGATCGGCTCCAACCAAGTGGTGCAGGGCTATGAGAGGCCCAGCCTTGCCCCACCCACCGAGCCGCGCTCATGAGATGATCGCTTGCTTGGATTTGCCGCCGACCCTGCGTTACTGAATGTGGACGGCTCGCAAGCCCCAGTCGCAACTCGGTGCTGTCCCAGCCGGCGCAAATTGATCATCGAGCATGCCGGCTGGGTGGGAAAGGTTCCGGTCCCACAGGCCATGGGCCCACCACCGGGGTGGGAGTGTTGGGGTTACGGCACCCCTCGCCCGTCATGTGCCTGCCCAGGTAGCCGGGTGCCCCGCATCGACCTCAGCATGCGAGGATCAGGCCATGGCACTGATCTCCGCCGATGCCCTCGCCGGGTATCTGCTCGAGGAGGCAATCGCCTTCCTGCTTAGCTCGAACGGATACCGGCTCCTGCAGGACTCGGACGCTGATGAGCAAGCCCTGCGTCAAGCGGGACACGGTCTGCTCGTTCGCGGCCGGGGCGCCGACCATCAGGCTGACGTGTTGGGTGATCTGCTGATGCCGACACCGTTCTCCCTGCCTGTTCGGCTGTTCGTTGAGGCGAAGAACCGCGGATCGAAAGTCGGCCTGGCGGAGGTGCGCAACGCTCATGGCGTCATCGACGACGTAAACCAGCAGTACTCGACCGAGCTATCGACGTCTTATCGGCATCCATTGCGCCGGTATCAGTACCGCTACGCGTTGTTCTCGGCGGCCGGTTTCAAACGGGAAGCGCAAAGCTGCGCGCTCGCGCAACAGATCTCGCTTATCGACCTATCCGGACCTGCGTTCGAACCCCTCATTGCCACGGTAGAAAATGCAGCGAAGCAAGTCCTCGACGAAGCAGTGGATGCGAATCTCGCGACTTTTCCTGTCCGGCAAGTACGACTGGCACTCCGAACTGCATTCGGCAGCGTAAGAGCTGAGATGGCGACGACTAGAGTGCCCCATGAAGGTAAGGATGAGGGCCTACCTGCGGATGTCCTGGCGTCCTGGGCGCGCCAAGTGGCCGCCGCATTGCAGGCTCCGGAAACCGGTGAAGAGCTTATCCTGGGGTTCCCCGCAGCACCGTTCATCCTGGCCATGCACCCCGACAGCATGGAGGACTTCGAGGCCTTCATCGCAGAGTACGGCAGTTACATCCCGGTGGACATAGGTTTCGGGCGAGAAGGCGCTCGGGGGGACTGGACCATTACTCCGATGGCGGATCCTGATGCTTTCCGGCTGTCGTTCGGTCTCCCCGGGGCGCTCGAGACGTGGCTGCTGTCCGTGCCCGAGCAGGAACGCCGACGTGCGGCCGATGCAAGACAGCTCTTGTTGCCTACGATCAGCCTTTTCTTGGAAGACCGGCTGGTCCAGCTGCGCTATCAGCCGGTGGAAGCGCCTCCCCGGCCGCCCTCCGAGGAGGAGGTTGAGGACGGGGCAGGGACTGACGCAGCCGACACCTCGTTCCTGCGACGCAACCTCCCCGCACGGCCTCGGCAGTGGGAACGTCCCGAGGTGCCGATCGTGATCGAAGATCAGGCTGAGCGGATGCCAAGCGAGATTCGAGGCTGGTCGGTGCGAACAGCTGAGGAACTGATGACCGTGCTAGACGACTCCTACCCGATGCTCGCTGCTCTGATCCGTACCGCCGCGCGCCAGCGCGGTCGGCTGGAGCGGGAACAGGTGTATGTGATTGCCGACTTCCCACCGGATCGCACGCTGCGCGGACTGCCACGTCCCACTAACCGCATCACGGCCTCGCTCATCGAGCAAGGCCGCCTTCCCGAGGAAGTGGAGTATCCGTTCCAGACTGGCTACGACTACGGGGTCCGGGCGACTCACTTCACCGTGCCGCCCGACCTCGTGGCAGCGCTCCAGGCGCTTGGACAGCCACGAGGCATCTGACGAGAGCCCCGCCAACCCTGGGTGGCGCGAACCTACCTCATCGATCGAGTCCGCACCGGCGAACGTTCGATGGGTACGACTCGTCGCATCGACGCAGCGGACTTCTGGGATCAATCGTTGACGGCGGTGGTTGCTTCCACGGAAGTGGTGTAGGAGGCGCAACTCCGCCCCCGAGAACGAGAACGGTTTGCTCAGGCCTGCTGCTCGTTAACGTACTTGACCGTGCGCCCAACCCGGACCGCCTTCTCGACGTCGCCATGGCGGCGGTCCGGCCAGGCGGCAGCATTGTCGTGGCCGTCTCCGGCAGTTGGCTCACCGCCGACCTGTGGCGCCGCTACCCCGACGCACTGCGATTCTGCCTCGACACGCTCACCGCGACCGGCTTCGAGCCGACGCTCATGCTGGAGAACCTCATCCTGCGCGAGGTGGTGAACAGGCGCGGCGCCACCGACGACTTCCCCGTCTCGATAGTCGCCGCCCGCCGGAGCTTATGATCAACTCAAGCGGACGCCGCGAGCGGCCATGAACGCGAACGGTTCGGTGGCGTTGGCGCTGCTGGGCGGGTTGCTGGTGTGGGTTTCGAAGTGCAGGTGTGGCCCGCTGGAGTGGCCGCTGGTGCCGACGACGCCGAGCTGCTGGCCAGTGCTGACGGTCTGCCCAACGGCGACGTACGGGCGGTGGAGCATGTGGCAATAGCGGGTCGCGGTGCCGTCGGCGTGGCGGATCTGGACGTACCACCCGCAGCCCGGTGTGCTGAGTGAGCCGTCGATGTCGCAGTTGGCGCTGCCGCACCTGGCGGTGATGACGATTCCGGCGCTGGCGGCGTAGATCGGGGTTCCCTTGGGTGCGGCGACGTCGACGCCGTCGTGGGTGGGGCGTTCGGGTGTGCGGAAGCCGCTGGTGAAGGTGCCGTTGACGGGCTTGACCCAGGCGCCGGCCCCTGGTGAGCAGGTGAGGCTGCCGTCCGTGAGGGCGTTGACGATGGCGGTGGCGAGGGGTTCGTGCTTGGCGTAGGCGTCGGGGAAGGCGCTGACCTGGACGCGCTGGGCCACGACGGTGAGGGGAAGGGTTTCCCAGCCGGGTATGCCGCGCATCTTGGTGAAGAACTTGGTGGCGGAGATGGCTGGAGTCATGAGTTCTTGGACGGTGCCCCATCCGCCTGCTCCGTCGGGCGGGAGTGGTCGTTGTTGGAAGAGCCCGACGCTGTCATGGTCGGTGCCGACTCCGTCGTGGGGGAGAGTTAGGGACCGGGGGACGTTCGTGTTGGCGAGGTTCCTCAGGTAGGACTCCTGCAGGGCGGTGGCGATGCCGATCACGGCGGCCCTGGCTGGCAGCTTCATCTGAGCGGACGCGGTGTAGATGCTCTGGGCGTGCGCGAGTGCAGTCGGCGCGAGGTCCTTCAGTTCGGTTTGTGCGGCGCTTCCGGGTGCCAGGGCGGGTAGGCAGCCGGTGGTGGAGGCGGCGGGTTCGAGGCTGCCGCTGCCGGTGGCCGCGACGGCGACGCTGAGGGCGAGCGCAAGGGGTACGAGGGGTGCGAGCGTGAGCGGTCTCATCGCCGCCTCGGCGGGGGTGTAGGCATGGGGCACCTCGGACGGACGCAGGTCAGCCTGTATGCGATTGCACACGGCACGAAGTGTCGCCGAGGATAGCCGGGCGAGGTGCTCGGCTGTCAACTATCGCTAACGGGATCAGGTGAGGTTGGCGAAGATCAGGCCCGCGACGACGGTGCCGAGGAGCCCGCCGGCGACAACCTGCGCGGTGGTGTGGTCGCGCAGCGCGACGCGGGACCATCCCACTGCCGCCACGACGACGGCCAGGGCGGCGATCGCGATGGCGGGTAGCTGGCTGGCGAGCATGGTCGTGGCGCCGGCGGCCACGGCGGTGTGCACGCTGATCTTCCAGCGCAGAGTGATGGCGGCGAGTGCGGCGAGGGTGGCGAACATGGCCAGGGCGAGGGCGATGACCGGACGAGGTGCGTCGCCGACGGCCATGGCGCCGATACCGATCCCGACCGAGGTGAGGATGAGGGTCATGACGGTGAGGCGGTGGCTGCGTACGCCGAGGTGCCGGTCCGCCCACCGCCCGGCGGTCACGCCGCGCTTGATGAGCAGGACCGGGATGACCGCGGCGAACACGGCGCTGACGATGCCCCATCCGAGGCCCGCCCACTGGCTGGCGGTCCAGCCGGTGATGGGGCTGACGGTGATGATCCAGGTTTTCGGGTCGAGCCAGTCGGTGACCCGGCGGGCGGTGCGGGATTCGGTGGTGAGGGCGGCGGTCATCGGTGCGGCTCCGGTGCGGTGCTTACGTGGGTCAGGGTGTCCCGGACCGCCGTGGTGTCCCAGGCCTGTGCGAGGTCGAGCAACCGGGAGAGCCGCTCGGCAGGGTCCGACGAGGCCGGCGGCGGGGCGTAGGGGGTGGCGGGTGTAACCGTGGGCGGCAGAGCCTGGGCGATGCGGAGCAGGCCTGCTTCGGTCACTGCCGCGAGGTCCTGGCTGGTGAGCCCCTGGGTGGCAAGGCGAGCGTGGACGCGATGGACGAGGTGTTCGTCGGTACGGCGGTACAGGTCGTGGATCGTGTCGTGGAGTTCGACGACATGGCGGGAGAGCCGCTCGCGGGGGGTGAGTCCGGGTGGGTCGAGGCGGTGGTCGGCAGGCACGAGGTCGTGCCAGAGCGGGTTGAGTGTTCGCAGGTGCCGGCGGGCTCTCAGGTTGGCTCGCGTTCCGGGCGCACCGGCGATGGTTAGTCCTGCCGTGATGAGCAGCATGGCGAAGTACTTGATGCCGTCGGAGAGGTCCACGTAGAAGATGTCGCCGCGGTCTGGTGGGCCGACGGCGAGACGTGCGCCGAAGTAGGCAGCCCGGTAGAGGGCGTACCCGGTGCCGATGGTGCAGCCGATGACGAGCACCCGTTGACCGGCGCGTACGACACGGTGTCGGCTGGCCCGGTGGGCGCGGCGGAACAGCCGGGCGGACAGGGCCATTGCGACGCCGAGATAGAGCGTCCAGCTCAGGATGTAGGCCGTGGCGATGGGTTTGCCGGCGGCCTGGTCAGCGAAGTCTTCGGAGTCGATGCGAGGCATCGCCCAGAACAGGCCGGTCATGATGACCGTGGTGACCCCGAGGCCGGCGAGAGGAATGCGGCGCCGGACGTGGGTGGCGGTGCCGAGGACGGCAAGGTCGAACAGGGCCGCCACCGCTACGAGCCCGGCGAGGTGTTTGACCAGGACGCCGGCACCGTGCACGTCGGTGAGCTGGTCGATTGCGTGCGCGATCGGCTCGACACGAACCGTCATCGACGCGGCCAGCCCGGTGATGGCTGCCCATACCGCCCGGTGAGCGGGTCCGCTGCGCAGGGTGTGTGCCCGTGCGGCCGACACGATCCACAGCGCGGCAACCACGACGAGTTCGGCGGTGGAGGGTTCAGACATCGTCGAGCGCGAGGGCGGATGCTACCCGGGACAGCCCGGTGGGTGCGCCAGGTGCGGCGCGGCTGGCGCGGTCGATGATGACGGTGGCCATCATCTCGGCTTCGCGTTCCTGGTCGCTGGTGAAGTCGTGTCGGCCGAGCATGGCGCGCACGACGGTCATGTCGAGGTCCGGCAGCAGGATCTCGCCGAGGTCGACGTCGGATGCCTCGTGACCCCACAGCATGTGGCCGACCTCGTGCGCCGTGATGTGGTCCTGCTCCCACGAGCTGCGGGTGGGATCGACGAAAATCAGGTCCTGAGTGGCGGTGTGCACCCACAGTCCGGAGTGCTGGCCTGATCGTGAGGGCGTGGGTAGGTCGCGCAGGGTGACGGGCCGTCGTCGGTGCAGGGCGACGGCAGCGGCGAGAGCGTGCCGATCGAAGGGTGACGGGACCACGATGCTGTTGTCATCCAGTAGCTGCTCGCATCGCCGCCGCAGATCGCGTAGGTGTGCCTGACTCTCGGGTCCGGCGGCCCGTGGTCGGCGCATTGCCTCTCCCATCGACTGGCGAGCCGGGCGCAGGGCGACCTGGCTGTGGTGCGATGAGTCAGGCTAGTGGCCTGCCGTGGTGCGACGTCAAGCTGAAGTCGCAGGTCAGAGGCATCTCACACTTGGTTGGGCGTGGGCGTCCCATCGCTGTCCACCTCCGGCAAGCCCTCACTGCGGCGGGCATACCGTAGCTGCGCCTTGATCGGTTCGAGAGCTTCCGCAGACAACCCGGCGGCGAGCCGGGCGAGTTCCCGCACCCCGTCGTCGCGCAGCTCGGTGACGATCTCCAGCTGCGCGTCAACACGTTCCGCGACGATGTCATCGCTGAAGTAGGTCACCGGGACGCCGAACAGCTGAGCAACCCAGGCGAGCTTATCCAGGCTCGGAGTCTTTCGCTGGCCGGTCCGGATCTGCTGGAGGTAGACCGGAGAGATCACCGCCGCGCCAGCCAGCTCGGCGATCTTCGCTGCCGCCTCCCGGTAGCTGTACGGGCGGCCCAGCGTCGCGGGATAGACCGTGCGGAACAGGTGATCCAGGCGTGCGGCGACGCGGTGGGTCCTGTCGTCGGTCGTCATTCCGGCAGCGGCCTTCCTGTGTACGCGTTGGTCAAGCGTGCAATGACAGCAATAGCGGACGCAAGTCGCCACATGACCTATGTCACCCAGTGCGGCCTACCGCTGCGGGCGGAGGGCTGCTTAGAGTCTGACCTTGCTGTACGCGATTGCTAACACCGCTGGCTAGGTCGTCGGTGGGGTCGCGGCGGCGTGTCCCTCCGCCCTGCAAGGAGTTCGTCATGCACACCCTTCCCTCCGTCCTGTCTGTGCTCGCCGACGTGCCCAACCCGGCCCCGGCTGACCCGACGGGAGGCAGCAACGGCATCTCGCTGCTGCTGTCCTACGTCAAGTGGGGTGCACTGATCGGGTGCGCCATCGCCGCCCTCGCCTCGGGCGGCCTGATGGCCGTCGGGAAGCTCTCCAACCGGCCCGGCACCGCTGAGATGGGCAAGAGCGCCTTCATCTGGTCGCTCGGAGGGGTGATCGTCACCGCCATGGCGATCCCCCTGGTCAACACTGTCTTCGGCGCAGCGAACTGAGTCGAGCCGTGAACGACTTCATCAACCCGGGACCGCGCCGCGCCCGGTGGGTCGTCATCGCCTGCGGAGCACTCGCGACCCTGGTCGCGGCCTTCGGGCTGATCGTCTGGATGCTGAAACCCCACTCCGGCGACAACAAAACGGCGACGCCGGGCGCGTTGCCGCCCACGGCCACCGGCTCCTCAACGTCAGTTCCGAGCGGGCCGGTGCGGCTGGGCGCCGGTAGCCAGACAGTGCAGGGCATCGCGGTGGGCCACCCGCACTCACCAGCGGGTGCGGTGGCGGCTGGCACGGAATACCTCACGCAGGTGCTGTCGAACCTCGACCCGGCTCGCGCCCGGACGATCGCCACCGTGATCGCCGACCCCTCGTTCTCCGCCGCCAGCGACTACCTCGCCGAGGGGGCGGTGAATCTGCGGCGCACCCTCGGCGTGGCCACGACCGGGCCAGTGCCGCTGGGCGCGTCGCTCACCTTCGGACCGGCCGCATACCAGCTTCGCGACACCACACCGGACACGATGACCGTGCTGGTCCTCGGCTACCTGTCCACCACCGCGCCCAGCCGGCAGGTTGCCTCCACCATCGGCGTGTACCCGATCCGGCTGCACTGGGCCGCAACCGACTGGAAGGTCCTCCCGCCGGACCCGTCGGACACCACCGACTACACCAGCCTTGCGACCCAGCCCGGCAGCGCCGAGGCCGCCGCCCAAGGCTGGCAGGAAATCACCCCATGAACGCCGCAGCCTGCGACCCGCTCAGCGGCCAGATCAGCGGCTGCACCCCCGGCGGCATCATCGACGGCGCCGCCGCCAACGCCTGGGAATCAGTCTGCCGCTCGTTCGCCGACGCCGCGACATCGCTGCTCAAGACCTTCGCCGACGCGTTCGTCGCGTTTCCCAACCTCGACCTGATGAGCATCAACCAGCCACTGGCGATCTCGCGGTGGCTGGCGATGGGCATCGCCGCCCTACTGCTGCTCCTCCAGGTCGTACGAACCGTCGCCACCCGCGACGGCTCCCCGCTGGCACAGGGCCTCGTCGGCGCAGGTAAGGCGGTGCTGGCGTTCCTCGTCACGATGGTCGTCGCCAACGCCGCTCTGATCGCCGCCGACGAAATCACTCGCGGCATCATCAACCGATCCCTGGGCGGCAACGACGGCCTCAAGGCCAAACTCACCGTCCTGTTCCAGATGGGCTCGGTCACCGGCTCCTCGGGGTCGCTGATGCTCATCCTCGCGCTGGTCGGCATCGCGCTCACGCTGGTGCTGTGGTTCGAGCTGCTACTGCGCAACGCCGCGATCGCGGTATTGCTGGCCACCTCGCCCATCGCCGCCGTCGGCAACATGTCGGAGACGACGCAGAGCTGGTGGTCGAAGCTCTGCGCGGCCACCATCCAACTGATCATCCTCAAGCCGATGATCGCGCTGGTCTTCGCGATCGGCTTCGGCGTTCTCGGAGACCCGACCGACCCCACCCGGGCCAAGGACGTGACCACCCTGCTGGCCGGCATGTTGGTGCTGCTCATGGCCGCCGTCGCGTGGCCGGTCATCGCCCGCTTCTTCACCTTCGCCACCGTGCAGGCCGCCGCCGGTGGAGGGCTCGCCGGGATGCTGGGCTTCGCCGCTGGTAGGGCGAACGCCGGCGGCCCGCCGAGCGGGGTGAACCCGGCTCAGTTCAGCCAGGCCAGTGAGGCTCGCACCCTCGCCTCGGCTGCCGGCAAGAGCGGCGCCGCTGGCGGCGCGGCCGGTGGTAGCGCCGGCGCGGCGGGCGGCGCGACCGCGGCACTCGGGGCGGTCGCCGCGCCGATCGCGGTCGCCGCCGCCGGCGTCGACCTGGCCCAGCGGGCGGTCAACTCTTTGGCCGGGCGGATGGAACAAACCGCCGGGCACGCTGGCGTACACGGTGCGAACCCTCATGCCCGCCCGGCCGGCTACTCCCGGTACTCCGGCAGCTGGACTGGCGCCCTCACCGGCACCGCTGGCCGCCCCGCCGCACCAACCGGCCCCACCGGAAGCTCTACCGCAACGGCTGAAGCGAAACCTCGGATCCCTGCCTCCTCCGGTGACGTGACCGGACCCGCTCCGGCATCTGCGCCGAGTCGAGCGGCCGAAGCTGTGCCGCCGCCGCTCCACACGCCTCCACCGGCCCCCGAGACCAACCCGACGCCAAGACCCTCGGCCAGCGCCGCGAGTTCGGCCGTGCCTCCGACCCAACCAAGGGGGACGGGCGTACCCGATCCAGCGCCGCCAGCCCCGCACGACTCTCCATCCGCTAACCCGACCGAGGAGGTCGACCGGTGAGCACGCCCACCGCCGAGCACCGCACCCGCAGCTACTTCGGATGGCAGCACGAGAAGGTCGCATTCCTGTTCGGGATGACCCTGCAGCGAGTCACGATGCTCGCCGGCGCCGTCCTGGCGGGGATCTGGCCGCTCGCCGCCGCCCGCCCCACCGCCGGGGCACTACTCTGGCCGCTCGCCGTCGTGTTGGCGACGTTGGCGTTCCTGCGCGTCGGAGGCCGCACCACCGACGAGTGGGTGCTGGCGTTCACCTCCTACCACTGGGGCCGCTCCCGCACCCGGCACCGCTTCCTCTCCGCCGCGTTCGCTCCTGCCCCGGCCGACGCGACGGCCGCGAAACCGATGGACCTGCCCGGAGTCCTGGCGCCGCTGACGATTCTGGAGGCGCAGGGACCCTCGGGGCAGCCGCTCGCGGTGGCGTACCACCGTCTGGACCGCACCTACACCGCGGTCGCGCGAGTCCGGTACTCCGGAATCAGCCTGGTCGACTCCGCCCGCCGGGACCAACGCGTCGCCGGCTGGGGCGCGCTGCTGGCCGGGCTGTGCACAGAGGGGAACCCGATCGTGCGGGTGCAGGCGCTGCAGCGCATCGTCCCGGAGTCCGGAGCGGCGCTGCGCCGCTGGCACGTCGACCACGTCGCCGCCACCGCCCCTGCCGAGGCCGTCGCGGTCACCAGCGGTCTGCTCACCGCCGCTGCCCTGTCCAGCAGCGGCCGTGAGGCGTACCTGGCGTTCACGATGGACCACCGCCGGGCTGCCGGGGCGATCAAGAGCGCAGGTGGGGGCAGCGCCGCCGCCGCGGACATCCTCACCCGGCACCTGCGAGCCCTGTCCGCGTCGATCGCCGGCGCGGACCTGCAGGTCGAGTCCTGGCTAGGCCCCCGCGACCTTGCCGAGGTCATCCGCACCGCCTACGACCCGCACGCCGGCCGGCACCTCGCCGAACGCCGCGCCAACGCCACCACCCCGGGTGCCGACGGACTGCCCGCCGGCGTCGACCCGGCCGTCGCAGGCCCCGCCGCAGCGCTCAGCTCCCCGGGCAGCTACGCCCACGACGGCGCCCACTCCGTCACGTACTGGATCCACGACTGGCCCCGCAACCAGGTCTACTCCACGGTCCTCGCCCCGCTCCTCGGCGACGGCGTGCACCGACGGGCGTACTCCATGCACATCGAACCCCTCGGGCCGCGCGAGGCGTCTCGCAAGGTGATGGGGGAGCGGACCCGCCGCTCCGTCGCCGTGGGGATGCGCCACCGCACCCAGCAGATCGTGCCCGAGCACGAGCGGCAGGCCCTGGCCCGCGCCGAGGCGCAGGACGCCGAACTCGCCGCCGGCCACGGCCTGGTCCGCTTCACCGGCTACGTCACCGTGACCGTCACCGACCCGGCCCAGACCGAGGACGCCTGCGCGGCACTGGAGGCCGACGCCGCCGCAGCCCGCATCGAGCTACGCCGCATGTGGTACGCCCACGACACCGGCTTCGTGATGGGCGCCCTCCCGCTCGGCTTCGGCCTGCCCCGGAAGCGGTGGTGATCCCAATGCTGCGGCGTACTCGACGCAACAACCTACCGGTGGCCGACCTGAGCGACCTCCTCGGCGACCTACCGACCCCGACCACGCCCGCCGCTGCCGCCTCGACGAAGCCGAGGCGGGCCCGACCGGAGCCGACGCCGCCGCGGCGCGGATGGCCGCGGGCGTTCGCCGGGCAGGCAGCCCGCGCCCCGCAGATCCCCGTCTTCCGGGCCTCCACCGGCCAGATGCAGGGCCTCTACCCGTGGCTGTACGGGCAGACGATGCCCCCAGCTGGCACCTACATCGGTATCGACACCCAGTCCGGAGGCAGCTTCTCCTGCCATCCCATCGAGTGGCTGCGCCTGCAACTGATCACCAATCCGAATTTCCTCATCACCGGCGTACCCGGCTCCGGGAAGTCCGCCACCATCAAGCTGCTTTGCTACCGGCTGATGGCCTACGGCGTGCGCGCCTTCGTCCTCGGTGACATCAAGAACGAGTACGCCACCCTCGCCCGTCACCTCGGCGTCGAGCCCCTCGAGCTCGGGCCAGGCCTCGGCAACCGGCTCAACCCCCTCGACAGCGGACCCCTCGGCCGCAACCTCCCCGGCGACACGGAGAAGCTCCGCGAGCGGCTGGACGAGATCCACCGCAGACGCATCACCCTGCTCTCTTCGCTGCTGGTGATGCGCCTGGGTCGGGCACTGTCCCCGACCGAGGAGGCGGCCCTGTCCCTGGCCATCAAGCACGCCTCCGGCGAGGCCACCGGCGACAGCGACCTCACCGATCCGACCATCCCGGCCGTCTGGGCGCTGCTGCGCGACCCGCTGCCGGACATGGCCTCGGAACTGCGGGTCCGTGGCGATGACACCGGGGAACTGCGGGAGATGATCCGCCCGACGGCCGACGCTCTCGGCAACATGGTCCAGGGGTCGTTGAGCGGCCTGTTCGACGGGCCGACGACCATCCGCCTGGACTTCGACGCCCCGATCCAGACTGTCGACCTGTCCCGCATCGACGGCCGCGGCGACGAGACCGTCGCCATGACCCTGGCCTGCGTCTCCTCCTGGGGACAGGCCGCCGTCGACGAACCCGGCGGGCCCGTCCGCATGGTCATCCGGGACGAACTCTGGCGGGCCCTGCGCGTCCCCGCCATGATCCGCAAGGTCGACTCCGACCTGCGGCTGTCGCGCGCTCAAGGAACGATCCAGGTGCTCAGCACCCACCGGCTTGCCGACTTTGAAGCCGTCGGCCCGGCCGGCAGCGAAGAGGTCACCATCGCCAGCAACCTCATCGCCTCCTGCGACGTGCGGGTATGCCTGCGCCAGGACACCGCGCCGCTGGCCATGACCAAGGACCAGATCGGGCTCACCGACACCGAGTGCGCTCACATCGCCTCCTGGTCTGGGGAGCACGTCGGCCGGGCGCTGTGGAAGATCGGTCGGCAGCCCAGTCAGATCGTGCAGACCATCCTCACCCCGCAGGAACGGCAGCTGTTCTACACCAACGAACGAATGGCGGTGTAGATGAGCGGCAACACCACGCGGCTCGGCGGGAGTCTCAGCAGCGGCTCTGACTGGGTGGTGGGTGCCATTGTCGCGGTGGCCGCCGGGGCCATGCTCGGCATCTGGCTGACCGGGCAGGTCGCCGGGCTGCTGGCGCTGCGCTGGCCGGCGACCTCCCCAGCCGACGCGTACGGCATCGCTCTTGCCCTGCCCCGGCACCTCAGCGACCCTCGACTGGCCTGGCCACCACCTGTCCAGGGCCAGCTGCCGGGCCCGATCCGCTTCTACACCGCCGCCGTGCTCGTCAGCGGTGTCCTCTCAACAGCAGGAGCGGTGCTGTGGCAGCGGTGGGGCAACGGACGCCAGGCCCGGGGGATGGCATCGCGGCAGCAGCGGCGGCGCACCCTCTCCGCCGAGGCCGTCCTGCGGTCGGCCCCGCGCCTGCGGCCTGGTCTGGCTCAGAAGCCGAAGCTGACGGATGTCGCGGTGCCGTTGGGCGACGCCGGATCGATGCGCCTGCACGCAGGGCTCGAATCCTCCGTGCTCCTGGTCGCCCCGCCCCGGCAGGGCAAGACCAGCCAGGTCATCATCCCGTGGCTGCGCGGTTTCCCCGGCGCCGCAGTCGTCACCTCCGTACGTCCCGACGTCTTGGAGAACACCGCCACGCTTCGGGCGGGAACGGCGTGGGTGATGGAGCTGACCGGTGACCTCACCTGGCCGCACCGCATCGCCTGGAGCCCCATCGCCGGGTGCGACCGGTACGACGTCGCCCGCAAGCGCGCCGGCGTGATGATCCAGGTCGGCAAGCAGGAGGGCACTGACGCCACCAACGCCGGGTTCTTCGGCATGACCGCCACCAACCTGATGGCCGCCTGGCTGCACACCGCCGCCCTCACCGGCCGGACCATGAGAGACGTCCTGGCCTGGTCGACCGACGACACCAACGACCAGCCTGTGAAGCTCCTGCGTGACGCCTACGGTGCCCGTGACGGGGTCCTGAAGATGCTCGACGGGTTCTATCGCCAACCGCACACGACCCGGTCCAACCTGTGGGCCACCGTCCAGACCGGCACCAGTTGTCTCTTCGGCGAGGCCGCCCACCACGTCTTCGCCGGGACGGTCGACGAATCCTTCGACATCGAGGCGTTCCTGCGCTCCGGCACCGACACCGTGTATCTGCTCGTTGACGAACAACAGGCCGAAGCCCTCGCTCCACTCGTCACGGCCTTCGTCGACGAGATCACCACCACCGCGAAACGCCTCGCGCTGCGCGCCCCCACCGGCCGGCTGGACCCGCCCCTGGGCCTGATCCTCGACGAGGTCACCAACGTCGTCCCGCTGCCGGACCTACCGCAGCTGATGTCCTACGCCGCCGGTAGCGGCATCTTCGTCACCGCCGTCCTGCAGAACCTCGCCGCCGCCGAACAACGCTGGCGGGCCGTGGGCCGCCGAATGCTCTGGGCCAACTCCACCATCAAGATCGCCCTCGGTGGGCTCGCTGGCGACGACCTCGACGACTTCTCTCAACTCGCCGGCACCTACCGCGAAACCCTCCTTGTCCCGCAACGCAACGACCGCGGCGTCACCGTCCAGACCACCGTCACCGACCGCAAGACCATGTCTCCCGAAGCGATTCGCACCCTCAACGAGCAGCGCCGGGAGGCGCTGGTCATCCATGCCACCACCCCGGCCGTCCTCACCCGTATGGCGCGGCATTACGAGAGCCGACACGCCAAGGAGTACGCGAACGCGGTCCGCCACGCCCGCACCCTGATGGGCCACAGCCCGGAGACCCCGCGATGACCATCGACTCACCGGCCGCTGCGGCATCGGACGCTCCCGTCCGGCCGATCCGCGAGTGGCACGCCCTGACCCTCGAAGAGCAGACCGCCGAGTGGACGGCGCTGGTCAGTTGGGTCACCTGGATCCACGACCTCTACGAACTCTCCCGAGAAGAGCGACTGCCGCTGTGCTGGCCACAGCACCCCGGCCTCGTTGAGGAACTGCGCAGCCTCAAGTTCTGGCGCGACGTCCTCTACACCAGCCGCGACAGCGGCGGCGCCCATTCCCCCCGCTCCTGGCACGGAGAACTGCGCCAAACCCTTGCTGCCGCAGGGAACTTCTGGGCACCGACCTGCCGGGCGGGTCACACCAGCGCCGCTCTACTGAGCGAGGCGCACCCCGACCTCGCCCAACGCTGGCACGCCCACGGGCCGCCACTGATGGCCTCCAGTCCCGCCCTCGGACCGGCCAGCAGCCTGCCCGACATGCTCGCCGACGCGGAGATGGCCACGGCCCTTGACCAGGGCGAGGCCCGTCCGCACAGCCGCAGCATGCCCTACTACGTCCACCTCGCCGGCACATGGTGGACCCGCAGCAACGACGGCGCGACGTGGCTTCGGTGTACCGACCCCGACCACCACGCCCACCTCGACGACACCAGCGCCCGGATGCGCGCCGCCGACACCGTCCGCGACCAGCTCACGAAGCAGTAAGGACCCGCCATGAGTGACCTGATCATGCGCGCGGAGCAGGGCGTTCTCGGTGCCCTCCTCGCCGATCCGAACCAGCCCCTCATCACCGACAACCTCATCAGCGAAGACTTCAGCCACCCCGCCCACCGGGCCATCTACAGCGCCATCCTGGACACCCCCGCCACCGGCGAGGACCCCGGACGAATCGTTGCCGCTGTCGTCACGATCGTCGACCGGCCCGACGTCGACACCAACCTGCTCAACGCTCTCGCCGCCGCCGCCCCGGATGACCAGCGTGTTCGGGCCTACAGCCAGATCGTCATCCAAGCGGCCTTCGACCGCGACACCATCGACTTCGCCGAGCCCTACCTCACCGCCGCAACGCAGACCACCGATCCGGTCGCCCGGGACGCCCTCGCCCGCCTCGGCCAAGCCCTCACCGCCCAAGCGGAGATCTTCGCCCCCGCCAGCACGATCGATCCGGACCAGGCCCTGTCCCTGCCCACCGTCGTGGCCTTGGCCGCCGCCGACCTGCACCCCGAAGACGCAATCATCGCCGACCTTCTACAGCACCCCGAGCAAGCCCGCGACGTGGCGGCCTGGCTGACCTCCGACGTCTTCACGACCGACGAACGGCGCCTCACCTACGAACTCGCCGTCTCGATCGCCTTTGACCACGATCCCATCGACGCGGTCATCCTCGCCTGGAACGTCGAACGCGCACGGGAGATCCAATCACTCTGGGGCCCACACCAGCAGCTTCCAGAGACCCTGGACCACTACACCCACCTCGCCCGCCTAGAGGTCACCGCCGTCGCAGTCGGGACCGCCGTCACCATCGGCCACGACCTGGTCTCCGAACACGTCACGGTCACGCTCACCCGCAGCGCCAACGCAGCCGAGGCCGCCGCTACCGCCCGCTCCGCGGAAGTCGAAGGCCCAGTTGCCGGGCTGGAACCGCCACGCGAATCCAGCCCAACCCTCGACGCCCCTCGTATCGAGCTGTGAAGGGAGTGCCAGCCATGAACACGAACCCCGAACCCGCGACCACCACCAGCGCCGGCGCCCCGCCCCGCGCACCGCGGACCATGAGCCACGACGAGATGCGCCACCACGAAGAGCAACAGCGGGCCAGCCGCCTCTCCCCGCGAGACCGACACCACATGTTCGTCCACCACGACGGTGTCTGGTGGATCGGCGACCACGACGGTTACATCGAGATCACCAGCGAGGAGCAGAACCTCAGGCTCGGCCGGTGGCACGAGCGGCTCAACAACGGCGCGCTCTGGGCCTGAGAGAACTGCTCAGGACCCGACGAGGCTTGGCCACAACAACGGTCTTTACCCGATAACCGGGGTCTGTGGATCTAACGGCACCTCTCTTTGTCAGGGCGTTGGCAACAAGAAGGTCTCCGTTAGCGAGACAGCCCCGAAACGGGTCAGTTCCAAGATCGTGCGCGATCCAGGATAAGTGGTCTCGAATCCCCCACTCTTTCCTGGATCGCGCACGATCTTGGAGACACGGTCTAAGGCAAAGGTGGCGGGCCCGAACCCAGCAGCCCAGCAGCCCGAACCCAGCAGCCGGAAACGGCCGGAACGAGAGTAGATCTTGACGGTGGTCGGCTGTCGTGGTCGGGTTTCGGGATGGGTGAGCAGTGGCGGGCACAGTTCGACGCGGAGGTGAGCTTCGCCAACGGCGGCGGACTGCGCACCGAGGGATTCCGGCTGGACATTCCGGGGCAGGGGATCACCGACGACGACCTGGCGGCGTTGTTCGTACGGCATCTCGGGCTGCTGATGGTCGCCGAGGTACGGATCAGCGCCAAGACGATCATCGAGGAGCCGCACAAGGGCGGCCGAGCCGTAGCCGTCGAAGAACCCGACAAGGGCCGTCGGCTGGTCGAGCTCAGCCACGTGATCACCGATGGGATGACCACCCTGCCCGGCTGGCCGGGGCCGCGGATCGACGACTGGCTGACCTTCGCGGCGTCACGGGCCACCTACGCGCCGGGCACCGAGTTCCACGTGGCCCGGATCGAGATGATCGCCAACACCGGCACGTACGTGGACACGCCCGCTCACCGCTGGGTCGGCGGTGACGACCTGACCGGCGTGTCACTGGACCGCCTCGCCGACCTACCCGGCGTGGTGGTCCGGATGCCGGCCGACGCCCGAGCCGTGGACCGGCTGATGCTGGCCCCGTACGACGTAGCGGGGCGCGCGGTGCTGCTGCACACGGGGTGGGATGCACACTTCGGCACCGAGCGGTACGGCGCGCCGGACGCGCCGTACCTCACCGGGGACGCGGCCCGGGCCCTGGTCGACGCCGGGGCGGCCCTGGTCGGCATCGACTCGATCAACATCGACGACATGGGCCCGGCGGCGGGTGGTGAGCGCCCCGTGCACAGTGCCCTGCTGGCCGCCGGCATCCCGATCGTCGAGCACCTGACCGGCCTGGCCGCGCTGCCGCCGAGTGGGTTCCGGTTCACCGCCGCCCCACCGATGGTGGCCGGGATGGGCACCTTCCCGGTGCGCGCATTCGCCGTCGTCAACCCTTGACGCCACCCGCCGCGGCGGCAACCCGCGACCCGTCAGCCCCTGACGCCACCCCTTGCGGACCTGTCAGGTGCCGCAACCACCTGGCACTCGGCGACAGCAGGATCCGCTCAACCTCAGCAAGGTGGTGGCGCAGTGGGTCGTACCAGCCACTCAGTAGCGGACCGCGATCCGGCGGGTTTCCGCGTCCACCCGTATCTCGCCGCCGTACGGGATGATCAACTGCGGGTCGGTGTGACCGAGGTCGACGTCGAAGACCACCACCGCGTCCGGGTTGTATGGTGCAAGTGCGCGGGTGACCGCCTCCCGCTGCGCGTCGCCCACGCCAGCCGTTCCGGCACCGACAGCGGCCTGCCGAAGTCCCACGCCATGGCGCGACCGACGACGATAGCCGGGAAGGCGGCGAGCAGGCCCCGCTCTCCCATGTTCCGCACGATCCGGGACACCTCCTGCGCGTCGGGCATCTCCTGCGAGGTCTCGAGAATCAGCACGCACCCGGCCAGCTCGGCGACGCTGGGCACCCGGCCGATGGCCAGCAACCAGTGCAGGATCTCCAGGTTGCCGCCCCAGGCGCGCCCCCGCATCGCCCGCTGCGGGCCGTGCCAGCGCCAACCCGCACTTGGCAGCATCTCCGGTTCGTCGGCGAGCGTCTCCGGCTCAATCCACGGGTCCGGCCGGTCACCCCATTCCCGGGCGGGCGTCAGCTCGTACCAGTCGGAGTCGAACAGGGTCCAAGCCAACGGCGGAAGTAGAGAGACAGAGGTTAAGACGTTGCTGTGAAGTATGCCGGAGGCTCTCCCGGCACAGTTATCACGGTGACCGAGGCTGAGTGGCATCGCAGGTCGCGAAACGTCGGGGTCTCCACTGTCGAGATTGCTCCGGGGTGGCAGGGGTGGTATATCGGCGTGTCATGGCACCCGCCTCCCCGCGTTCCATCCGAACAGTCCTCCGTAGTGGCCGGGGCTCGCCGCTGATCATAGGTGTTGACTCCCGTCGGTGTCTGCCCAAGGATGGCGGTTGTCGTGGGCCTCGGCGCAGTAGCTTCCCGCACGTGTTGCCGGTGGGCGGGGCGCGGAGGGTCGTTGGCATGCCGATTCACACACGGGGGATGTAGTGACATCTGCGGAGCATCTGACTCGCATTGACCAGCCGCCAGACCACGTGTTCCAACAGGGTGCGGATGCTGAGACGCAGCTAGATCGCCTGTTGGCGTCTGCACGTGACCTTCGCCCTAACCTGCTCGCGGAGCAGGAGACGACCGAACGGCGCAGCCGGTACAGCGCCGAGATGCACGAAAAATTCCTCGCAGCAGGGTTTTACCGCATGCTGCAACCACTTCGCTTCGGCGGCTTGGAACTCGGGGTGGCAGCCTTCTACAAGGTCATTGCAATGGTCGCACGCGGGTGTCCGTCGACGGCGTGGTGCCTAGCGCTGGGGGCGGGGCACTCGCTGCAAATCGGCTCGTACTTTTCGGAACGCGCGCAGCACGAAATTTTCACCAGCCACGGCTACTGCATCAGCCCCGTCAGCGGCAACGCGAGCAAGGCCAGGGTGAGTAGAGCATCGGGCGGCTACCGGATCAGTGGCAAATGGAGTTACTGCTCAGGCGCTCCATACTCGACGCATTTCATGGGAATCGTCACCCTGCCACATGACGGCCTGCCGCCCGAGGTCCGCCCCGGGTCTTACTGGTTCGTCGTACCCCGAGGTGGTTACACAGTCCTCGAGGACTGGACCGGAGTCATTGGCTTGCGCGGCAGCGGGTCCAACAGCATTGTGCTCAAGGATGCATTCGTGCCGGATCATTTACTAATCAGCATCGACGACATGCAAGCCTGTGACGGCCATACGGCAGGCACGCTTTTGCACGATAATCCGCTGTACGGAGGAACCTATACGGGATACAGCGAAGGAGATATCACGGCAGTTGCCTGCGGAACCGCCCTGGCTGCCATCGACGAGTATGTGCGTTTGGTGATGAAGCCGAATTCGTCGGGTCAACGACGCGCTGCCAAGCAAGATTATCAGCGGTGGTTGGGAAATGCGCTGTCAATGGCGGATTCAGCGATGGCGATTTGTGTGCGAGGTGGGCAGTTGTATGAAGAGCAGGCAAGTCGCTCGGTCAAGGGCGTCGCGCCTTTCGATCAGAAGGCATCGCTTCGGCTGAGGAGCATGTACTTTACCGCGCAGCAACTCGCCGCGGAGACGGTCGAGACCTTACTGCGGATGGCTGGCTCGGGGGCGACGATGGACGGTCAACGCATGCAGCGCTACTCGCGAGACATGCTGGCAATTCGAACGCGATTTGACCAACTCGAGAGGATTGCGCCTGAAGTGGGGCGTCTGTATCTTGCATTGGAACCAGCTTGAGCGTCCGTTTCCACCTCGGCGTTGGGGCAGTACGACTAGGTAAGCAGGCAACAATAAAACAGCGTGTTGCGCGATGATCGGTGGCGCGGTAAATCCATTAAGGAGATGTTCCTAGTGAGTGAGAAATCCCTTCGTTACGGCCTTTACCTGCCGCCGTTCGGGCCCCTGGGCGACCCGGAGGTTCTGGTCAATCTGGCCGTGCGTGCGGAGGCGGCGGGATGGGACGGGGTGTTCCTGTGGGATCACGTCGTGAGTGATGCGATGCCGATCGCAGACCCGTGGACAACGCTTGGTGCGATCGCCCAGGCGACCGAGCGTATCTTGCTCGGTCCCATGGTGACTCCGTTGGCTAGGCGCCGCCCTTGGATCGTTGCCCGGCACGCATCTACAGTGAGCCGTCTTTCGCAAGGGCGACTCATCGTTGGTACGGGC
Organism: Micromonospora sp. NPDC049662; assembly: GCF_040675055.1. Taxonomy (NCBI): domain Bacteria; kingdom Bacillati; phylum Actinomycetota; class Actinomycetes; order Micromonosporales; family Micromonosporaceae; genus Micromonospora; species Micromonospora sp. NPDC049662. The sequence goes on from NZ_JBFAOC010000006.1 coordinate 55,577, forward strand.
CTAGGCACAGACGAGTCTGGCGACTTCGGGCGGTTCGGGGAGGTGACCGACTTGGCGACCCGGTCGGCGATGCTGGAAGAGGGGCTCGGTGTTATGCGGACCATGTGGTCCGGTGAAGCGTGCGACCACCAAGGCGCGCATTACCGTGTAACGCTCGAGGGGAGTGATCCGGAACCGCATCCGATTCCGGTCTGGATGGCAAGTTCAACCGGACACGCACGGGTTCTGCGCCGAGCTGCCGGCTGTGACGGAATTTTCCCCAATCCGGATGATCATTTGCCCACACCGAAAGAGGTTCGGGAAACCGCAGAGGCGGTGCGCCGCGCAGGTCTGCCGCCCGGTCGTCCGTTCGACGTTGCGGTCCGGGGTAACGCCAGCGAGGCTTGGGGTGACCCTGAGCCTAAGAATGTCGATTTGAAGGGGCTTGCGGAGGCCGGCGTGACCTGGTGGATGGAGTCGCTGATCCATTTCGATCCGCTCGACCTAACTCTGCAGGTCGTTGACGCGGGGCCACCTCAGATCTGAACGGAGGGCTGCAGTGCGGATCACTGGATCGGTGGCCCTCGTTACGGGGGCTAACCGGGGTCTGGGGAGAGCCCTCGCCCGAGCGCTGATTGACCATGGAGCGGCCAAGGTGTATGCGGGCGTCCGAGACCCGTCGGCCTTGCCTGACGACGACGTGACACCGGTCCGGCTCGATGTCACTGACGCCGCCGCCGTCGCCGCTGCCGCCGAGGCGCTGACTGACGTCAACGTCGTTATTAACAATGCGGCCGCCTCTACGGAAGGATCTCCGCTCACCGTGCCGCTGGCGGGCGTCCGTCGAGACCTTGAGGTCAATTACCTGGGCCTCCTTTCGGTGGCGCAAGCCTTCGCCCCGGTCCTCGCGACAAACGGCGGGGGTGCACTGGTCAACGTGCTGTCCGCCCTCGCGTGGACCACGGCCCCGCCGATCAGCTCACTCGCCGCGTCGAAGGCTGCCGCCTGGTCGATGACCAACGCGCTCCGCCTGTCGTTGCGCAAGCGCGGAACACTGGTCATGGCTGTTCATTGCGACACGATTGATACCGATATGTCTCGAGGTGTCGTCCGGCACAAGCATGATCCCCGCTACGTCGCGGAGGCGGTGGTCCAGGGGTTAGCGAACGACGACGAAGAGGTCCTGGTGGACGATCACGCTCGTGCCGTTAAAGCGGCACTGAGTGAGGACATTCGCGTCCTCTATCCCTAGGAGGGAGTCGAAAATGTTATCTACGATCTCGATGACGGCATTGACATGATTAACACCAAGAGGGTCTTGTCGACGGTGGATATTTCGGCTTGGCGCCTAGGCGCCGACAAAGACGTCGCCTTTCAACTCGTCCGAGCCTTCCAGCGAGACGGCTTCGCCTACATCACCGGACATGGCGTGTCACCGGCCGTTGTCGCCGACGTTTTCTCCGCCGCGCACAGCTTGTTCCGCCTGAGCCCAGAGCAGCTCGACGCCGTGCACCTACGACACCGCAACCACTACCACGGCTATTCGCCCGCCCGTACGCTTCCGGACATCGGCGTCTCGGTACACGATGACATCTTTGGGTGCAGCATGGATGTTCCGACTAGCTACCGTGGGCCGGGGGAGATCCTGCGTCACACCCCCAACATCTGGCCGGCCGACCTGCCGAAGTTCCGCCCTGCGCTGGAGCGATATCAGGTGGCGATGCGCACGCTGGCCGACGACGTGCTCAGCGCCGTCGCCCTGGGCCTGTCCTTGCCCGCGGGCTTCTTCAGGGAGCGGTGCACGGAGCCGCACGCGCATCTTCGCCTGCTGCGCTATCAGCAGCGTCCATCCCTGCCGGCGAACACCGTCAGTGTGGGGCAGCACAGCGACTACGAGGCGGTCACCATCCTCGCTCAGGACGACGTCGGTGGGTTGCAGGTCCGTGGCAGCGACGGCTGGTTCGACGTTCCGCCGGTCGACAACGCGTTCGTGCTCAACGCCGGCGACATGCTGACGCGCTGGACCAACGGTGCCATCCCGGCGACTCCGCACAGGGTGCTCACTCCGCGGACGAGTGAACGATACTCGTGCGCCTTCTTCTACGGCACCAACTATGACGTCCTCATCGAGCCGGCCCTGCCACCGTCAGACCCCGATGGCGAAATGTACGAGCCAATCATCACGGGCGCGTTCCTCTGGGAACGCTTTACGGAGGCAGGTGTCTGATCGTCGGTACGCCGGATGGCCCGTAGGTAACGTGCCACCGGTGCTCCCGAGGCCGGTGGGCGGGTGCACGCCGACGCGGCGCGTCCGAGATCGCGTCAGCTCACCCGCCCGCCGCTTGGTCGGCTGCTTGTTCACCATCAGTGAGGATCTGCAGTTCCTGTGGCGGCAGGACGAGCTGCTGCGTCGCAGCGACTGCGGTGAGATGGGCTTGCAGCTCTGAAGCAGAGGTCGGAGCATTGACCGTGACCGTCGCGAAGAGGCCGACCTCGCCAGCGGGCCCCCCGAGTTTCACGACCGCCGACGTGACGTGGGGGTGTTCACCGAGTGCCGCCACTGTCGCCTCGGGATCGGCCCACATGAGGGCATCGCCGCCCCGTCCCACGATGGGAAGCAGGCGACTGGGCCGTACTGGAGGTGGGATCGAGGAGGCGAGCCCAGGCTTCGAGTCTGATTCGGTTGCCGCGCCGAGCGACTCGAAACGCCGCTTCACCCGGTCGCTGAACTCCTGCGCCGCGTCCACAGGGAAGATTCGAGGATCGAACGCCGTGGTGATGACCAGGTGCTTTTCATTGAGCGCCAGCATCAACTCAACGCCGTCGATAAGATAGTGCAGGTTCGGCTGCACCACGTTGAAGCGCATGATTAGATCGCCCGTGTCGTTGTTGCGATCCGCGATGGCGGCGCCCACGTCAGCGAGCACCTGTTCCGACATGACGACAGTGCTGCGTCTCGGGGTTTGCCACGTCTCGGACAGTTCGGCGTACGCGCCGGTGACGACGTCGCCCGGCACATGGCGATGGTAAACCGTCTTCAGGATGGCCCGCTGCACGTCCTCGAGGGAACAGGCACCGCGGTCCACCACGGCGGGCAGGGCGGCAGTGAAGGATCCGACGACCCCTTGGTCGGATCGGTCTCGGGTGTCCACGGGGAACGGAACAGCGATTCGGTCCTGCGGGGTCACCTCGAACAGGGTCGTCACGAACGACCACATGACGGCCTGGAAGGCGGATGCCCGGCGACTACTGACGGCGGTGCGGATCGTGTCCGACGGCGTCCACGAAAACTCGTTCTGGATCACAGTACTCACGGTGGCGGTCGTCGCCGCTTCGTGCGCCGATTCAACAACAAACTGTGTCCATGGTGGCAGGGTGCTGATTCGGTCGCGCCAGTACGCGGTGTTCCTCGAGTGGGACTGCCGATAGTAGCGTTGCCGCTGTCGTCGCGCTACCTCAAAGAAGGAGGCGGGCGCGGGCGCGGGTGCGACACCCTTCACTTGTTCGTCATAGGCGGCCTTGAGCCGTTCGGTCAGCAGCCACAGCGAATGTGCGTCAAGGAACACGTGCGAGAAGGTTCCAAGAAAAATGTGGCAAGAGGGAGAGTAGCGCAGAAGCTTGAAGTAGAACGGATAGTCCGTCGCTGGATCGTACGGATGCTGCATGAGTTCATCGAAGCAGTTAGCCGCGTACTTCTTGAAGTCGTCTTCGGAGTTCGCTAGTACTTGCTGCAACTTGACCAGGTCTTGGTCGGCGGGGGGCTGAAGGATGAGCTGACGGGGGCCGTTCTCGGTGTCGTGGAGGGTCGCGCGGAGAGCGTCGTGGCGCTCGACGACCGCTCGGAGAGCCGCGACGAAGGCGGCGACGTCAAGGTCGCCGAACAGGCCGAGCGAAATGAACAGTGGCCGGTCCCAGCCAGTGGCGCGGCCTTTGGTCGCGTTGAAGAACAGGTCCTGCCCGAAGGCGAGCGGCGCATCCTGCGTCATGGCTTCCGTCCCTTGGATTCCTATACCCGGCGCGACAAGTCTGGTCATGTTGGACCGAGCTCGGACCCGGCTCGGACAACGCTGAGCGCAGCCCAGAGGGAGCTCGGCGTGGCCAGCACCTCCGGGTTCAAGTAGTCAAGAGGGAACTCGATCTCGTACGCGTCTTCCAAAAGAATGATCAATTGCATGCTGCCCATGGAATCGAGCCCGATACTGAGGAGCTCGGTGGTCGGGCTGATGCTCGAATGATGCTCCGGCGGGATGACCTCGTGCAGAGCGGCCTCGAAATCGTCATCCCACGGATCCATCTTCCCTCCCTTCCGACAGCGCCGGGTAGTCAATCTTGCCGTGGGGTGTGAGAGGCAGGGCCGTCAGGGGCACCCACCGTCGGGGCACCATCGCGGCAGGCAGGTGCTCTCGGAGGTGGCCTTCGAGGTCACGGGCCTGCACCTCGCCAGCGGGTACAAAGTAGACGAATAGCTCACGGGCAATGCCGGTCGACCTACTCACGTCGCTCCGTTCCTCGGCGGTGACGACACAGGAGGCCACACCCGGGTGATTGTGCAGCAGAGTCTCGATCTCGCCGAGCTCGATCCGTACTCCGGAGACCTTGACTTGGCGGTCAACCCGCTGCAGAAACTCGATCGATCCGTCGGCTGCGAGAAAGACTTCGTCCCGTGTCCGAAAGAGTCTCCCAGTGGGTGAGTCGGGATCGAACACGTCGGCAAAGAACGACTCTCGAACCAATCCCTCCTGGTGTAGATAGCCGCCGCCGACGCCTGCACCGCCGATGAAGAGCTCCCCCCTCTGGCCCGGGTCTGCCGCGTGCCAAGCACCGTTCGACTGGCGTAGGACGTACAACGTGCAGTTGCCCAACGGCCGACCGATGGGCAAATTGGCCCGGCGCAAATCGTCGCTCGTCACCCAATGGTGCGAGACGCCGTCGGAGCACTCGGTCGGCCCGTAGGAGTTGATCACACGGACGCCCGGTAGCAACTCGAGCAGCTCCTCCGCAAGCCGCATCTGGAGTTTCTCGCCGATGGAGAGGAGCCGGCTGAGCCGAAGCTTTCGTGCGATCGCCGGTCTGCGCCGGACCTCTTCGGCGATCCACGACAGGTTGCTGGGAACGAACTGAGCGACGGTGACGCCACCCGCCGCCAGCGCCGCCAGCAGTCGGCGGGCGAAGGTGGAGTCGTTCTCGTCCACGATGACCACACGCCCGCCCACCACGAGCGCGGTGAGCATCTGCCAGACCGAGATATCGAAGGTGAGAGGTGCCGTGAGGGCGACGCTGTCAGCCTCGCATATCCCCAAGTCCTCGATCTTGCCCCACAGGTGGTTCATCAGGCCGAGGTGGTGGACGATGACGCCCTTCGGAGCGCCGGTTGACCCCGACGTGTATATCAGATACCGCCGGTCGGAGGGCTGAGCTGACCTCGCCTGCCGCACGACAGCCCCCACGTCCGGCTGGCGAACTGGTACGACTTGAGGCCCATCGGCTGGCAGCTTCCCGCCGAGCCCGTTGTCGGCCTCCCCGCTGTCCTGCGCGCGAGGATCGACAAGCGCGCTGGCGCCGCTGTCCTGCAATACTCTTTCGACTCGGCGAGGCGGCCAGTCGGGACCGATGGGCAGGTAGACCGCGTTAAGCGACTCGATGGCCAGGAACACGCTCACCGTTTCCAGCCGCCGCACGCCGAGCACCGCGACGACCGACCCCTGGCCCACCCCGAGTTGTGTCAGGTCGCGCGCCAGCTCACTCGCTGCAGCGGCGAGTGCGGCGTAGCTCAGGTGTCGCCCAGCTTCGCTGACCGCGACGCGCTCCGGGCCGGTCCTCGCCCATTCGACGACGTGCGCGTAGACGCCGCGGTCGACGGCGAACGGTCGGCGATTGGTGCGTGCGGAACCGCGGACGCGGCGGATCTCGTCGGGTCCGGCCCCTAGGTCTCCAACCTGATGATCGGAACGAGGTGCCTGCGGTCCGGGTCGAGCAGGCGAGTTGTACACGAGGTCCCACTCCCGTAAGGATGGTGCGAATCGGTTAAAACGTGACGTTGGGTATGCCGGGACGGACTACTGATAGGCGCTTGCCTGGAGCCGATAGAGGTCCGCATACAGTCCTCCGATCGCCATCAGCTCTGAGTGCGAGCCACACTGGATCACGCGCCCGCCCTGCAGGACGACGATGAAGTCGGCCATCCGCACCGTCGAGAAGCGGTGTGAGACGAACAGGGTGATTCCGAGCCGCGCCCGCGTCTCCCGTGCCGTTGCGGCGAACCGCTCGAACAACGCGTGTTCACTGGCCGCATCCAGTGCCGCAGCCGGCTCGTCGAGCACCGTGAGTTCGGCTTCCGGGCGCATCAGGGTGCGGGCAAGTGCCACCTTCTGCCACTGCCCGCCGGATAGCTCGTGCCCGGGCTCGTAGCGCTGACCGAGGATCGTGTCCACTCCGTCGGGTAGACGGTCGACCAGTTCGGTTACGCCCGCGCTGGACAGCGCTGTCTCGACGGCGGCTCGGCTGCGCCGCTCGATGCTGCCCACCCCCACCGAGTCGAGCACGCTCAACTGGATCCGCGCGAAATCCTGGAACATGCAGGCGACCCGATCACGGGTGGCACCGGTGCCCGTCGTCTGGTCGACGACGCGCTGGTCCGGGTAGACGATACGACCGCTCGTCGGCGTGTAAACCCCGCAGAGCAGCTTCACGAGCGTGGTCTTCCCGGCACCGTTCTCACCCACCAGGGCGACGACCGACCCGGCCGGGATCTCGAGCGTCACCTCCTCAAGCGCGGGCCGGTCGCGGCCCGCGTACCGAAACCCGACCTGCTCTAGCCGGATCCCTGGCCGCGCCGCGGGGTCCGGGTCGGCGGCACCCATGTCCGGCTCTTGCGCGATTACCGCCGGTCCGGCGCGGGGACCGTCCGGTGTGCCGCTGTCGGACGCCGCGACCGCGCCGGCCTGTGGCTTGCTGGGACGGCTCAGCCACTGCATGTGGTCGATCGTGACACCGAAGCGTTGCAATGAGCCGAAGAGTGCGGCGAAGGCGGTCACCTGCACGCTGAGCTGGAGCGCAAGGGTCAACACGAGGATGAGGCCGCCCACGGAGGCGCGCCCACCGGCCACGTCCCGAACGATCAGGAACAGAGCTCCGGCGTAACCGCTGACGAATACCAGTTGACCGGCCGACTGGACCAGAGCGGAGTAGATGCGACCTCGCCCGGTGATTGCCGTGGCCCGCTCCCACGCCTGGCGCTTGCGCCCGACGACCGCCTCCTCCAACCCGAGCATCTGCAGTTCCATCAGCGTGGTGGAGGAGAACGTCGCCAGCTCCACGAGATGGTTGTATTGCCGCGCGTGCTGGGCGGCGCGTTCCTGTGCCTGCTTCTCGATCCGGTGCGCGAGATGCCCCGCGCCGATCAGAGACAGCGTCAGAGCCGGTAGCAGAATCAGCAGTGGTTGTTGCGCCGCCAGCAGCCATGTGGTGATGGCGAGCTGGATGGTCAGGCCGCAGAACTGCAGCACGGAGTGCAGTGCGTTGATCGTCTGCTCGAGGCCCTCGCGGGCGAGCTGCAACCTGTCGGCGTAGTCGGGCTGTTCGCGTCGCTCCGCAGGGGTGTCCTCGTTCGCGGCCTGGAACAGCCGAGCGTTCAAGGTGGCCTGCGTCAACTCGCCGAGCTCGAAGTAGTACAGGTGCGCGAAGCGCTCGAAGGTCAAGTCGATGATGATGAACGCGGCCAGCAGCGCGCCGGTCACCGCTGCCCGGCCGACGTTCTCGGCCAGTGTCGCGTCGACGAAAGTCGCCAGACCGACCGCGATGAGGGGAGCGGCCAGGTACCGCGCCAGCAACAGCAGCGCGGCCTTGATGAACCGGGTGCGGTCGAGCTGCGCGGTGAGGACGAGCAGGGTTCGTACGCTAGTGAACGTCATGGCTGACCCGCCCGCTCATCACCCAGGCTGGCCCCGGCCTGTACCTCGTCGACGAATCGGTCGGCCTGCAGGCGGAACATCTTCGCATAGGTGCCGTTCCTTTCCATGAGCTCGTCGTGCCGCCCGTACTCGGCGACCCCGCCGTCAGCCAGCACCGCGATGGCGTCGGCACGCCGGACCGTGGAGAATCGGTGCGAGATCACCACCGTGGTGAGACCGCTGGTCAGTTCCATGAAACGGTCGAAGAAGGCCGCCTCCGAGCGGACATCGAGCTGGGCGGTCGGCTCGTCGAGGACCAGCAGTCGGGCACCCAGGTTCACCGCGTACAAGGCGCGGGCCAGAGCCACCCGCTGCCACTGGCCGCCGGACAGCCCGACCCCTCCGTCGTAGGAGGGCGACAGGATGGTCGACAGCCCGTTTGGTAGCAGCTCGAGCACGTCGTCGGCTCCGGCGCGGTGGATCGCATCCATGAGAGCGTCCTCGTCTACCGGCTGGCTCGGTGCGCCGAGCACCACGTTGTCTCGCAAGGTGCTCTCGTACTGGACGTAGTCCTGGAGGATCACGGCCACGTGCCGGCGCCAGCTATTGGGATCGAGGTCGTGGAGGTCCTGATTTTCCACGAGGATCTGGCCCTTGGTCGGGTTGTACAGCGCACCGAGCAGTTTCACCAGGGTGGTCTTTCCGGCACCGTTTATCCCGACGATCGCGGTGGACCGGCCAGCCGGCAGCGTCAGGTCGAGCCCGCGCAGGACCGGCTCCTGCCCGCCCGGATACTCGAATGTCACGTCGGCGAACCGCACGGTCGGCGGGCCGGCGATCGGTGCGAGTGTGCGGCGAGACGAGGCAGCCCTGACGTCGGCCAGACTCCGTTCGATGTCTTGGAGCTCACGCTGTGCATGCAGGGCGTACTGCGTCGCAGTATCGACTTCCGGGAATCCACTTCCGAACCGGAGCGGCACCAGTACCGCCTGGATGGCGACCGCCAGCCCGAGGACCCGTGTCTGACCTTGAGTCTGGGTCGCGATTGCGATGAAGGCCAAAGCTGCGACCAGGTATCCCAGCAGGGAGAAGCGGATGAAGGTGGGCAGGTACATGGACCGTCTGCCGGACCACAGCGGCTTCATATGCGCCTCGGAGTCCTGCCAGTGACGCTCGGTCAACCAGGGGGCGAGGCGCAGAGCGCGCATCTCGTTGGCGTACGGCGTGTCGGTGCCGATGGTCTGCAGGTAGAAGATGCGCTGCCGTTGGTCGCTGAGGCTGTTCCACAGGCGCGAGAAGCGGTCCAGCGTGCCGCGTCGCCCGTATCGGATGGCCAGCGCGGTGATGCCCAGCAGGACCGCGACCGGCCAGGAGATCAGGACGCCGATGGCCGTCAGCGCGGCAGCGAGTTCCAAGTAGCGTGAGAACAGGGGCAGCATCGCGGCGGCACCAGGCCCCGGCGTCAGGCCGATGTAGAGGAAGTTGACGGTAGCGTTGGTGAGGGCGCTGATCGACTCCTGTTGCTCCACCCGCTCGAATGGTGCCCGGATGGCCCGACTCATCAGGTCCCTGATCAGGCTGCCATCGACCCGTCGGGCGATGAGGTGGTCGGTCGCCGCCTGGAAGGGCGAGAGGATCTGCTGCAGGGCGAACGCAGCGAACGCCAGCACCAGTACCGCGCCGGCGTCTCGAATGGCCGCGGCAGCTTCTCCGGAGCCGGACGGGCCAGTGATTGTCTGGATCGCCTCACCCATCGCGAGGATAGAGACGATTGGCAGCAGGCCACGAGCAACGGCGATCGCGATGCCAGGGATGAGGACGGGCCAACCCGAGCGGGGGAGCAACCCGGCGAGCTGACGCCAGACGCGGTAGCGTTCGGCTACGCGACCCGCCAATCTCCGCACGCCACTACTCATCTTCTCTCCTCGGAAACTGTGGTTCGAGCCGTAGACGGCTCGCGGTGCCGTTCGGCATACCATCGGAAGGTGGTGGCGAGCCCTTCGGACAGGCTCACCTCAGGTTGGTAACCAGTGAGCATCTGGAGATTGGATAGGTCGGGGACACGCCGCTGCGGGGAGCCGGCTGGCGCCCGCCGTACGTCGAGTCCCGGTGACACCCCAGCGACCTCGAAGAGCTTCTCGGCGAGCGACGTCATGGCCAGCTCGGCGGTGTCATCCCCGATGTTGGCGATGATTGGCTGCTCCTGTGGCAGGCGGACCAGCCGCATGGTGGCCTCCAGCGCGTCGGCGACGTAACAGAAGGATCGCGTGTTGGCGCCGCCGTAGACCGGGAACGGATCGACTCCGTCGAGCACCCGGGCGATGAATTGCGGGATGACATGGTTGTAGCCCATGCGGGGCCCGTAGACGTTGTAGTAGCGGCCGATCCGCACGCGCCGCCCGCCGTGGTGCAGCAGTAGCGCTTCGGCGACCAGCTTGCTCAGTGCGTAGCTGGCTCGCGCAGCGTGCGGCGCCCGTACGGCGAACGGTGCGGTCTCAGGCGTGGGCAGACCAGCCAGACCAAGCTCGGTCGCGCCGTCACCGAGCTCGCTGGTGGAGCTGAGGAAAACGGTCTCCACGGTGTGGTCGGTGCACCAGTCGAGCACCGCACCCGTGCTGGCAATGTTGTCCCGTAGCACTCGGTAGGGCGCCGCAGTGACACGATCTACACCTACCCAGGCCGCGAGGTGGAAGACCACCGAACACCGCCCGGGCACCGACGCCGGCATCCCCCGGCTCAGGTCGTGATCGACGAGCTGGACGTGCGGCAACAGCTCGTCCAATTCGCGATCGCGGCCGTGCCGGGAAAGGTTGTCGACGACCACCACGTCGAAGCCTTCGGCGAGTAGCCGGCGACAGAGATGCAGACCGACGAAGCCGGCCCCGCCAGTGACCAGCGCCCGCTCAGCCACGACCCCACCGCAGATAACGTAGTTGGCTCATGTTGTCGAACGCCGGGCTCAACACCCCCCACATGTCGAAAACGATCGCCGGGGACCGCATCGCCGCCGCGACGGTGTCCGGTTCGAGGGTCGCGTAGTCCGGATGGTCGACGAGGAACAGCACTGCCGTCGCGTCGCGCAGCCCTTCGAGCAACGATGTCGGCTGGTAACCGAGCGCCGCGATGCGGTCGTCGCTGACCAGGAAGTCCTGCCCAAGCACCGACCCCACTCTGTCGGCCAGGAGCCCGACCATCGCGGACGCCGCCGAGCCACGTACGTCGTCTGTCACCGGGCGCCCTTTGTAAGCGATGCCGCAGACCAGGACCTTGGCGGTCGACGGGGTGTGCCCGGCCGACTTGATCTCGGTCAGCACGCGGTCGACCACCTGTGCCGGCACGGACTCGTTGACCGCCCGCGCGCTGGCGACGAGAGCGGGTCGCAGCCCGGTGGGGGCGACCGAATGAAGGAGCAGGTAGGGATCCTTCGTGAGGCAACTACCGCCGACGAACCCCGGCCGCGAGATGTCGGGCCGCGGGTAGTCGAGGTTGGCAGCGTGGATCACCTCCTCGGCGTCCAGCCGCAACACCTCGGCGATCTGGGCTACCTCGTTGCCGAAGCCGTAGATGATGTCGGTGTGCGCGTTGTTGACGAGCTTCACCAACTCCGCGGCAGCCGGTGAGGAGACGGTGATCAGGCGGTCGACCAAGTGGCCGAACAGCCGCTCGGCGGCCTCGGCGGACGCGGCATTCAGTGCTCCAATGACCTGGGGGAGTTGGCGTAGCTCGTTCAGCGCCTGACCCTGGATGATCCGTTCGGGGCAGAACGCCAGCAGCGGTGTGGCAACCCGCGCGGCCAACTGGGGTAGTACCCGCTGCTGCGTGGTCCCTACCGGAACAGTGCTGCGCACCACCACCAGCGTCTCCGCCGACACTCGCTCGGCGACGGCTACAACCACCTGGTCGAAGGCGGTCAGGTCGGGTTCGTGATTCCACGAGTCCACCGGGGTGCCCACGCAGATCACTACGGCCGGCGGTAGGCGGTCGGGCATCGAGGTGTCCAGGCGGATCCGCCCCGGTGGCAGGGAGGCGAGTGTCTCAACCAGCCCGACCTCGTAGAACGGCGACCCTCCGGCCCGTATCGCCGCAGCGGCGACGGGATCGTGCTCTACCCCGAGCACCGTCAGGCCGGTGCTCGCCAGGGCTGCCGCGAGCGTGAGTCCGACGTAGCCAAGCCCGATGATGGCAACATCCGGCTCGGCATCGACGGGATCGGATGAACTGCTGGACGAGTCTACTGTTGACATACTAAAGCCCACCCCCGTTTTGCCGGCAGTCACTGGGCGGCAGCGCCGCCGTGCGAACTGCTCGCTACTATCTACACAGATGGCTATGGATGACAGCCATCACCACAAACCTGCGGGCTGCACGTCAGCTAGACCGCGTCCACCCGGGTGTCCGGATCGTCCGTGACCCGTTCGAGAATGGTGAGGTAGCGGGCGACTATGGCGCCAATCGTGGACTCGAGAAAGGCGCTCCTGGCATAGCAGACGGTGCCGTGAATTCGCGGCTCGGAGTTCCACAGGTGAATGGCGAAACTGCTGAGCATCTCCGCACGGTCCAGGGTGACCGACTCGAGATGGGTGCCGGCCAGTTTGAACGGCTGCATCGGCGGCTGTAGGACGAAGTTGGCCGTGTACATCGGACTGCTCACGAAGTCGCGGTCGGGCTCCACCAGGTTGAGATACATCGGCAGCGCGAAGTCCTGATGTGCCTGCGCCTCGTTGGCAACCGTCCGCACCCGGGACAGCACCGTACGGAAAGTCTCGTCACCGTTGATGGTGGTGCACAGCGGAACGACGCTGGCAAAAAAGCCGATCATCGGGTGGGTCAGCGGGTCCGGCCGGCTCGCCATCGGCGCTGCGACGCTGACCAGCGGGTCACCCGTACGCTCGCGCAAGAGCATCATGAACGCCGTCAGTAGCACCGTGAACAGGGAGGCCTGCTCCGCTTGCGCGAGGCGTCGCGCGGCGGCGGAGAGCTCGCTGGTCAGCTCGATCCGCACAGTGCCGGCGCGCAGGTCAGGTGCGTCGCCTCGTGGCCGGTCCACGGGCAGCCGGGTGGCCGAGATCGGGCGGAGCCGCTTCTCCCAGTACCGGGCGTGCTCCCGGGCGGCAGGGCTGTCCATCCAACGCCACTGCCAGGCGGCATAGTCGCGGTACTGAGCCGGCAGCGGGGGCAGGTCCGGAGTGGCGCCCTCGATCAGGCTGTCGTAGAGCCGCGTCGTCTCCTGCATCGCGATAGCGAGTGACCAACCGTCGGCGACCACGTGGCTGGCCACCACGGCCAGCAGGGACTGGCCCGGTCCCAGTCGATAGAGCACCGCTCGGGCCAGGGGCGGCGTGGTGATGTCGAACGGCTGCGCGGCGAGCTCGTTGGCTAGCTCGATCGCCCTGGCCTGCGCCGCATCCGGCGGCACGTCAGTCAGATCGATCGTCTCCAGGCGGAGCAGCGGCTCATCGTGGATATCCTGCCAGACGACCCGGTCGACGGAGAGCGTGGTGCGCAACGTCTCGTGCCGACGAGCGAGCAGGTCGACCGCCCCCGCAAGCGCTCCGGCGTCGACCTCGGCATCGATCAGCGCGGCGAACGAGATGTTCGAGCTGCTGGTGTCGGTGTTGCGCCGATGGAGGTCCCACAGCTCCTTCTGCTGCATCGACGCCCGGGCACGGCTCGCGGGCGGGCCGGCGGTGATGCCGGTCGGTGTCGTCGGCACCCTGCCCTCGCGCCACTGGGCCAGAAGTGCCCGCTTCGCCGCCGACATTCCGCTGCTGTCAGTCATCGCACCTCGCGTAATTATCGCCCGACCCAGCAGGCGTTTCGGTTGACGTGGCTCGCGGCTGCCGATGTCGACCCCTTCGTGGTCATCGGGGCATCCAGGCGAGCTGATGCTGCCAGTGTCGTCGGGGCAGCGGCAAGACCCAAATACCCGCTACCCTTCGTCAGCCAAAGAGTCATGGAGGGGCAGCGCATGGGATCGAGACCCTCGTCGTCCGCGAGCATTACCGGCACGCCGGCGAGCCCCGGCGTCGCAACTGGTCGTGCCCGGGTGATGGCTTCATCTCGGCAGGGCTCCGCGCTGGACCCCGGGGACATCCTCGTCGCCGTTATCACCGATCCGCTCTCGTTCGCCGATCTCATCGAACACGCGGCGGCGCTGGTGACCGACCTCGGCGGGCTGGCCTCACATCCCGCGATTCTCGCCCGCGAGCTGGGGATCCCCTGCGTTGTGGGAACCCGGATCGGCACTCAGGCCATCCCGGACGGTGCCACCGTCGTCGTCGACGGCACGGCCGGGACCGTCGATGTCGTCGGCTGATCGGTAGCGGCCGTCGATCATGGTGGGACATCGCCGTCCGTTCGGTCGCTTCGGGCATCACCGTGTCGGTTGACCCGTTCGCGTCCGCCACGAACATGGCCGACGCGCTCCGCCGCGGCACCGTTTCCGCACGTGAACTGGTTGAGATGCATATCGCGCGAGTGCGGCGATACGACGAGGCGATCAACGCCGTTGTCGTCCGGGACTTCGCGCGTGCCACCCGACACGCGGCCGACGCCGACGCCGCACGCGCGCGGGGAGACCAACGCCCATTCCTCGGCGTACCCGTAACGATCAAGGACTGCATGCACGTCGCAGGCCTGCCAACCACCTCCGGGCTGCCGAAGCGAGCGACGGCGATCGCCGCCACGGACTCCCCGGTGGTGGCCAGCCTGAAGGCGGCCGGCATGGTGGTGTTGGGCAAGACGAACACGGCACCGTACGCAGGGGACACTCAGTCATGGAATGCGTTGTTCGGCCGCACCAACAACCCATGGAGCCTCGACCGCACGCCGGGTGGATCGAGCGGCGGCTCCGCGGCCGCGGTGGCCGCCGGCATGACTCCGCTCGACATCGGCAGCGACCTCGCCGGATCGATCCGTCAGCCGGCCGCGTTCTGTGGCGTCTACGGCCACAAACCGAGCGAGACAGCGGTGCCGCGCGCCGGACACGTGCCGGGCTCCCTGCTGCCCAACACGGCTACCTGCATGGACGTCCAAGGCCCGATCGCGCGCTCGGCCACCGACCTGCGCCGGGTAGTTGACATACTGGCCGGCCCGGAGATCGGGGAGGATGTGGCATGGCGAATCGCCCTGCCGTCGCCACGTCACGATGAGTTGCGCGCGTTCCGAGTGGCAATTCTGCCCACGCCAGGCTGGTTGGAGGTCGACCACGATATCCAGGCCGCGATCGAGAACCTGGCGAGGACGCTGTCCCGGTTGGGTGCGGTGGTCGCGATGGCACAGCCCGAGGGTGTCGGAGATCTCCGTGAGCACCACCTGACGTTCCTCAAGATCCTTTATGCCATCACCGCCCACGGCAGCACGGAGGAGCGGGTCGAGGCCGCAGCCCGGCTCCGCGACCGGGGCACGGACGAAGCCGCCGCCCAGGCCGAAGCGCTTCTGGCGCCGGCCTCGGTGTACATCAAGTGGTGCGACGACCGGGAGACGATTCGGCAGTCCTTCCGGCACTTCTTCCGACACTGGGACGTACTCCTGACACCCGCGCACTGCGTCAACGCCTTTCCGCACGACGAGCGCCCGGTCGGGGAGCGTGATCTCACGGTCAACGGCCGGACGGTCGACGCCGCGGTGGAGACGGTCTTTCCGGCCTTGGCCAGCCTTGGCGGTCAACCGGCGACCGTGTTCACGGCGGCGATCAGCCGTGCGGGCTTGCCGATCGGCCTGCAGGCGATCGGGCCGTACCTCGAAGACCACACCCCACTGCGAATGGTCGAGATGCTCGCCGACGAGCTGGGCAGTTTTCAGCCGCCGCCGGGATACTCTGGGATCTGAGTATGCGGCTCCGATACGCGGTGTTCGACCTCGACGGGACCCTGCTCGATGGGCGCGGACGCCCGCACGAGGGTACCCTCGCCGCCCTCGCGGGTGTCCGCCAGCGGGGCCTGTTACCGGTCCTGGTGACCGGACGGTCCGTGCCCGGGCTGCGAGCGTTGGCCACTATCGACGAGCTGCTGTCGCTCTTCGACGACCAGATGCTGCTGCACAACGGGGACGTACTGCTCCATCGCTCGACCGGGCTGGTGCAGTACCGGCGGAGCGTCCCCGCTGATGCAGTGCACCGGTTGCGAACCGCTGGCCTTGAAGACCTGGTGGTCGAGCGCGAGGGCAGATACCTCGCGTACAGCCGGCGGGCAGCGCTAGCCTTCGCGGTCGCGTACGAGTTGCCTCGACAAACCATACGGGTGCTCTCTCGAGAGGCGCCCGCGCTAGACGCCACGCGCATCTTCCTGCTTGGTGGGTGGCCACAAACCACTGACGGGACGGTCGAGGACACGCTTGCAGGACTGCACTGTGCAGCCCACTCGGTCGAGGCGTTCCGGGCCGTGGTCATACATCCAGATGACACCTGCAAGGCGCAGGCTCTCACGGCCCACCTCCAAGCCCGCTTCGGGGAACGGGGCCTGGACCGAGCAATCGCATTTGGCGACGGCGACAACGACACCGAGATGCTCCGCCGGTCTCGGGTGGGAGTGGCGGTCATCGGCAGCTCTCCGGCCGCTTACGCCGCTGCTTCGGTTCGATTGGACCGGGCGTTGGCCGAGTTCTTGGCCGAGTTCGACCCGGCGGGGATCCTACATGCTGCCAATGTTTCGAGTCCTGACTGATCGCTCAGCATGCGGGAGTGGAACGGGCTACCGACCAGTCGATGTTGACGGTAGTGTCTGGCAGAGGGAGTTGCCTGCATCGATAACGGGGGAACGGTGGACAAGGCTGCCTTTTATCGAAACACGTCTGAGTTCGTCCTGGCTAACCGGCCAGACAGCGGTGAGCCGGCACCGATGGCTGAAGTTCCGGCCAACGAGAACCTCTTCGATCTCGGGCTTGTTACCTCCTACTCCATGCTCGAGCTTGTGAACTTCGTGGAGCAGCTGTCGGGTCGGGAGATCGACATCTTGAATTCCGACATCACGCGGCTGTTCACGCTCGAGGGAATCTACGATGTCGCCTTCGGCGCCAAGTAGGACCGACATGCCCGAGGGACTGTCGCTTGAGGACGCCAAGGCGTCATTCGGGCCCCGGCATTCAGACCTGCGTATCCGACCGTGGCAGGCGTATCACCGATTCCGGGTTGAGCAACCGGTCGCCTGGATACCACACCTTAACTCTTACCTGGCGTTCTCACACGCAGCGGTCCGGTCCGTATTGAGCTCTCGGGCGTTCACGGCGGCTCACCACTTCCGCGCGACCCGGCGCTCTGTCGGTCCCACGATCCTGGACCTGGAGGATCCCGAGCATCGGCGGTTGCGGCATCTCATGCAACCCGCGATGGGCATGAGCAGCGTCCGAGCGAACCGGCCGCGTCTGCGAACCATCGTCGAACGCCTCCTCGACGGGCTGCCCACGGACCAGCCGGTCGACCTGGTGTCCCAGGTGACCGAGGTTCTGCCGATGCTCGTGCTGTGTGAGCTGCTCGGACTGCCGTCGTCGCATGCCGCGTGGTTGGCGGCCACGAGCCGTCCCATCGCGGCCTACCTCGACGAAGACGGTGCCTCACTGGGTAACGCGCTGGTGCAGCGGGAACGGCTCGCGGCCTTCATCGACGACCAATTCCTCGCGGCGGCCGACAACAACGCACCGCTCGGTGGCGCGCTGCTGTCGGCTTATCGGCAGGGCGAGCTGTCCCGGCGCGAGGCCCAGAACAACGTCGTGATGCTGTTCGTCGTGGGCACGGTGACCACGATCTGTGGCGCCGGAGCGGTTCTGAGCTGCCTACTCAACCAGCCGGACCGCTATGCGCAGGTGGCGGCCGGAGCACTTGCGACGGAGGCTGTGGTGGCGGAGTCGCTGCGCTACCAACCGCCGGTGCACTTCCTCCCCCGGTTCGTTCGCGAGGAGACGGAACTTGCCGGCGTACCGCTCGCCCCGGGAACCGCGGTCCAGGTCTGCCTGGCCAGCGCCAACCGCGACGACTCCGTGTTCGCCGACCCAGACAGCTGGTTGCCTGGTAGGGCAGGGATGCATCGCGCGCTCAGTTTCGGTTACGGACGGCACGGCTGCGTGGGTGGCCTCGTCGGTGAGGCTGAGATCGTCGAGCTGGTCAAGGCACTGACGGAACGGTTCCCAAGCGCTCGGGCGGTGTCGCCCGTGCCGGAACCAGCGGGATGGGTGCTTCGACGTCCCGCGCATCTGCGGGTGCGGCTGAAGCCGGCAGCCGGGCATGGCCCGCCGGCTGAGGTCAACGCGAACCGCCCCGAGGAGGAGAAGTGTTGATCAAGCCATCGACTGTGGCCACCATGCACTGGTCAGGGACGGCGGCCCTGGGCGCATCGGCACGGCGGCGATTCGAAGACGCATTGCCGTACTGCGTGGGCCCACGGGCGGTATTTCGGTGCGTGTTCCATGACGGCGTACCGACGGTCACCATCGAGCAGCCGGACAGTAGTCAGGAATGGGCCGTCGTGACGGCGCGTCTCGACCGCGTCCACGATCAGGCCCGCCGCATACCCGACCGGCATTCCGCGGACCTGTACCGTGGCGGGGCCCCGACCGGCGTGGTGACCAACCCCGAGGCGGCCTTCCGCGAGGTGGGTCCGGGGCTGGTGGTCGGCTCACCGGCCGCCGCCGCAGCAATGATCGCGGTCGACAACTGGACCACCAGCCGTCCGTGGTGGGCCGGACAAGCGTTGTCGGTACCCGGAATGATCGCACTGGAGACGCTGGAGCGCGCCGGCTACCTGCGCTCATTCCCGCACCATCTCACCGCCTGCTCACTGGTGACGCCGCAGCTGGAGGCGTTGGAAGAGTTCAACGCGGTCGGCATAGCCGCTGCCGCCGACGAGACACGTTTCGCGTCCTGCCCGGTCGCCGTGACCTCGGCGGCCTGCCACAACGTGTACGCCTATCTGGCCGGCACCCGCCAGAGCGAGGCTGTGCGGTACACGGTCAAGACCACCTGCGCCCGAAATGAGCCGTCCGGCTTCATGGTGGGGCGACGGATGTGGTCGTTCACCATGCGTGAGTTCGTCTTCGTCGGCCCAGGGGACATGGCGAAGGCGTTCGCCGATGAGGCGGTGGACCACCTCATCGAAACGGTACGGCTCAGCGGGCTGCCGGCGGCGGTTGTCCGGGCCAACGACCCGTTCTTCATCGCGCAGGGCGCGGGACCCACGATCTTCCAGATCGCGGGGGACACCAAGTTCGAGGTGGTCGGTCTGCTGCCGGACGGCAGCGAACTCGCCATCGCCTCCGTCAACCTGCATCGGAGGCACTTCAGCGAGGCCTTCGACATTCAGGCGGCCGACGGCTCGCCGGCACACACCGCCTGCGTCGCCTTCGGCTTGGAGCGTTGGGCGTACTGGCTGTTGAGCTATCTCGATGATGCCAGCCTCGCTCCGCTCGCCGAGCGACTGGACACCGGAACGCCCCTACACGGCAACGGCCGGGGACAGGCGTGGCGTGCCACGACGACTGGAGGATGCGAATGACCACGGTTGCGACGGCGAACGGCCAAGTGCGCGGCACCTTCGACGGTGACGTGCACGCCTTCAAGGGCGTACCTTTCGGCGGCCCGACCGGAGGTCGGGCGCGGTTCCAACCGCCGTCTCCCGCACCCACCTGGACCGGCGTACGCGACTGTCAGGAGTACGGCCCGGCTTGCCCGCAGGCGCCCACAGCCCTGCGACCAGACGACGCACCTGTGCTGGTAGCGCTCTTCGACGCACCGATCCACCACCCGCAGAGCGAGGACTGCCTGACCCTTAACGTCTGGACCCCGGGCGTGGTCGGGCCCGCCAATCGCCCCGTCATCGTGCATGTGCACGCCGGCGCCTTCCAATTCGGCTGGACCGCCTGGAACATGTATGACGGGAGCGCTCTGGCCCGCGCCGGCGATGCCGTAGTGGTCTCTCTCACCTACCGGCTGGGCGTCCTCGGTTTCCTGCACCTCGCAGAACTGGGCGGTGACGAGTTCGCGCACTCTGGCAACGTTGGCGTGCTCGATATCATCGCCGCGCTTCGGTGGATCCGGGAGAACATCGCCGCCTTCGGTGGCGATCCGGACAACGTGACCCTGCTCGGCGAGTCCGCTGGCGGCGGGGCGGTCATCACGCTGATGGCGATGCCTGAGGCGACCGGGCTCTTCCACCGGGCTGTGTCGGTGAGCGCCGGTGGGGCGCAAGGCGTACCCGCCGGGCAGGCGACTGAGACCGCCCAGGCAGTGCTCAAGGAACTCGGGGTCGAGCCGGACAACCTCTCCGCGCTCTACCAGATGAGCCCGGGTCGGCTTATCCGGGCTCACCTCATGGCAGGCGCGTCCCGGGGTCCCTTCACCATGGGCGGCACCTTCCGCTTCGGCCCGGTGATCGACGGATGCCACCTGCTAGAGAGCCCGATTGAAGCTGCCGCGCACGGAGCCGCAGCCGACGTCCCGCTGCTGATCGGAAGTGCCAAGGATGAGATGACGCTGCTCGCCGCCGATCTCGCCCACCAGCTCAACGAAGTCGGAGTGCGCGAGATCCTCGGCGCGATGCTCGGCGACCATGCCGAGCCGGTGTTCGAGACATTCTCGCGCGGACGGCCGCTGGCGACGCCCGGCGAGCTGCTCCTGGCCATCTGGTCGGACTGCACGCGTATTCCGTCCCTGCGACTGGCCGAGAGCCATCTCGCTACCGGTACCGCACCGGTCTACTGCTATCTGTTCACCTGGGAGAGCCCTATCGAGGGCGGCAAGTACGGGTCCACGCACATCCTCGACGCCCCGTTCTGGTTCCGCACCGTCGACGCCGCCCCCATCACAGGAAACGCGCCGGAACGCTACCAGCTCGCGGACAGGATGAGTGGAGCGCTGCTGGCGTTCGCGCGAAGTGGCGATCCCAACCACCCGGGTCTTCCGCACTGGCCGGCGTACCAGGTGGGGGACCGGCCGACGATGGTCTGGAACACCGTGTGTGAGGTGAGCACCGACCCGTTCGGCCAGGAGCGCGCGGTGCTCGAACCGGTGCCGCTGCGACGGTTGAGCGCACGTGGGCTGTGAGGACGGGTGCGCGAAGAGATGAGCGACGTGACTGAGAAGCTGGTCGTCGAGGCCTTCACTGAAGTTCTCGGTCACCAGGACGTCAGTTCGCACACCAGCTTCCGGGCGTTGGGCGGTGACTCCCTGCGGGCAGTCCGAGTGGCGGCATGTCTGGCTGCTCGATTCGACGCTCCGGCAGGTACGGAGGAGGCGATCCTGGAGGCACTGCTGGATGGTGCCTGCGCCAGTACCATCGCCGACCTGTTGGCGGACGTGACGCCGGTCGACGACCGGCAACCCGGCGACGCGTCCACCGCCACCGACGGATCGACGAGCAAGTTGTCCTTCGGAGAGGAGAGGCTCTGGCTCAACGCCCAGTACCATCCGGACAGTGCGGCCTACCACATCGTGAACGCGGTTCGGGTGACTGGGCTGCTCGACCTGGCCGCGCTGGACAGGGCGGCCACAGAGGTGCTTGCCATCCACCCGGCACTGCGCACCAGGT
This sequence comes from Micromonospora sp. NPDC049662, assembly GCF_040675055.1. NCBI lineage: Bacteria > Bacillati > Actinomycetota > Actinomycetes > Micromonosporales > Micromonosporaceae > Micromonospora > Micromonospora sp. NPDC049662. The sequence continues at coordinate 76,959 of NZ_JBFAOC010000006.1, forward strand.
ACGACGAGGACGCGCCCGTCGCCTACGTGAACCCGACCTCGACTGTCACCCCGGACATCTCCCACCAGGCCGTGTCCGACTGGCCCGAGGCGATGGCCAGGGCCCAGGCCAGCGCGAACGTACCGTTCGACCTGTCTCGTGGCAACCTGTTGCGACTGCGCACCTACCGGTGCGGGGAACAGCAGTGGCTGGTCCTGCTCGTCGTGCACCACGTCGCGGCCGACGGTTGGTCGATGGGGCTGATCTTCCGCACCCTGGCGGCAGCCTATTCCGGGGCTCTGGACTCCGAAAGCACTGACGGCCGAAGACGCGGTTATCGGGAGTTCGCGCAGTGGCAGCGGCAGGCAGTCGGCTCCGACGCGGAGGAGTGGGCCGGGCGACTGCTGCCACTGCCTCCACGCGTCGAGCTGGAACCGGGCCGCCGTCGGCCACCGGTCCGGTCGCAGGCCGGTGCCACCCTGGACACCTCCCTGCCCGCCCCGATGGTGCATCGGCTCAGCGAGTTGGCCAGCGAGACGGGTACGTCGCTGTTCACCGTCCTGCTGACCCTGCTGCACCTGTGCCTGGCCCGCAGAACCGGGCAGTGGGAAGCCTTGATCGGCACCGTGGTCTCGGCCCGTACCAGGGCCGTTGACCACGACACCGTCGGGTTCTTCGCTAATACCGTGCCGATCCGCCTCTCCGCCAGTCGGCAAGATGCGGTGTCCACGCTTGTCGCCAGTATTGGCGAGCAGTGGCGGTACGTGCTGGCACACCAGCATGTTCCGCTCGAGGAGCTGACCTGGCAGGTGCGGGCGACGCCGGATCCGGCCCGCACACCGCTCGTCGATATCGTGTTCATCCTGCAGGACGGTGATGTGGGTGCGATGACCCTGCCGGGCTGCGCGACCGAACCGGTGCTCGTACCCACCGGCACCGCGCGGTTCGACCTGATGCTGGAGGCGATCCCGAGCGGTGCCGGTGGCTTGCAGCTCCGCTGGGAATACGCAACTGAGGTGATCGACGGGGAAACTGTCCGACGTGTCTCGGAGTCCCTGGCGCACCTGGTCGCCGTCGTGGCCGCCGATCCGTACCAGCCGGTCCGGCAGGCGGTGCAGCTCAGCCCTGCCGAGGTCGACCAACTTGCGGTGATGGCCCCGAGGTCCACCGACGACGTACCAGTTACCGACGACCTGACGCGTTGGTTTGACCGGACCGCCGCACGGGCCCCGGACGCCACAGCGGTAATCGACGGCCCGCTGATCATGAGTTTCGATGGGCTGCGTGATCTGCGGGACCGGATGGCGTGGGGGCTGCGCACTGCCGGCGTGCGTCCAGGTGACCCGGTGGCCGTGCGGATGCCGCGGTCCGCCGAATCGGTCGCGGCGATGCTGGCGACCTGGGCGGTAGGTGGTGTACTGCTGATGATCGATACCACTTACCCACCCGACCATCAGGAACGCCTCCTGCGAGTGTGCGACCCAGCGGCGATCCTCACGGACGAGCCCAGCTCGTGGACGGAGTGCCCGACCGTCCGATCGGACGCCCCCAGCCCGATGTCGTCCTACGTCGAGGCGTACCAGCCGTCGCCGGACGACCCTGCCTGGTTAGTCGCTACTTCCGGCAGCACAGGCATTCCGAAGGTGACCGCCGGGACGTATGGCGGGCTGTACAACAGGTGCGCCTGGGGTAGTACCGCCTGGCCGTACGTGGCGGGTGAACGCGCTGCTCTCCGCACACCCTTGGGTTTCGTCGACACGCTATCCGAGACGTTGGTGCCGTTGCTCGCCGGGATGCCGGTGGTGGTGGTCCCGGAGTCCGCGAGTTGGGACATCCCTGCGCTGGTCGAGATTCTCGCCCGACACCGGGTTACCCGGCTGCTGGTCACACCGTCGCTGATGCGCACCATTCTGGACGTGGTCGACGACGCTGCGGTGCTGTCCGACCTGCGGGTCTGCACGTTCAGCGGTGAGGCGCTCGACGCCGACCTACTCGCCCGGGTCCAGCGGGCACTGCCCGGCTGCCGTCTGGTGAATCTCTATGGCAGTGCGGAGGTGGCCGGTGACGCCACGTTCGCCGATATCACCGGTTTCGATGGTCCCGACGTGCCGCTCGGACGGCCGATCGCCGGCACGTCGGTGCTCATCGTCGACCAGGACGGCGAGTCGGTGCCGCCCGGTGGCATCGGCGAGGTGGTCGTGCGTGGCGCACCGGTCGGGCTGGGTTATCTGTCCCCGAATCGGCCGGGCAGGGGCACCCGGCTGATGGAGCGGCTCGAGCAGGTCGGCGGCTACCAGGTGCCCGACTCCGTAGGAACGGGCTACCGCACGGGTGACCTGGGTTGGCTCGCGCCGGACGGTCAGCTGCGGTTCGCCGGCCGCCGGGACCGCCAGGTCAAGATCCGCGGTTGTCGGGTCGAACTGGGGCATGTAGAGGCGGCACTGCGCACTGTCGGCGGGGTCAGCGACGCTGTCGCCTGGGCAGAACCGCGGGTCGGCGGCGCGCGTCTCCTCGCGGCTGTCGCCGGGCCCGGCGACACGGCGCAGGGCAACGCCGTCCGGGACAGTCTGCGTGGCGTGCTGCCGGCGTACATGGTGCCGTCCCAGGTGGCGGTCGTTGATGCGCTGGCGGTCAACCCCAACGGCAAGCTGGACCGAGCGGCCGTGATCGCCGCCGTCCAGCACCGGCAGCCGCCGACCGCCCCAGCTGCCGGTACTGCCCTCGAGCGGAGGATCCAACGCATCTGGGCGGACTTCCTCGACGGTGAGGTGGTGGGCCCGGAGCAGAGCTTCTTCGCCTGTGGTGGCGACTCGCTGGCAGCGAACCGGATGTTGGCCGCGGTCATGTCGGAGACCGGCGCCCTGGTGGAGCTGCGCCGTTTCCTCGACGTTCCCACCATCCGCGGCCTCGCCGCGCAGGTCGACGCCGAGGCCGGTGCGGTATCGGCCGGGGAGCGCCGATGACCAGTGCGGTCGAGGAAATGGCCGTCAGCGTCGGCTCGGACACCTCGTACGACATTGCCCGTCGGCGCCGGCTCTCAGCGGCACAGGAGGAGCTTTGGCTGATCGAGCAGGAGAACCCGGCCGATCCCTCCTACCACGTGCCCTTCGCCGTCTGGGTCGACGGTCCGGTCGATCCAGCTCGCCTGCAGTACGCACTGGACCGACTGATGGACCGGCACGAGGCACTTCGTACGACCATCTCCGCACCCGCCGGGCAACCGGTGGCGGCCGTACTGGACGGCGTCACCGTTGTCTGCCCCGTCGTGCCGATGGCGTCGCGGGGTGCTGCGATGGCCGCCGCGGGACGACTTGTCGCTCGCCCGTTCGACGACGGTCACCCCCGGGTGCGGGCATGCCTCTACCGGCTCCCCGCCGACGTCCACCTACTGGTGCTGGTGCTGCACCATGCCATCTGCGACGGTGCCTCCCTCTGGATCCTCTTCGAGGAGCTGACGGAGTACTACGATCTCGGGCCGGACAGTGCTGTGGTGCCTGGCCCGGAGCCGCCGGATCTGGGGGCCATCCTCGAGGCTGAGTGGGCCGCTGCGGAGTCTGGCGAGACCGATCGTCTAGCGCGCCGGATAGCTGACCGGATCGGCGATGCCCCGGACGTGGCTGACCTGCCTTACGACCTGGGGCTGCCTCGGCCTGGTCTGACGGCGGGTCGAGTCCTCCAACTGCCGGTGGACGGCGAGCTCAGCACCGCTGTAGACGCTGTTGTGCACCAGGCTGGCGTGACCTCGAACGCCATCTTCCTGGCTGCCTGGGCGGTCGTCCTGGAGATTCTCACCGGCGCAGAGGACATTCTGGTCAGCGTGCCAGTGTCCCGTCGTCGCACACCCGCCGAGCATCGGGCGGTCGGATATTTGGTGCATAGCGTGCCGATCCGGCTGCGACCCGGCTCGTGCGCTACCACCGCGGAATTGGTGCGGCATTGCGCCGATGAGCTGCGGCTGGCGTGGACCAACGCCGACGCCTCGTTCGGGCGGGTGGTACGGGCGGTTCAACCCCAGCGGGTACCCGGACTCAATCCGCTTTGTCAGTGCGAGTTCTCCGCACCGAGCCTGCCGGCCCAACCGCCCCGGTTGGGTGGCCAACCCACCCGCTACCAGTATTTGCACAATGGGGGCTTCAAGGTCAGCCTGAGCCTTGAGGTGGTCAGCCACAGCGGCGGCCGCACCGTCGCCCTCGAGTATCCCGCCGATCTCTTCCTGCCCACGACCGTGAACCGGATCGGCCGACTGTACCTGCGGTTGCTGCGACAGATCGCTGCGTCGCCGCCGAGTGCGCACCTGGGGGCGGTCTGCCTGGTGGCGTCGAGCGAGGCGGACTGGCTAGCCTCGCGTTCCGGCACGGTAGGTAGCGCGAGACCCGCTACGCTCGCGGCCCGCATCGAGCGCAACATCGCCCACCATCCGACGACACCAGCGCTCGTCGACGCTGACGGGATGGTGTCGTACGAGCGGCTCGGTCGTCGGTCGGACGAGGTGATGGAAGCACTGCGGGCAGCTGGTGTACGGCCGGGCGACCGGGTGGCGTTGCACGGCGATCGCACCGCTGCGTTCATCGTTGCGGTGGTGGGGGTTATCCGCCTCGGCGCTAGCTTCGTCGCCATCGCCGATGACCTGCCAGCGGGGCGGGTGGCCCGGATCCTGGAGCTCACCGGTGCGTCCGCGGTTCTGACCACCGCATCGTCGCTGCTGTCGCTGCTGCCCGAGGACCTGCGCCATCGCATGGCGCCGTGCCCGACCGGTTGGCTGGCCGTCGCATCCCCCGGCCTGGTAGCGCCCCGACACGTGGGCGAGGCCTATACCGTATTCACCTCCGGGTCCACCGGCACCCCGCGCGGCGTCTCCGTCCCGGTCACCGCACTGGCCACGGTGACCGAGGCGTGGGGTGAGGTGTTCGGGCTGGCCGAGCACCCCGGACGACACCTTCAGCTTGCGCCGTTCTCGTTCGACGTGTTCGTCGGCGACGTGGCCCGGTCACTGGGGTTCGGCGGCACGCTCGTCATCGCGGAGCGGGACCGCATCCTCGATCCGCCCCGGTTACTCGAGCTGATTCGGCGGTGGCGGGTCGACACCGGCGAGTTCGTCCCTTCTGTCGTCAGGCTACTCGTCGAGTACCTGGAACACAGCAGTGGCCCGCCGCCCGCCCTCCGTCGGGTCATGGTGGGTTCCGACACCTGGTCGGTCGACGAGGCGCGCCGCCTGCGCCGGCAATTGCCCGACGACTGCGAGCTCTATTGCACGTACGGAACCAGCGAGACGACGATCGACTCGACGTATTACCGCGTCGACGAGGCGATTCTCCCCACCCGAGGTGGCGTGCCGATCGGGGTACCGCTGCCCGGCGTGCTGGTGTCCGTACGGGATCGGCGTGGCCGGGAGCTGCCGCCAGGTCTGCCAGGTGAACTGTGGATTGGCGGGCCCACGGTGTCCGCGGGCTACCTCGCCGCAGCGGAGCTGGCGACGGACCGTTTCGTTGCGGAGGTTCCGCCCATCGCATCGCGGCCGCAGATGCTGCCGGCCGCGTCGCCCGATTCGGCGCCAACCCGGTGGTACCGCACGGGCGACCGGGTCGTCTGGGGGCGCACAGGCCACTTGTCGCTGCTAGGTCGGTTCGACGACCAGACCAAGGTGAGCGGGGTGCGGGTCGAGCCGGTGGAGATCGAAGCGATTTTGGCAGACCACCCGCGAGTGCGGGAGGTGGCCGTCGTGCCGGCGGGGGGCGACGGCGGCCGGCAGCTGGTTGCTGTCCTGGTCGGTCCCGACGGTGCCGATCTTGACGACATTCGACGGCATGCCGGCGAACATCTGAACACGTCGGTCGTGCCGACCCGCTGGCGGATCGTGGACCGGTTGCCGCTGACCCGCCACGGCAAGGTCGACCGTAGGGCAGTCGCGGACTGGGCCGCGGTCGGTGACCCAGACGCCCACGGGGTTGACAGCCCGAACACCGCCCCGGGCAGCGACCTGGAGGCGGTGGTGCTGGGGATCTGGCGGGAAGTCCTGAGCCAGCCCGAGATGAGCCCGCTCGACGACTTCTTCGACCGGGGTGGCTCCTCGGTGCAGACCGCGCGGGTTGCCTGGCGAGTCCGCGTGGCCACCGGCCTGCCCATCACGGTCGGTGATGTGTTGCGGCACACCACGGTCCGCGCCCTCTGCGGGGCTCTCACCGAGGGTCCGGCGGGTACGGATGACGCGGCTGCCCGAGGTGGTGCAGCTTCCCCGGGGTTCCCCGCAGCGGACCTCGTGCCGTCGGCAGGCACGCCGAGGCGACTGGTGCTGGCCGGCGCTACCGGTACCATCGGGACGGGCGTACTGCGTGAACTGCTGGCCGGACCGGTGGAGGAAGTGCTCTGCCTGGTTCGGGCGGCGGAACCCCAGGGCGCTCGCGCCCGGCTGCGAGCGGCACTTCTGCGCTACGGAGCCGACCCGACGTTAGCCGATGATGACCGCGTGGTGCCGGTTCCGGCCGACCTGACCCTGCCCGACGTCGGGCTGACAGACCGTGACCTGGACCGTGCGCTCACGATGGACGCGCTGGTCAACGCGTCCGCGTGGGTGAACTTCATCTATCCGTACGAGAGGTTGGCGCCGATCAACGTGGGCGGGGTGGCCGCCCTCGGATGGCTGGCGGCCCGGGTCCGTGGCAAGGCGCTGCATCACGTTTCCACTCAGTCGGCCGTGGCGGCGCCCGGTACTCCGCTTCGTGGTGGCTACAACCAGTCGAAGGCGGCGGCCGAGGAGGTCGTCCGACACCTGGCGGCGGCGGGTTACCGGACCAGCGTGTACCGCCCGGGGTTCGTGCTCGGTCGGCTGGTGGGCAGGCGGGACCGGCCAGGCATGCTCGAGTGCTTCCTGCGCGAGTGTGTACGTCTCGGCATCGCCCCGGAACTCACCGGCGCTCTGGACGTCGTATCCGCTGACCACGTCGCACGCGTGGTGGCCACCAACGTTCTCACGGATCGGCCTGCTGAGGACCTTGATCTGGTCAACCCAGTGCGGTTGCCTTGGCCGGCGGCGTGGGAACTGCTCGTTGCCCACGGCATACCGATCGAGCGGGTGCCCGCCGAAGAGTGGCTGCGTCGTGTGTCGGCGGACCGGTCGGGCGATTCCTGGTTCGAGCCGTTCCTACCGCTCTGTGAGGAGGTGCCGCTGTCCGACCTCTTGTCCGACGCCGTGACAGAGCCCTTTGATCCCGCCCCGCCCGGCGGGGTTGCGGCTGAACCCGTGAGCGAGGTCTGGCGGGCGGCCTGCGAACAACTCATGGCCGAGCGCCACGGGCTTTGATCCGGAGCAAATCCACTCCCGTAGGAGGTCCACATGTTGCAGACCAACATGCTGCTTCGTCGAGCTAACACACTGATCCGTGCCCGTCGGCCCCCGGAACAGGAGTCGTGGCGGTACACCGTACGTCGCCAGCGGGTGGTGATGGATCCACGTCCGGCGCAGGAAAGGCTATTGACGTACGTGTTCTTCCGCTCCTTCGGGTGCCGGTATGACCGTGCCGGCGAGTGCACCATGTGCAACTACGCGGCGGCGGAGCGGGTTGATCTGGACCGTATGGTGGAGAGCGTCCGGGAGGCGCTGGGGCAGCACGACGACTACGACGCCCTCGGCATATCGCCCCTGGGTAACATGTTCGACCCGGCGGAGGTGCCGGTGGTCGCCCGGGAGGCCATCTTCGGGATGGCCGCTCAGACCTCCGCCAGCATCTTCTCTTGCGAGTCTCGCCCGGAGATGCTGACCGAACAGAGCATAGCCGTCACCGTCGAACGCCTCGCCGGTAAGCGATTCTTCATCAACCTTGGCTTGGAGTCGGCGGACCCGTGGATCCAGCGGCACTGCGTCGGCAAGTCGCTCAGCGTCGACGCCTATCGGGCGGCCACTGCGCTGTTGCGCCGCTACGATGCCTTCCCCGTCAGCAATGTTCTCCTGGGTGCGCCGTTCCTGACCGAGGAGGAGGCAATCGAGTCGGCGGTCGGCAGCGTTAACTGGGCGCTCGAGAACGGCAGTCACATCTGCGTGCTCTTTCCGTCCAACGTCAAGGGATGGACCCTGCAGGAGTGGCTGTGGGAACGTGGGCTGTTCCAGACCCCGTCGCTGTGGGCGCTGGTCGAGGCGTTGCGCAGAATGGGGCCGGAGGTGTCGAGGTCGGTGGTGTTGTCTTGGTACTCGACCACGCCCACCGATCCGCGCCGCCGCGAACAGGTCTCCGACCCCTTGCGGGAAGCGCCGGTTACCTGTCCAGACTGCCAGGCTGACGTGGTGCGCGCGCTCGACCAGTTCAACGCAGGTGGCGACTACAGCGTGATCTTGGAACTGAGCCGGCACAGCTGCGCGTGCCGTTCCCAGTGGCTGGACCGACTGGGGCGAGAGCGACGCGGACATAGCCCGCTGGTAGAACGCACCGTTGCGGCCTACGACCGGATCGGCGCCGAGTTGGTGGGTGCCGACTGGTGGCGTGAGCGGCGTTCAACGGTCATCGCCGACCTGGCTCGAGACTACGACAGCTCGGGAGTGCTGGCGGTCAGTTGATTCCTGTGTCGGGGGCGGGGCAGCGCCGGGCGAGCCGGCCGTTCTCGACTAGCGCCCAGCTCTTCGGCGGCAGCGTCTCCCGCGTCGGGTAGCCCAGCGGCGGCAGTGGTACCGGCATCGACCCGCTGCTGTGGTTGATCAGTACAGTGAGCCGGTCGTCACCGTGCCAGCCGGATACGATCTCCAGGTCAGGTGCCAGCCCGGCAGCCCCGACGGGCTGGACACCGGCCGCCGCCGCAATTCGTCGGTAGAAGGTGTGCCATGGCACCTCGTCGAGCCGTCCCGGCTGGTTGAGCATGAGTTCGATAGGTGCGCCAGACACGATGACCCGGCCGGCTCCGGCCTGGTTCACCGTCGCGGCCGGTGTGCCGTCGGTGTAACGCGCGACCACCCGAGCGGTGGTGGGGCGCATGTCGACCCGGCGTAGTCCCGGCAGGTCCCAGTGGAGCTGCCAGCGGTCGTCGTCCCAGCTGAGGTTTCGCGCGCCGGCGGTGATCAGGGAGAAGTCGAGTGGCCCCACGCCTGAGAGGTCTTCGTCGGGCCAGCCATGTACGTGGTCGGCGACGGACACGTACAGAGTGCCGCCATCGGTGACGTACCGGCGCAGCAGGTCCCGGTCGGCTAGGGTCAATCGGGCCGTGGACGCGACTATCATCAGGCGGTAGCGGCTCAGGTCGGCGTCCGTACCAGCCACCACTGCGTAGGGCAAGTGCGCGCGGGCAAGCAGCAGATGGGCGTAGAAGGCCGCGATTGTCCCGACGGGGGCGTCGAGGTAGGAGGTGGCCGTCGCGCGTATCCGCTGCGGCAGGTAGAGCCCTACCTCGGGTGGGTCGGGCCGGAAGCCGACCAGGGCCGTAGCCAGCTCGGCGTTGCCCCGCCAGGCCGCCAAGGCGGGCTTCGGCGTACCGTCCAGGCGCATCAGGCCGGCATGCCGCTCACCGGGGCGCTCCTGGTAGGGCTCCGTCCGCGCCGCGATGTCCTGCCAGCACCAGGCGATGGCGCCGACTGCCCCAGCGGCCAGCGCGGAAGCGCCAGCAGTGCGTAGATAACCTGCGAGGATCTCATCGGCGGTCCCGTAGCCGCCGATCTCGTCAAGTAGCACCGGGCCGTGCGCACGGGCGTAGCGGACCAGGAAGCTGGAGAGTTGGCTTGCCTTGACGGAGCTTGTTGACTCGATGGCGCCGGGGGACCACATCGGCCACCCGTGGACGGCGATCAGGTCGAGTCCCACGCTGTTGTCCGGGCCGAACGCGGCATTGCCCAGGACTCCGGAGACGTCGTTGGCCTGTGTGACGGGTACGCCCGGAAGTTCCGCCTGTGCCGCGGCCGCCATCCGGCTCTGCCAGGCCACTACGTCGGCTTGAGAGAGTTGATCGGCCTCGGTGGGATCGACGTTGCGGATCTCGTCGCCAAGATCCAGCGCGAGCACGTTGTGCTGCCCGACGAGAGCGCGCGCCAACTCCCGGATGCAACGTTCAGCCTGGTCCAGCAGATCCGTATCCCGCCACAGGCTGCGGCCGTGCCGCCACGGAAGGTCAAGCCGCTGACCGTTCATCCAGATGGTGAAGACGGACAGGATACAAGCAAGATCGTGGGTCGCGGCCAGATGCACGAACGTCCGCACCCGATCGAGGACTCGACTGTCGATGATGTCCGGCAGGGGCTGCAGGTCGCGCCAGAACACGAACACACGGACGGTGTTCAGTCCACTCGCCGCGATCTGCCGCAGGTCATCGTCGATGAGGTCAGGCTGCCAGTCCACCCAGATCCGGGCACCTACGAGGCGGGGGTGGTATGTGACGCCGACAGCCACGAAGGGTTGGCCGTCGCGACGCAACGTACCCGACTCGATGTGGAACGTCACGATGTACCGGACCCTCTCAGCGTCTCGACGACGGCACGTGCCACGTAGGTGGCATCGCCGGCGGACATGCGCGCGTGCAGTGGTAGGGACACGATCCGATCCGCGGTCGCGTCGGTCACCGGCAGGGTGACGTCGGCCGCCCACCTCTGCTGGTAGTACGAGAGTTGGTGAGTCGGCGGATAGTGGACAGAAGTCTGCACACCGACGTCGCGCAGCGCCGCTCTGAACCAGGCTCGGTCGACGCCCGGCGGCAGCATGATCACAAACAGGTGGTGCGCGGTGTCCAGGTCATCACGACCGGTGAATGGCAGCACCAGATCCGGCATCGAACCAAGGTGGGTGCGGTATTCGGCGACCAACCTGGCGCGGGTGGCCCGGTCAGCCGCCAGCCGGCGCAGTTGCACCCTGCCGATCGCGGAAGCGATCTCCGATGGCCGGTAGTTGAAGCCCACTCCGGTCACGTCGTAACCGGTCGCTAGCCCTCGGTCCCGATCCCAGGTCGGCGCTGTCATGCAGTGCGAACGCAGGTCGCGACACTCGGCGAGCAGTTGCTGGTCGCGGGCGACCACCATTCCGCCTTCGCCGGTGGTGAGGTTCTTAGCAGGATGGAAGCTGAAGCAACCAACATCGCCGAACGTGCCGAGTGCTCCCGTGCCCACCTGGTCACTGCGATACCGTACGGCTGGCGCGTGCGCGGCGTCCTCGATCAGGGCGACGCCGTGCTTCGCTGCGAGCGCGACGAGCCGATCCACGTCGGCCGGATACCCTCCGTAGTGCATGGCGACCACTGCTCGGGTTCGCCCGGTGATCCGCCTCGCCACGTCCGCGGGATCGATGGTCAGATCGTGGGCCGAACGGACGTCGGCGAATACCGGCGTGGCACCGACGGCGACGGTCATGGCGGCCGACGCCACGAAGGTGAGCGCTGGCATGATTACCTCGTCACCGGGGCCGACGCCAAGCGTAATCAGGGCCAGATGAAGCGCAGCGGTGCCACTGTTGACGGCCACCGCGTCAACGACGCCGAGCGTGTCGGCGAATTCCCGTTCGAACGCCCGGGTCACCGGCCCGGTGGAGAGCCACCGGCCTGTCAGCACATCCGTGACCGCTGCGATCTCCTCGGCACCGACGGTAGTGTCGGCCAGCACCACCCTCCAGTTCGGTGGGGCAGGAAGTGCGTCGTCGCTGCTCATCGTGCACCTCGCGGTAGCTGGATCGCTTCTCGATAGCCCGCCGCAACGGCCTCGGCCACCGCTTCCCAGGTCAGACAGCGAGCGGCCCGTTCGTACCCTGCTGCCGCCAGTCGGCTACGAAGGGCGTGGTCGGTCAATAGCCTGATCAGGCTCTCGGCAACCCCTTCGGGACTCACTGCGGTGACCAGCGCGTCCACCTCGTGGCGCACCACGCCCGCCACACCGGGGAAGTCACCGGTCACCACTGCCCGGCCCAGTGTCCACGCCTCGACGAACACCAGCGGAAAGGCATCGGCTCGGCTGGGCAGGCAAAGTACGTCGCAGGCGTCGAGCACGTCGAGCTTGGTCTGCTCGTCGACCATGCCGAGGTCGACCAGCCGAGGGTCCGCGAACCGGGGGTCGGGCGGATGGCTCTCGCGAGGTGGTCCCCCGATATCGTCGTCCCAGGCTGGCCCGGCGACGACGAAGGTTGTCGACGGTACGGTACGCCAAACCAGCGGAGCCGCGTCGAGCAGCTCTGGATAGCCCTTGAGGCGGCCGCGACGCCCTAGGAACAACACTACGGGACCGCGTTCCCGCAGGGCGCGCACCGACGCCGGGTTCGGCACCCCTGAGAGGCTCGGTGCCTGCGGCACGATGTGGATCCGGTTGCGCCGACCGGTGGGCACTGGGAACGTCTCGGCCTCCTGCTGTGTCAGGGCGAAGAGGACGTCGGCTGCGGCACAGGCGGCCTCGGCGAACTCCTGGTCGGGCCAGAGTGACCGGACCGTCGCTGGAGTGAGCGCTAACGGTACCTGCCAGTGTCGCGCCAGCGCCATGGCGTACCGGACCATCGCCGGTCGGGCCAGGTCGAACGCGTGCACCAGTTCGGGCTGCCACGGCAATGACGGCTCGGGAGGCGGATCATCCCCCGTAGCAGCCGGTGCGCCCAGCACCGGCACCGTGCCCTGATAGCCGGGCGCCACGTCGTCGACAAGCAGCTGCACTGTCAGTCCTGACCTGTGTAGCCCGTCCGCCGTGTGCCACGCCATCCTTTCGGCGCCGGCGGTGGCGGGGGAGTAGCCGCCACATACGAGGAGAACGTTCACGACCGTCCGCCGCTGGGGGAGAGGGTGGTCGGCCGGCCAGGCAGTCTGTTGCGGTCGATCTTGCCCATGCCGGTGAGGGGTAGGGCCGCCACAACGTGAACGGTGTGCGGCACCTCGTAGTCGGCGAGTCGGGCACGGCAGTGCGCGAGGAGCGTACTGAGCTGCCCGCCGTTCACCAGGACGACCGCCGCGTGGACCTCCTCACCACCCGGTGCCTCGGCGCCGTATACCGCTGAGTCCACCACGTCGGGATGCTCCTGGATCAAACGCTGCAACCGGACCGGGTTCACCTTGCGACCGCCGACATTGATGAAGGACTCCTTGCGCCGCAGCAGCCGCAGGTTGCCGGCCTCGTCCAGCGTCGCGACGTCATTCGTGGCGTAGTAGCCGTGCTGGTCCACGCGGTCCGGTCGGCCGTCGAGATAGCCCCGGAACATCGTCATCGTGCGGACGGCGAGCTCGACTCCGGCGTCCGGCGCATTTCCGGCTGCGGGTGGTGCCACCCGTAGGTCCACGCCGGGGGCCACGGTGCCGACGCAGCCCGGTGGCCACGGTCCGGTGCCGGGTCGCTGGCTCGCGATCAGACCGGTCTCGGTGCTGCCGTAGACCTGGAGCACCGGAGCGCCCAGTTCGGTGCCGGCCAGCAGGGCGACACTGTCGTCCAACGGACCTCCGGAGGACAGGGCCACCCTCAGGGTCGAGCGCGCGGGCCGGACCGTGCGCCCGACCAGCTCGTACAGCAACGGTGTGCCGAGTAGTACGGTGGCGCCATCCTCGATCGCCGTCCGCGTGCCGCGAGGGGTGAAGCGCGTCATCGTCTGCAGGCGGGCACCGGTGACGGTCGAGGCGAACAGCCCTGCCACCATCCCGAACGAGTGCGCCATGGGAACCGGGGCGAGGATGGTGTCCGCAGTGCTCAAGTGGTAGATGTCCCGGTAGAGTGCGCCTCCGCGGATCAGGTTGACCAGTGGCTGCCGGGCGAGGCGCGGTTCACCGGTGGAGCCCGAGGTGGCTTGGAGGACGGTGACGTCGTCGCCGGTAGGCACGTCGAGTCCCTGCGTCGCCGGCGGACCGCCGGTGATCTCTTCGATGGCTAGTGAGCGATAGCCCTCCGCGCCGTCGGGACGGTCACCACCAGGCACCAGCAGGCTCTGTGCCCCGGTGGTGTGGAAGACCGAGCTGGGGTCGCTTAGGGGAGCGCTGCTCGCCTCGAAGACGGCGACATCGACACCGGCGGCGACGATGCCGAGCAACGCAGTCAAAGAAGACGCGGTGTTGTCTATCGCCAGCAGTACGCGAGGTTCGTGAGAAAACAACGACGCGGCACGTCCCGCCGTGCCCTCCACATTGGAAGCAAACTCCGCCCAGGTAAGGCTCTGGGGTCCTGCGGCGGTGACCTCGGTGACGGCAAACCGGTCAGGGTGCGTGCGGGCCTGATATCGCAACAGGTCCATCAGCTGACGGCGTGACATTGGAACCCCCGTGGGACCTGCGTGTGCACAAGGCGCGCAACCAGCCGAGCGCGCACGCCGAGACTTGGATCATGGAGCTTACATCGAGGGCCTACTTTCGGCACCCGCCCACCGGCGGCAGATCTTAGTCTTTGCGCTGCTTCTGAAAACATGGAATATTCCCCCTGTGTGGAGTGATACGGGGGAAGGCTTATCTCCACCACTGGTTCGGTGTGTCGACGACATAGCCCGCGTCCTCGACCCATCCCGTCCCGTGGTGACGTTGTTCAGCGGTGGACTGGACAGTTCCTACCTGCTCAAGCTGCTATTCGACGCGCGCATCCACGAGGTCGTAGCGCTGGTCGTGAACGTTGGCGACGAGGGTGATCTCGAGGAGTTGGGCAAGCGTGCCGATCGCCTCGGCGCGCGGCTCGAAGTCGTCGATGTCCAACAGGAGTTCGCCAGCGACTTCGTCCTGCCCGCGCTTCAAGCCCAAGCCCGATACCTCGGCGCCTATCCGATCAGTTCGTCACTGAGCCGCCCATTGATGGCCAAGGTGGCCATCGACATCGCCAACAGGCACAAGGCGCAGGCGATCCTGCACTCGGCGCATCCCTCGCAGAACACCCTGCGGCGACTCAACGGCTCACTGGCGCTGCTCGGCTTCGATGGTGTCTACGGCACTCCGTACGAGTGGACGCCGGTGCCCAGGCCGCAGGAGGCAGCCGAACTAGCCGACCACGGGATCACGGAACTCGCCGATCGGTCGGTCAGCGTGGATACCAACCTGTGGTGCCGAGAGTTTGAGGCGGGGGTGATCGACGACCCGGAGCGGTTCCGCGTGCCCGAGGAGCTCTATGTGTGGACCCGGGCCGACGTCGGAGCCCCCCGGCGTGCGGTGACCATCACGTTCGAGCACGGGCTGCCCACCCACCTCGACGGCGTACCACTCGACCTCGTCAGCCTCGTCGACAAGCTCAACTGGCTTGCCGGCGCCTACCAGGTCGGCCGCTACTGGGGTCTGGAACATCTCAGCGGCGGCGAGAAGGTGCTGGAGGCACGTGAAATGCCCGCCGCGCACGTGTTGCTCACGTGCCACGCGCACCTGCTAAACGCGACGGTCGACGCGGAAACCATCCGGGAGAAGGCGCACCTCGACCAGCTCTGGGTGCGTGAGGCAGTGGAGGGTCGCTGGTTCGGGCGGCTACGCCTCGCCGCACAACAGTTCATTGAGAGCATCGGCCGTGCCATCTCGGGCGCCGTGACGGTGGAGTTCAGCCATGGCAGCACGATGACCCCGCTTTCGATCCGTGCGGAGGCCCCGCTGTATGTCCGCGACCGTGAGGTCTGGGAGTACAATTCGGTGCAGGCCAATCGCCGTTACTCCGCCCCCGTCCGTCGGTGACGCCTCACCTCTGGGTGGACCTGTCGCGGGCGCTCGATCCGGCGGTGGTCGGAGGCAAGGGCGCCCAGCTCGGCCGGATGATACGCCTCGGTGTAGCGGTACCGGGAGGCGGTGTCGTCACCGCGGCGGCTCACCGGTCGCTGCGCGACGGCAGATTGCAGCAGTCGGCGTTCGACAACTGGCTTATCGATCATCTGCAGGCGGCCGGTCACGACGCGACCACACGTTTCGCGGTCCGTAGCTCGGCCGCGGTGGAGGACTCCCGGCGGGCGAGCTTCGCCGGACAATTCCTGTCGGTGCTCGACGTTGAGCGCGATGATGTGCCTGCTGCGGTCGCCCACGTTCAAGCCTCGGTCGACAACCCCTCGGCCCACGCGTACGGCCGTCGCGTAGGGGCTCCGGTGCCGAGCGAGCTCGCCGTCGTGGTTCAGGAACAACTACGGCCCCGGCTCGCTGGCGTCTGCTTCTCCGCCGACCCGGTCACCGGCGCGGCGGAAGCTGTACTCGAGTACGCCGAGGGCCTCGCCGACGCGCTGCTGAGTGGCCGGGTGCTGCCTGCCGCCACGCTCCGGATCCAGTACGACGGAAAGCGTCCTCGCCGAACCGAACCGGCCGTTCCTCACCACCATCTCCTCATGGACGTCGTACGGCTCGCGCTCCGGCTGGCGGAGCGCCTCGGCGATCCTCAGGACGTCGAGTGGGCTGTCGACGAACGCGGGCTGTGGGCCCTGCAGACTCGCCCGATCACCACGCTCGCCGGTCCACTCGCGAGCGGCGACCAACTAGGAGGTACGAGCTGATGGCGGAAATCGACGCCTTCCTCGACGCCGTCGGGGTCGCCTTCGCGCACGCCGGGGAGATCGTGCCCTGGCCCATGCACGTGGCACAGGTCGGCCCGTTCTACGAGGACCTGGAGGCCAGCGACCTGGTCCGTCTGTACACCGACCTCCGGTCCGCCGGTGTCACCGACGCCGACCTGGCGGGCCTGTACCCCAGCGCAAGTTCGGCCAAGTCACTCATGCTCGACTTGGTGCCAGGAATGAAGGCGGCCAAGGTTTCCCGCGATGTCCGTGTCGAGGTTGCCACCAGCCTCCTGCGCGGCCTGGCCGAGCGGGAGACCGGAGACGTCTTCTGTCGCGACGGAGGACACCGGCTGCTGACCCCTGACGCGGCGCAGGCGCTTGCCGAGGGCGACGGCTGGACGCCGGTGAACGGCTCAGTCGAGTCGGCGCAGGCCGCCTTCCGGCTTTCCGGGGCCGCGCAGGCGCTGGTCTGGTCGATGCACTTCTACGGCTGGACGGACATCGCGTTCGTGATCCACGGCCCCTACCCGGTCACAGGTCCGGACGGTACGCCGCAGGTCCTGGTGGTGCGGGACTTCTTCGACATCTCACCGGGGGAACTCTGGCCGGAACTGCCGGAACCACCGTGTCGGACGATCAGGTGCCTTTCCGCGCACGATGCGAGCGACACCTTCCGGATCGACATCTTCAATCACCTGCTACACGACCGTCCACTGCTCGAGTCCACGCGGGCGGTCCGGGTGATGATCGACGATGCCGACGTCGCCGGCTCTGGGTCGGTCAGCGCCCTACGCACCGACCTGGTACGCCTGGTGCGGAGGCAGAAAGCCGTCATCGATGGGATGACCGAGCAGGAGGTGATGGCCAAGTTCATCGAGAGCAGATATTACGCATTTCGGCACTGGCGTGTCCGCGCGGGCGACTCATGGCGCCCACCAGCCGAGGTGTACACACGGATCGCCGAGCGTCCTCTGCCCCCCGCGCCCCCCGCTGGAGAGGCAGCATGGGGCCTTCTGCGCGACATCTTCGACCCGCGCTGCGAGCTACCTGACTAGTGAAGGAGTCCACTATGGTCACCCCAACTGCTGCCAGCGGGCCTGAAACCGAGGTTGTCAACGCGTATCAGCGCGACGGGTTCTACCTGGCACACGGTCTCCTGCCGGAGAGCGTGCTGCAAGAGCTGACCGAGGCCGTGCCGCGGTTGCTGGCCCAGGAGGGTCCGCGCCGGATCCTCGAGCGCGACGGAGTCACGGTGCGTTCGGTGTATGGCCCGCACCAGACCAACGAGACGATCGCCCGGTTCTGTCACCGATCGGAACTAGTCGAACGTGCTGCGGCGCTGGTCGGTGAGCGCGTCTACATCCATCAGTCAAAGGTTAACGTCAAGGCAGCCTTCGTCGGCGACCAGTGGCAGTGGCACCAGGACTACATCTACTGGCTGCAGGACGACGGCATCCGCCGGCCCGACCTGGTCAATGTGGCGGTGTTCCTCGACGAGGTCACCGAATTCAACGGGCCGCTGACCTTCGTACCAGGCTCACATCGAGCGGGAGTGCTCGCGGCGACGCCTACCGCGGGCATGCCCATCGGGTATGAGGACGCGCCGAATTGGGTCTCTACGCTGACCGCCGAGGAAAAGTATCAGATCGAGCCCAGTCTCATCGCGGATCTCGTGCAAAGTAACGGTCTGGTGAGCCCGAAGGGTCCGGCAGGTTCCGTTCTCTTCTTCCACCCCAACATCCTGCACTCGTCGGCGCAGAACATCTCGCCATTCGGACGTAGCACCCTCATCGTCGTCTACAACGCGACGAGCAACCCGGCCACCAACACCACCAACCCACGCCCGGAATTTCTCGCGGCCCGCGACGCGAACCCGGTCCCCATCGGCGGGTGAGCGCGGGCGTCATCCGGGGATCGATGTCGCGTTGACCACCTTCACCCGGGTGTACTCGAGCAGACCCAGGTAGCCGTACTCGACGCCGCGCCCGGAGGACCGGGCGCCACCGAACGGCACGTCGTGCCGGAGGTCGCCGTGGGTGTTCAGCCAGACGGTGCCGGCGTCGATACCGCTGGACAGCGACCTGGCCGCGTCGGGATCGCCCCATACGGACGCACCGAGGCCGTATTCCGTCGCGTTGGCGGCGGCGACGGCCTGGGCCGGGTCGTCGTAACCCAGAACCGGAATGACGGGCCCGAACTGTTCCGTGCTCTCGAGCTGAGTGCCGGTGGGCAGGTCGGTGACAACGGTGGCGGGGTAGAAGTGGCCCGGGCCGGCGAGCTTGCGGCCGCCCGCCGCCCGCCCGCCGGCCGCGACCGCTGCCTCGACCAGCCCGGTCAGGCGGTCCAGTTGTGACCGCGTAGTCAGCGGGCCGAGAGTGGTGCGCGGATCGAACCCGCTGCCCAGCCGTGCGTCGCCCGCCAGGCTGGCGAGTGCGTCGAAGAGTTCGGCCTGCTGGGCGCGGTGTACGTAGACGCGCTTGATCGCTGCGCAAAACTGCCCACTGTTGAGTGTCGCCAGCGTGAAGAGGGACGAAGCCAGAGCGCCGACGTCGGCGTTGGGGAGCACGATCGCCGGGTCATTGCCGCCGAGTTCGAGGACGACGTGGCGCAGACCCACAGCCGAGGCGATGGCCCGACCGGTAGCTACCGAGCCGGTGAACGAAACGAGCGCAACGTCCGGGTGCGTGACCAGAGAGCGACCGAGGTCTCCGCCGCCGGAGACTACGTTGAGCACCCCGGGTGGCAGTACATCGCGCAGCAGCTCACCAATCAGCAGGCTGGAGAGCGGGGTGACCGGAGACGGCTTCCACAACACGGTGTTGCCGGCGAGCAGCGCCGGAGCGAGCTTGCAGATACCGAGGATGATGGGATAGTTGAAGGGCGTGATCGCCGCGACCACTCCGTGGGGGACACGCTCCAGTTCGATGTGGGCGGACTGGTCGTCGACCAACACCTCGGCGCCCAGCGGCAGCACGGCGGTGTGCCCGAACCACCCGGCGGAGAGATCAACCTCGGCGCGGGCTTGGGACAGCGGCTTACCCTGTTCGCGGGTGAGTAGCTCGGCGATCTCGTCGCGGCGAGCCGCCAGCACGTCGCCACAGGCGCGAAGGTATTCCCGCCGGGTGTCGATCGGTGTCGTTGACCATGATCTGAAGGCGGTGCGACAGGATCCCACGGCCTCGGCGAGCTGGGCCTGGGTGCAGTGCGGGGCTGCGGTGAAGATCTCCTCCGTCGCCGGGTCCTCGACGTCGATCGTCTGGTCACCGCCCTGCGACCGCCCGTCAATCGTCATCGCGATCATCGCCGCAGACATTCGCCGTCCCTCCGTCCGTCGGCCACCATTTCACCGCATCGCCGCCTTGGCGCGACCATCCTGTTCACACTGCTCCATGATGGACGGTCATCCTGAACGCACGTTCGGAGCGGGATGCTGCGATGATTGCACACCAAGATTATCTATGCTATCCATGTCCCGGAACGTTCGCGCGGCCAGGTCACGCGGACGAATGACACGGGGGAAATATAGATCGCCGACGCCTGCCAGGTGTTCGGCCTTCCGACATTGCGCTCCGTGTCCGATGGACGGAGGAGTGATGGATTTCGGAATGTTCTTCGAGCTTCAGCTTCCCCGCCCCTGGGCGGACGGTGACGAAGCGACCCTCTTCCAAAACGCGCTGGAATGGGCCGAGCTCGGCGAGCAGGCCGGCATAGGGTACGCCTGGGCACAGGAGCACCACTTCCTCGAGGAGTATTCGCACTCGAGTGCCCCCGAGGTGTTTCTCGCTGCGGTCAGCCAGCGAACCCACAAGATGCGCCTCGGGCACGGCATCAACCTGATGCCGCCGGCCTACAACCACCCCGCCCGCGTCGCCGAGCGGATCGCGACACTCGACCTCGTCAGCGGTGGGCGTGTCGAGTGGGGCACGGGTGAGTCGAGTTCGCGGCTGGAGCTCGAGGGCTTCAATGTCAACTATGTGGAGAAGCGGTCGATGTGGGCCGAGGCGGTACGCGAGTGCGCGAAGATGCTCTCCGCCGAGCCGTACCCGGGCTACGACGGCGAGTTCTTCTCAATGCCGGCGCGCAACATTGTGCCGAAGCCCATCCAGCGACCCCACCCACCTCTCTGGGTGGCGTGCACGAACCGGGAAACGGTCAAGCTCGCGGCTCGACTCGGACTTGGCGCGCTGACCTTTGCCTTCATGGACGGTGCCGAGGCCAAATTCTGGGTGGAGGAGTACTACGACACGTTTCGCGCAGAGTGTCGGCCACTCGGCCAGACGGTGAACCCGAACATCGCGATGCTCGCCGGAGTGATGGTCAACGAGGACGACGACGAGGCCCGCCGGCGTGGCCTGCTGGGGCAGCAGTTCTTCAAGTGGGCACTGGCGTACTACTTCCGGTTCGGCACCCACACGCCTGGTCACGGCGAGCTCTGGCAGCAGTTCCTCCGATCGGAGGTGGATCCGATGGCCGGGGTCTCCGCGATCGGGTCTGTCGAGCGTGTGAGGGCGCACTTCGCGGAGCTTGAGGAGGCCGGCGTCGACCAGGTCATCCTGTTGCAGCAGGCGGGCAACTACGAGCACGAGCACGTGTGTGAGTCGCTGTCCATGCTCGGCGAGCAGGTACTTCCCCAGTTCCTCGAGCGCAACGAGGAGCGCCGTAGGCGCAAGCAGGAGGAACTCGCCCCGTACATTGAGAACGCCCTGGCGAACGTGGAACCGATGCCGACTGTGACACCCGAACCGGTTGAGGCATACCAGGTGCTGTGGCAGCGGCAGGCGGCAGGCAACGAGCAGTGGGGCGCGAAACGCTCACAGGACGCGGCGAACATGTGGCGACTCAACGTGGGTGGGGCGGGCCAGTGAGGATGTCGGACCAGCCGGCGACAGTGGTCGACGCGCTTCTTCAGCGGGTGGAAGACGGTGGCTCTGGTGGCTACGGGTTCGTCACCGACGGTGCTCCCGTAGCCACGACGCTCACCTTCTCCGAGCTCTACGAGCGCGCCCGAATCGTTGCCGCCGAGATCGCCGACCACACGCCGTCGGGTTCTCGCGTTGTGCTCATGTACCCGCCGGGGCCCGACTTCGTCGTCGCCCTCTACGGCGCGCTACTGGCCGGCGTCGTGGCGGTGCCGGTCTATCCGCCGTCCAGCACGGCTGCGTTGCCGGCGGCCTTCGACCGCCTGGGCCTAGTCGTGGCAGACTGTAGCGCCGAACTCGTCCTCTCCACCGCCTCCCTCGTGGCCATCCGGGATGCAGCCGGCGTTATGGTCGGAGAGGTACGGTGGCTGGCCACCGACGCGATCTCCGGCGATGGCGTAGATGACTGGCGACCCCCCAGAATCCTGGGCGACGACCTCGCCGTCATTCAGTACACCTCCGGATCGACCGGCGCGCCGCGAGGAGTGGTACTGCGTCATCGACACATCCTGGCCAATCTGGCGGCTATCCAGAATGCCATGGGCTTGACCAGCGACAGCGTAGTGGTCGGATGGGTGCCGTCCTACCATGACATGGGGCTGATCGGGTACGTCCTCTCCGCCGTGCATACCGGTGCATGGTCATACCTCATCGCTCCGCAGGACTTCCTCCGTCGACCAGCAATATGGTTGGAGACGATCAGCCGGTACCGCGGCACATGCGCCGGTGGGCCGAACTTCGGCTACGAGCTCTGCACCCGTCGGATCAGTCCGGCCGAGCGGGAAGACCTGGATCTGTCCTCCTGGTCGGTCGCGTTCACCGGTGCCGAGAAGGTCAGAGCAGACGTCCTGCGTCGATTCGCTACGACCTTTGCCGACCAGGGCCTGGCTCCGTCGTCGCTCTATGCCTGCTACGGCCTAGCCGAGGCGACGCTGCTGGTCACCGGTGCCCGTCCCGGTGACGGGGCGCGAAGCGTGCGAATCGATCGTCGGGCGCTGGACGCGAGCAAGGTGGCCCTGCTGACCGAGTCCTCCGCGGACGGGGTCGAGGTAGCCAGCTGCGGCCGGCCCGCCAGCCAGCACGAGGTGCTCATTGTCGATCCGGCGGCGGACACACCGCTGGGCCCAGGCCAGATTGGTGAGGTCTGGGTGCGAGGCCCCAGCATCGCCGCCGGCTACTGGGGGCGTGCCGAGGAGACCGACAGGGTGTTCGGGGCGCGTCTGCCCGACAGCAGCGGCCCGTTCCTGCGTACCGGTGACTTGGGATTCCTCCACGACGGTGAGCTCTACCTCACGGGCAGGGCCAAGGACCTGCTCATCATCAGTGGGCGCAACATCTACCCCACGG
Source organism: Micromonospora sp. NPDC049662 (assembly GCF_040675055.1). Lineage (NCBI taxonomy): Bacteria > Bacillati > Actinomycetota > Actinomycetes > Micromonosporales > Micromonosporaceae > Micromonospora > Micromonospora sp. NPDC049662. The sequence continues at coordinate 99,553 of NZ_JBFAOC010000006.1, forward strand.
ACGTGGAGGAAGCCGTACAGGGGGCCGACCACCGGATGCGGGCGGGGTGCGGAGCCGCGTTCGACGTGTCCGACGACAGCGGAGACAGGGTGGTCATCGTCCAGGAGACGGCCGAGGAGGATGAGGCTGCACTCCGCGAACTGGCCCTGTCTGCCCGCACCTCGGTGGCGCGTTGCCTCGACATCGTGCCCGACAACGTCGTCTTCATCGCACCGCAGAGTATCCCCAAGACGTCGAGCGGCAAGCTCCGCCGCGCGGCCTGCCGAGACGACTACCTGGCCGGACGGCTGCCCGTGCGATATGAGTGGCGGCCGTCGACGACCGCAGGACGAGAGTAGGTCCGCCTGATGCGCCCCGCAGAACTGCACACGTGGCTGGTCGAGCGGGTGGCGGCCCACACCGGTCTTCCACCGACGGACGTTGATCCCACCGTACCCCTGGCTGAGCTGGGCGTTGGTTCTCAGGCAGTCGCGGAGCTGGCCGCAGACCTGAGCGCGCGAATGGGTACCGAGGTCCATCCGGCGCTGCTCTTCGAACACCCAACTGTCACCCAGCTGGTCGCGCAGCTCACCGCCGGCGCCGCAGGCGGGCGACCGACCGTAGATCGGCAGCCTGATCGGACACCCACCGACGGCCGGATCGCCATCGTGGGGATCTCCGTGCGGACGCCGGGAGCCGCGAGCCCCGACGAACTGTGGAGACTGCTGGTCGAGGGAGCCGATCCTATCGGCGAGGTCGACCGGGAGGGTTGGCAGTCCGACGGCACACCTGGTTCGGACTACGCGGGTCTACTGTCCGACATTGCCTGTTTCGACGCTGCGTTCTTCCAGATTCCGCACGAGGAGGCGCGGCGGATGGATCCGCAGCAGCGGCTGCTGCTGCAGGGCGCGTGGGAGGCGATCGAGGACGCCGGTCTGCTGCCCGAACGACTGCGCGGGTCGCGTACAGGGGTCTACCTGGGTATCTCCAACAACGAGTACGTTCGCCGTCAGGTTGGCGAGGTCCCGCGGGCGCACGCGCTGACGCCCACGGCCAACGCGCTGTCGACAGCGGCGAACCGCATCTCGTACCTGTTCGACCTCCGCGGTCCCAGCCTCGCCGTTGACACGGCGTGCTCATCCTCCCTGGTCGCTGTGCACCTCGCTGTGCGGGCGTTGCGGAACGGAGAGTGCGACACCGCCGTCGTCGGCGGCGTCAACCTGCTGCTGGAGGCTGAGACCTCGGTTGCGCTGGCCCGGGGCGGCATGCTGTCCCCGGACGGCCGGTGCCACTCCTTCGACGCCTCTGCCAACGGTTACGTCCGCTCCGAAGGATGCCTGGTCGTGGTGCTCAAGCCGTTGGCCCAAGCGCTGGCGGACGGCGACCGGGTCTACGGCGTGATCCTGGGTACCGCGGTCAACCAGGACGGGCGGTCCAACGGATTCACCGCGCCCAACCCGGCAGCTCAGGAGTCCGTCCTGGCTGCGGCGTACCAGGACGCGGGCGTGGCCCCGGCGGATGTGCGCTACGTCGAGTGTCACGGCACGGGCACGCTGCTCGGTGACCCGATCGAGGCGCGGGCGCTGGGTACCGTCCTGGGGGCGGGACGCGACAGCGAACCGTGCCTGATCGGTTCGGTGAAGTCGAACCTGGGACATCTGGAAGCGGCGGCCGGAATAGCCGGTTTGGTCAAGGTGGCACTGGCGCTGCACAAGGGCTACCTGCCCGCGAATTTGCACTACCGTACCGCCAATCCGCACATCGACTTCGATCGCCTCAGACTGCGCGTCATCGACACCGGCATTGATTGGCCCGGGGCCGACCGCGCCGTAGCAGGCGTCAGCAGCTTCGGGTTCGGCGGCACGAACGCGCACGTGGTCGTCGCTCCTGCCCCATTGAGCGCGGCGCCGGCGGCGGCTAAAGAGCAGGTCCCGGTAGCCGCGCCCCTGGTGCTGCCGGTGTCAGCCCGCCACCCCGCCGCGCTCGCGGACGCGGCGACCGCACTGGCGGACCGGATCGCCAGACTTGCCGCGACCGACCTGCCGGCGGTCGTGACGACGGCGACCCGGCACCGGACGCATCATCCACTGCGGTTCGCGGCCGTCGGTTCGTCCCCGGACGAACTCGCCGCGCAACTTCGTGCTGCGGGTGTCGCCGTGCGTCCAGGCGCCGATCCAGCCGCGTCGCCCCTGTTCCTCTTTCCCGGTCAGTCCAATCAGCGGCCCGCCGCGCTGCTGGCGCTGGCCGCGCAGGACGAGCGGATAGCGGCCACGCTGCGTCGGTGCGACGAAGTCCTCGCCGAGTTGGCCGGCTGGAGTCTGCTAAAGGTCCTGCGGCGAACAGACGCCGAGGTGGCCCTACAAGCTCCCGACGTCGCCCAACCGGTCGCCGTTGCCACCCAGCTCGCCCTCGCCGCGATGTGGCAGGGTTTCGGCATCCGGCCACAGGCCGTGCTCGGCCACAGTCTCGGTGAGGTCTCTGCGGCCGCCGTGGCAGGGTCGCTTACCCTGGCGCAAGCGATGCAGGTCGCCCTCGCCCGTGGCCAGGCCATCGCGCCCACCCTCGGTACCGGGCGGATGCTGGCCCTGAGCATCGGCGAGACCGACGCCGGAACGCTGGTCCGCCACGCCGATGGCCGGATCGAACTGGCTACGGTCAACGGGCCGGAATCGGTGGTGCTGTCCGGTGACGCCACTGTCCTGGAACGGCTTCGCGCGCAACATGAGGTGGCGGGGGTCGTTGCCAGGTGGATACCGGTCGAATACCCCTCACACAGCACCTGGATGTCGGATGCCGCCACCGACCTCGGCCGACGGCTGTCCGACCTTCGGGCCGCGCCGCCGCAGATACTATTCTGGTCTACCGTCGTCGGTGGCCCGCTCGCCGAGGCACCAGCCGCCGAGTACTGGGCGAGTAACCTACGCAGCCCGGTGCGCTTCGAGGCGGCACTCGGCGGGGCTCTCGACGCGGGTGTGCTTTCGGTCGTTGAACTCGGTGCTCAGCCGGTGCTGCGTACGCCGGTGCGGCAGGTTGCCGCGGCCCGAGGCGTTGAGTCGGTGTTCGTCTCGTCGATGGAACCCGAAACGGATCCGGTGCGGCACGTTCGGGAGGGGCTGGCCCGACTGTACGAGGCGGGCGCGACGCCACGCTGGGAGCGGTTCACACCCCACGGACCTCGCGCCGCCCTGCCTACCTATCCATGGCGGCGGGACCGGCACTGGCTACCCAGGCACCCAGCCGGCCAGGGGCCGTCGGACGGCGGGCATCCCCTCCTGGGCAGGCGCCTCGACTTGGCAGACGCGGGCGACCGAGATCGGTGGGAGCTGGTCCTTGGTGGTGAGCCGCCGGCCGTGACGGCCGGCCACGTGGTGGACGGGCAGGTGGTCATGCCGGCCTCGGGCTACGTGGAGCTTGCCGTGGCGGCCGGGCGGCAGCTTGGCATCACGGGCCCGATCGAGGTACGAGACCTGAGGTTCCACGCGCTGCTGCAGCTCGACGACGGCCCACGATGGATCCAGGTCGTCGCAGTGCCCGCGGTGGGTGCGCTGGACCGGCCTGACCCTCGGCCCGGGTTCGCGGTGCGCGTGCTCGCCAAGGCCGGCGCCGCCGGCACCTGGCGGCTGTTCGCGACCGGCACCGTGGCCGCCGCCGACGAGCTGGAGACCACCGACGACCTACGTCAAGTGGCGGCGGCCTGCGATCAGCACGTGTCGGTGGACGCGATGTACTCGGCCCTGCATGCGAACGGGCTGGAGTATGGTCCGGACTATCGGCTGCTGAGCGACGTCTCGCGGGGCACCCGCGCTGCTGTCGCCACGCTTGCACCAGGTGCCGGGCCGCCCAACGGCCTCACGGTGGACCCCCGCCCCCTCGACGCGGCTTTCCAGCTCATCTGGCCGGCCGCAGTACTGGCTGGCGGCATCCATCCGCTGCCGGTAAGCATCGACCGGGTGCGCGTCCACGACGGCGGGTCGAGCGGCACCGGCGTGCGGGTACAGCGGGCCGTGGCCGAGGTGGACCACACGGACGCGACCGAGGCAGTCGCCAATGTCGTGCTGCTCGATGCCCATGGTGAGGTGTCCGTCTCGGTACGCGGACTGCGGCTCAGCGCCCTCACCGGGCCTGCAGTCGGGCGACCGGGCGTCAGCAGCCCTCTCTGGCGGTACGAGTCTGTGTGGCAGCACCAGGAGTGGTCTGCCGAGGCCGCCCCGGACTTCGGCGCCGCGTGGCTGGTGGTCGCGGCCGACCCTGAGTTGGCGGCGGCGCTCGCGCCGATGCTACGGGCAAACGGCGGCACCGTGCACATGGTGCGCTCCGGTGACCGCTACACCTACTCCGAGGACGTCGCCACGATTCGGCCGGACCGACCGGGCGACTGGGTACGACTGTTGAGCGACTCCCGGCTGGCAGGGCCGGGCGGTCTGAATGTGGTGCACCTCGGGCCGGCGGACGAATTCACCCCGGCAGGTGCCACCGCAGCCGTCATGTCGCTGACCAACCTGGTACAGGCACTGGCGACCGTCGGTGTGGCCGACCGCCAGCTGTGGGTGGTGACCCGCGGCGCGTGCCAGGTGGAGCCCGACGACCGGGTGGTGCGTCCCGCGGGGGCGGGCCTGTGGGGCCTGGCGCGGGTGCTTCCGTTTGAGCTCCCATTGCTACCCACCCGCTGTGTCGACCTCCCGGCCAACGGCGAGGTGGTTGATATCGCGGGCGAACTGGCTGCCGAACTGCGGGCCCCAAGTCTGGAGTCGGAGGTGGCGCTGCGCGGCGCCCGCCGGTACGTCGCCCGCATCGCGCCCCTCACAGGGGTGCGGACGCCCGCAGCCGGATCGCAGGTGGTCCGACCGTCGGCCGCATACCTGGTCGTTGGGGGCCTCGGTGCGCTAGGCCTCCGGGTGGCACAGTGGCTGGCTGCTCGGGGCGCCGGTCACATCGGGCTGCTGGGTCGTCGTCCGCCGACACCCGCGGCCGCAGCCGTGATCGAGGAGCTGACCACGTCCGGGGTGCGCGTGCACCTGATCGCCGCCGATGTGGGCGATCCCGTCGCTGTCGCCGAGTCGGTGGTGAAGCTCCGCTCGGCCGCGCCGCTGGCCGGCGTGGTGGTGGCCGCCGGCGTAATCGACGACGCCTCGCTCTTCCGGATGACCGGGGAGATGATCGAGAGGGTCATGCGGCCCAAGGTCGCGGGGGCGGTGAGCGTCGCGGCGGCGATCGAGGCCGACCCGCCCGACTGGGTGGTGTACTTCTCCAGCGCGGCGTCCGTGCTGGGCTCGCCCGGCCAGGCGAACTACTGCGCAGCCAATGCCGTACTCGACGCGATCGCCGTGAACCAACGGTCGGCCGGCCTGAATGCCCTGACCGTCAACTGGGGGCCGTGGGCGCAGGCCGGGCTGGCTGTCGGTGCGGCACGTGGCACCGGCCGGATGGCGGCGGCCTACACCGGCCTGGCCCCCGAGCATGGGATCCAGGCTCTGGAGGAGATCCTGCACGATCGGCGCCGGCAGACGCTGGTAATGCCCACCAACCTGAACAACCTGGTGCAGTTCTTCCCCAGTGAGCTCGGGGTGGCGCGGTTCAGCGAGGTGACCACCGGCAACCAGGCGCTGCTACGTGGTATCGGTCTTGGCTCCCGGTCGTCCCGTCCGCCGATGAAGCACTCGTACGTGGCACCGCGCAACGACGTGGAACGGCGGATCGCCCGGATCTGGCAGGAATCGCTGGGCTTCACCGAGATCGGCGTTCACGACAGCTTCTTCGAGCTGGGCGGCGACTCGGTTTTCGCCAACCAGCTGGTGTTGGAGGTGGGCCGTACCTTCAACGTGCCGATCCCCTCTGCCGAAGCCTTCGAACACCTCACGATCGCCCGACTGGCCGATCTCACCGAGCGGGAGATCCACCGGGCGTTGGCGAATCTGACCGAGGGGGAGGCCGAGGCGTTGTTGCGACGAGCTGGGGGTTCCGACGGATCGAGTGCCGAGGGCGAGGAGGGCTGAGCTGTGCGAGGTGCGGCTTTTCAGGGCGCGTTCGACGTCCGGCTGCGTACGGACCTGCCTGAGCCCGAGATCACCGGCCCACGGGACGCAGTGGTGCGCGTGACCCGTACGGCGATCTGTGGCACTGACCTGCACGCGTACCGTGGTGAGTTGCCCGGGTTCGGTGCCGGTACGGTGCTGGGACACGAGTTCGTGGGCACCGTCGTCGCGGCTGGTGCCGAGGTGCCCTACCAGCTGGGCCAACGGGTGGTCGCCTCGGACGTAGTGGCGTGCGGTCGCTGTCCAGCCTGTGCGCGGGGCTGGCACTATCAGTGCCCAGAGGTCACCCTCTTTGGCTACTCCACGGTCGTCGGGAAGTCTCTCGACGGTGGACAGGCCGAGTACGTCCGCGTTCCATACGCCGACGTCGTGCTATGGGCCTGCCCGGACGGAGTTACCGATGAGCAGGCTCTGTTCAGCAGCGACGTGCTTTCCACTGGTTACGCTGCGGCGTGTCATGCCAACATCACGGCCGGTGAAACGGTTGCGGTGGTGGGCGGCGGCACGGTGGGGCTCCTAGCCGGGATGTGCGCGCGGCTCGTCGGTGCCGCTGCGGTGGTCGTCGCAGATCCGGTGCCGGCGCGGCGTGCGGCGGCGGCCGCGTGCGGGCTGGTGCCAGCGTCTCCGCACGAACTCGCCGAGATCGTGACGGACGTGTCGGCCGGCAGGGGAGCTGGGTCGGTGATCGAGGCGGTGGGCAGCGATGCCACCCTGCGTCTGGCGATGGCGACGGCTGCGGCGCGCGGCACGGTGGTCGCGGTCGGCGCGCACCACTCGAACGCCGCTCCGCTTGACGCCGCCGCCGCGTTCGCGCGCGAGCTAACGCTCCGGTTCGTCGTCGGGGACCCGATCGTGGTACGCGACGACGTGCTGGCCCTGATCCGAGCCGGCCGGATTGATCCGACGGTGGTGATCTCACATCGCCTGCCGCTGACGGAGGTGGCGCGCGCCTATGAGCTGTTCGAGCGACGGGAGGCGACCAAGGTTGTGCTCATACCTGATGACGTCGATTGAGTCGCGTAGTAGCGGGACTTTCCCGGCCAGGTCGGAAGGAGGGCTGGGCCGGTGCGGGACATGATGGACGAAAGTCCGACACCATCAGAGCAGCACGGCCGCGGTGCCCGGCTGAAGCTGCAAAAAGCCTCGGCGGACGGCGGCCCGGAGCTATCACCGGCCAGGCCCCCACAGGTGAGGCCGTCGCACGCGGTGATCCTCGCCGGTGGGCTCGGCACGCGGCTGCGGCCCTACACTCTGGACAGCCCGAAGCCGCTCGTCGCGCTGGACGAGTACACCATCCTGGAGGTGATTCTCCGGCAGCTGCGGGCCAGCGGGGTGTCCCGGGTGAGCTTGTCCGTCGCGTACCTCAGCAGGATGATCGAGGAGGTGGTGGGGGACGGTAGGCGGTTCGGCCTGGCCCTCGACTACTACGTCGACCCGTACCCACTGGGTACCGCCGGCCCGTTGAGCATGGTGCGGGACTGGTCGGAGCCTGCGCTGGTGATGAACGCCGATGTCCTCACCCTGCTGAACTTCGATGAGCTGTACGAGGCCCATCTGTCGAGTGGCGCGGAGATGACCGTGGCGGTGCACGTCACCGAGAGTTCAATCAGTCACGGCATTGTCGACATCGCTGGTGGCGCTGTCGTGGATCTGTGGGAAAAGCCGCGCGTGGAACTTGATGTGTGCGCGGGCATCTACGTCATCTCGCCCAGCGCTCAAGCGGCAGTCCCACCCGGCGTCCGGTTCGACATGACAGAGCTGGTGCGCATGTTGATCGCCGACGGGCGGTCAGTCGGTGCGCACCGCTTCCGGGACGATTGGTACGACATCGGCACGCACACGGGACTGGTGCGAGCCCGACAGTCGTTCGTCGAAAAACGGTCGGCCTATCTGCGGGACGCAGCTTCGCCGGCCTCGGTATAGGGGGTGCGCCGTGAGTGAGCAATATTCGGACTTCGATGCGATCCCGGGCCCGCGAGGTCCGTTGATGTGGCCCGTACTCTGGCGTCTACGTCGCGACCCGGTCGGCGTGTACCGCCGTAGCCGGCAGCGGTACGGGGACGTCGTGCGCTTCCGCGAGCCGAGCGGCGCGTCGTGGGTGTTCGTGGCCCACCCGGATGCGGTAGCCACCGTTCATCAGCGTAACCACCGCAACTACAGCCGCGGCAAGCTCAACGGGCCGTTCGCCATGCTGCTCGGGGAGGGACTGCTCACCAGCGAGCGGGAGGCGTGGTCGGTTCACCGCCGGGTGCTCGCCCCACCTTTCCGGCGTGACCGGCAACACGACGTTGTCGACGTGGTGCAGCAGCGCACCGGGGAGATGCTCGACGAATGGGCAACCGGGGGAGTGGGACGGCGCTTCGACGTCTGCCCGGACGTGGAGCGGTTGACCTTTCGCGTGGTCCTTCAGGCGATGTTCGACATCGATCTCGGCGACCGGGAGGAGTCGGTCCTGCGGCACCTGACCGAGGCGTTGAGCTACGTCAGCAGCGAGAGCTTTCGCATGTATCCCCTGCCGGAGTGGGCCGTCGCCAGGTCGCGCAATCGGTTCGAGGCGAGTGTGGCGGCCTTGGATCGCGAGGTCGGCGTAGTGCTCGCGACGCCCCGGGCGAACATCGGAGGGTCGGACCGAGGTGCCGTGTTCAATGCGCTGGCACAGTCGGATCTACCAGCCCGAGCGGTGCGCGACGAGCTGCTCACCATGCTTCACGCCGGCCAGCACACGGTGGCCACTTCGATCTCGTTCGCCCTCTATCTCCTCGCCGTGCATCCCTGGGCGGCCGAGCGCGTCCGCGAGGAGTTGGTGCCGCTGTGCGGGCGGCCACCAAAGCAAGACGACTTCGACTCCCTGCCCTACCTGCGGCGCGTTCTGCTCGAGACGATGCGGCTCTACCCGCCGGCGTGGGGCGGAGTACGAGAGACTGTTGACGAGGACCATCTGTCCGGGTATCGAGTTCCAGGCGGCACGCCGGTCGTGTTCTCCCAGTACGTGACCCACCGACACCCGGAGATCTGGTCCGACCCGGACCGGTTCGACCCGGACCGCTTCACCAGTGAACGAATGCGCGACCTTCCCCGGTACGCGTACTTCCCGTTCGGCGGCGGGCCGCACCTTTGTATCGGTGAGGAAGCGGCCATGGTGGAGCTGACCATCGTGGTGGCAATGGTGGTGCAGCGGTACCAGTTGCGGTTGGCCCCTGGGGCCAAGGTGACACCGCTCGCCCTGCTCGACCTTGTGCCCGCCAACGGCGTACCCCTCATCCTCGAGAAGGCTTAGGCCACGATGATCCTGTCGAGACTGACGGCACAGGTCCAGCGGGCGACGGTGACCGAGGCCAACCTGCACTACGTGGGCTCTCTCACCCTCGACGAGGACCTGATGAGAGCTGGAGGCTTGCTGCCTGGCGAGCAAGTGGCAGTTATCGACGTCACCAATGGAGCACGGTTGGAGACCTACCTCATTTCCGGCGTGGGCGGCAGCGGCGTGGTTGGCATCAATGGCGCTGCCGCACACTTCGTGCACCCCGGTGACCTGGTGACCATCATCGGCTACTCACTGATGGACATGGATGCCGCGCGGTCGTTCCAACCTCGCGTGGTGCACGTGGATCACCGCAACCGCGTCGTGGAGTTGAGTGGCGACCCCGCGGGTGTGGCGACCGGTATGGCCGGCGAGCTGCACGGGCAGGATCTGGCCGTCGCTGGCCGGGCCAAGCGAAGGTCCATGACTCCCTCCCCTGTGGCGGAAGGTTGACGACGTGACCGAGGTGGTTGCTGGCAAACGATGGGCCACCGACCGGCTGGGCGACCTGGTCGGTCGAATTCGACGGGTGCCGGACACGCACCGGCAGTTCGGTGATGATCTTGCGATCGCTACCCGTCTGCACCGCATCGATCCGCCCCTGCTCGAACGGCTACTGGATGTCGGGCTGCCCCACCGCGGTACGGGACCCGACCGCCTATTCGACTCGTTGGATCTGGAAAACGTCGCTCTGGATCTCGGGCTACCCAGTCCCAGAGGGCGGGCAATCCGGTGGTGGTCGCGGGCGTTGGTGCACGACAAAGGCGACCTTTCCCGACTGCGCAGCGTGACGGTTTCGTCGCGCTGTCCGGATGTGGGACACCGCGGCGTTTGCGACTTCGCGCTCCGGCAGGATCTCGCCCGCACGGCGGTATCCGGCAGAGTGCGCGCCAGCGGGGGGAGTTTCCAATTCGACGTGCGGATGACGCATCGGGAAGTGAGACTGGGCCGCCGCTTTACGCCGCTGGTCGAGCAGGTCACGCCGCTGCAATTTCACATCCTTCCGCGCACCCTGCATGACGACCTCGGGTTCGCCCGGGCAACCCAGCTGGCGAGTTGCGGGCTGGCCACCCGGCTCACCGTGCACCTCGCTCGTGATCTGAGCCTTCCGGTGCGATCCGCGTACGGGTACTTCATGACCGAGCCCTACCTGACCTGGCATACCTGGCCGGAGTTCAACATTGACGGTGAGTGGATGGCCGCCGATCCCTTCATGCTCAACGCCTGCTACCGCTGGGGCCTGGCCGGCAGTGATCGCTGGGCGGTGACCGACACGGTCAGCGGACTGATGTGGACGGTAGGCCGCAGCGATCCGGACGCCCCCTCCGCGCCCTACCGCCCGGTGACACATTGCGGCACTCCGGTGCCGGCCACGCTGATGGCTAAGGTCGCCAGTGCCGAGCTTGACCGCGCGAGACCGAATTGAGCGCAGACGGAAAGCGGCGGAGAGACTTGTCCACAACGCGCAATCACTTCGTATTCCGAAGCCGCTGTAGATCAGGTAGGGTAAGTGGGCGGGGGTGCCTCATGTGATTCCTATCGGGTTGCGACTGCGTGAAAATCCGCCCTGGCAGTTGCCGTCGGTTGAATTCGGCAGCCCACGCAGATCGCCCCTGCTTGCCTTTGTCTTTCAGAGGTCCGTCCCTCCGTTTTCGGTAAACCCCCTCAATATGTAATCGTCTAACTCGCTACACCACATAAAGCTCCCTCGCCATCCGGGCGAGCTGGCAGAAGGAAGGGAGGATCGCATGAGGTTCGAGATCGTGGATGTCCGTGACACCTGGCAAACGGACAAAATCATCATCAGGTCGGGTCTGAGCTCGTCCCCGCCGCACTAAGGTGACACGCACCCGTGGGGTACGGGAGACGCCTGCGTCTTCCGTACCCCACGGCTGTTGTCGAGCTTGAACGCCGGAGGGGACGTCAGCCAACGGGCGGATGGGCGGCCACCGGCAGCAACTCGGCGATCCGTCGGGCCAGCTCCAAGCTCGTACGGTCCTCAAGGTACGGACCGGCCACTGCGATGCCCACGGGCAGCCCGCGAGAGTCAAACCCAACCGGAACGACGGTGGTCGGCAGATAACTGACCCCGGTCAGGCCAGCCCACACGATTTGATCCCAGTAAGACCGGACCGCACCGTTGACCGTGATGCGCCGGGCCGAGAACGGCCGGTCATCGTGAGACGGCACCACGTTCGGCGTCACCGGAAGCAGCAACGCATCGTACTGGTCAAAGAACTCCCGCCATCGGCGACGCATCTGAGTCCGCCTCTCGCTGGCAATCATCCACTCACGATGGCGCTGTGGGTAGAACTCCGCGCCCAGATCGGCCCGCGGCGACAGCCGTCCGGCCGCGATGCCGTCGAGTTCGGCCGGCGTGTAGTCGCCCGAAGCCACACATACCAGCAGCCGCCGGAAAACCTCATCGCTCTCGGCGAGGTTGAACCCGGTGGGAGCGGCCGTTTCCACCCTGATCCCCGAGGTGGTCAGCAGATCCGCCGTCAGCGTCACTGCGGCGCGTACCTCGTCGTCGACCGGGCAGTAGGGATCATCGGCCCAGACAGCAACCCGTCGCACAGTGCGGGCTGGTGGCAGATCCAGTCGCCAGGCGCTCCGCTCGTCGGGTCCGGGCCCAGCCACGACGTCGAGGGCGAGCGCCAGGTCGTCGACGGTCCGGGCCAGCGGACCAATCACGGCCATGTCCGGCGGAGTGTACTTGCGCGGATAGGGCGGAGCATGGCCGTCGAGGGACACGACTCCGAAGGATGGCTTGTGCCCCGCCACGCCGCAGTACGCGGCGGGGATACGGATCGAACCAGCCACATCCGAGCCCATCTCGAGCGGTGACAGTCCGGCGGCGACCGCCCCGGCTGCCCCGCCCGAGGATCCACCAGTGGTGTGGTCAGGCCTCCAGGGGTTGCGCGCCGTGCCGTGTAGTGGACTGTCGGTCTGTACGTCTGCCGCGTATGCCGGCATGTTCGTCTTGCCGATGATGATCGCCCCCGCAGCGCGAAGCATGGCGACTGTCTGCGCATCCCGGTCCGGGACGTAGCAGGCGAGGTCTTCGGTGCCGGCCGTCGTGCGCACGCCGGCGGTTGCCAGGCTGTCCTTTACCGTCATCGCCACTCCGTGCAGCCGACCGGAGGCCTCGCCTCGCATTGTGGCCTGGTCGGCGGCCGCGGCGTACTGGTGAGCGCGGTCGTCGAGGGTGACGACGAGACCAAGCCCAGGGTTCAGCCGCTCAATGCGGCGCAGCAGGACGTCCAGGTACTCGCGGGCCGAGATGCGACGCTGCCGAATGGCGTCGGCAACCGCGTGCGCCGACCACCAGTGGATCTCGTCGTCCGCCATGATTCCCCGTTCACGAGCAATGCGCTAAAGTCGATCTCATTATGGGCCAGGAACTACACGATCCGGCCGGCCCCGGCCTCGGCAACCTCAATGGACATGCCGACCCAGCGGCGCATAGCCCTCGTGCCTATCTCAGGACGGCGAAAGCCATCGCTGACGACGTCGCTGCGAAGCACGCGACCGACGTTGACCGCCGAGCGGTGTTTCCCACGCAGACGGTCAGTGCGCTCGCCGAGGCGGGACTACTCTCGGCGGTGGTCCCACGGCCGGCCGGCGGCTTGGGCCTCGACCTGTCCCTCATCGTGCGCGTCGCGAGCATCCTGGGCCGCGGCTGCGGCTCAAGCGCGATGATCTGGGCCATGCACCAGATGCAGCTCGCCTGCCTGGTGCGTCACGGTGCGCTGACCACGCCAACCTTGGCGGGTCTCCTCGACGCGATTGTCGCCGAAAACCTGCTGCTGGCCTCCGTCACGAGTGAGAAGGGCAGCGGCAGCAGCATCCATCGCAGCCACGCGGCTGTGGAGCCGGATGATGTGGGCCTTCGGCTGCACAAGGAGGCGCCGACGGTGTCCTACGGGGCTCAGGCGGGTTTCTTCCTCATCCCGGCTCGTCGCGATCCGCAGGCGGAGCCTGAGGATCAGGTTGCAGTGATCGTGCGACGCGACCAGGTGTCGTTGCAGCAGGTGGGTGGTTGGAACCCGATGGGCATGCGCGGTACGTGCAGCCCGCCGCTGCGCATCGAAGCGCACTTCGACAGGGCGCAGATCCTGCCGGATCCGTTCGGTGTGGTCGCCGCGCACACCCTGGTGCCGCTGTCGCAGATCCTCTGGTCGGCCGTCTGGATCGGCATGGCAACCGAGGCGCTCAGTCGTGCGGCGCGGGCGGTCGAGGCACGCTCCAGTCGATCCGGAACCAACTCGGTCGACCGGCGAATGGCCGAGGCCGACCAGATCCTCACCAGCTTGGAAGCCCAACTGGACGACGCCGTCCGGCTTTACCACGCAGCCGATCGGGGCGCCGTGCCACGCAACGATAGGTTCAAGACCCGGATGAACGCTCTCAAGATCGCTGCATCGACGTCAACGGTCCAGGTGGCGCAGCTCGCCCTGGGCATGTGCGGCATCGCCGGTTACCTTGAGGACGGGCCTTTGTCAGTGGCGAGGATGCTGCGGGACCTCTACTCCGGCCAGGTGATGGTGTCCAACGACTGGCTCATCGACGCCAACGCCGCCGCCGCAGTAAGCCTGCGCCGCTGACCGGGTCACCGGTCAGCGCGTACCAAACTCAGGTCGCCAGGCACGGCCAGCTCGGGGCGCCGATAGACTTCCCGGATCCCGGCCACCTCGCCCCGGCCGACTGCCTCGGCGATCACATCGACGTAGCTTGGGTCGACCGTTAACCGACCCCGATCCCACTCGTCGAGCAGGCCCCAGTAGTCCCACGGCAGCATCTCGTGCTTGTTCAACGCGGCCAGGTCGCGGATGACCGCACCGGCGATCAGCACGGAGCCTCGGTTGTTGCCGAAGCCGAACAGGTCGCCGTCGAGGTCACCGCGCCGATACCGGCGCCAGGCCGTCGCCCCGGGGAGGAAGGCGCCGTCCGGCAGGTCACCGGGATCGAAGGTGATGTCGTACTCGTCAACCTCGACCGGGTCCAGTTCGCCGTCGGCCAGCTGCCACCGCTCGTCTGTAGGGTTCCAGTACTCGACGATCCAGTGGTCCTCCCACAGCCCCGGCTCGAAGTAGCTCGCGAAGCCCGCGCGAACCCGGCTCGGTGTGCCGCGTGCCCGCAGTAGGGCACTAAGCAGGACCGCAAAGTGTCGGCATGAGCCCTGCAGACGACGTTGCGGAGGACGCGTCACAATCATGGGCAAGTCAGCCTTCTCCCGCAGGGCAGTCAGCATCTCCGTCACCGGACGCAGGTGGATCTCGGCCGGCGGGTCGTCCTGGCGAGACATGCCATACAGGTGCAGCATATCCGTGTGGATGACCAACCCGTGCAGCATCTCGCGGAGGCCATCCGCGTCTGTGGGCAGACGCTCGTCGTTGACGAGGCCGACCGGCAACCTGGTCATGTCGCCGGCCTCGGTCCAGAAGCCAAGATGCGCTGGCGCGCTTGCCGAGCGAGTGCTGTTGTCCTCAGATGCCGCGAAGGTCATGACGACACCGGCAGCGCGACGATCCGCGGACCGGCCAGCTCCACCTCGATCGTGCGGCGTACTAGTGTGGCACGTCGTTCCGCCTCGCCACCATCCGCGCCCCCGGTGACGATGCCATAAGAGCGGCGCAGATATCCCAGGCCCCGGACGTTCGTCGGGAAGACCGGAACGCCATCACGCCGGACCTCGTCGATCGCGGACCTGACCTCGGCGTACGACGCGTGCCGGTCCCCGGTCACCGACACCGCGGGTTCCGCCCGCACCACCACCTCGGGCGTAGCTCGCCACCGCGCCAGCAGGTCGACCCACTCGCTGCCGCCGGTCCGTCTGGCGTTGAACTCCGTCACGTAGAGATCGCCGTCCGCACTCATCAGGAAGTCGACGCCGAACCAGCCCCGGAAACCCAGACCGCGGGCGACGCCGGCGATCTGCGTGGACACCGCGTGCATCTCCTCCTCAACGGCCGAGGGAAGTAGGCCGGCTCCGACATTAACGCCGGTGAAACGGTGTTCGTCGACCGTCATGATGCTGCTCAGCAAGCTCGTGACGCCTTCGTCGCCGATGAACAGGTCGACCGCGGGACAACCTACAGCTGGCTGGTGTGTCACGTAACGCTGGACGCTCAGAGGGAAAATGGAAAGTAGTGGGTCGTCGCGGACGGTACGCCAAAAGCGGGAGCGGCTCTCCGCGTTCGCGTGCACGACCGTCGAGCCCTCACCACTGACCCCGTACATGCTCCGGACGATGACGGCCTCGCCCGTGGAGAGCATCGAGTCAATCGCCCCCCGCAGTTCCACCCAGGAGTCGACCGTGATGCCGGGCGCTACGCGGAAGCCGGATAGTTGGCTCGCGAGATCCAGACAACTCATTTTGGAGTCCAGATAGAGGCTCGCCCAGTAGTGTTCCGGTGCGGGGAGGTCGGTCACCACGTCGTGCCCGAGTTGCGTGAGCACACTTTGTAGTGTGTACAGCTCCTGGGTGGCACCCCAGGTGACGAGGCGCACCGTACGGTGTCCGTCGAGCTCGCGCCGCAGGGCGGACATGGCGATCGCGTCGTCCAGCAGGTCACGCACGAGTAGACCGCTGCGCTGCACGGGATGGATGAGGGGCGGGGGAGAAGCACCCATCGCGATGTGGACATCGGCGAACCATTGCCTGTCCGGCATCGCTGGCAGCACGAGCACCCGCCGGCCCAGACTCCAGAACAAACTCTGTTCCGCGAACGCCTGCCCGACCCGAACGAAGCTGTCGTGCGTGGCTGGGTCCACCGTCAGGCGCGGATGACGCAGGTTGAAGTCGGCGATGTTCGGAACCACCAGATCGATGGCTTCGGACTCAACAGCGCTACCAGACATGCCCCTCCCCGATCGGGCGTAACGTCCCGCACGTCGCGACGAGAACCGTTGCATGATACGTGTGTCGGGCCGCGCACGACAGGTGCGCATCGATCCGGCTGATGCGGCGGTGGCTTGCCAGCACCAAACGCGATTGAGAAGATCTCTGATATGGCATCCACGAGGGATCAGGTCGCAGTCATTGACCTCAGCGACTGGCTTGCTCGCACGCCCGAGGGCGACGCCGTCGCCATGCGCCTCGTCGACTCGTTTCGGAAGGTCGGCTTCGTCTACGTAATCGGACACGGAATCGCAGCGGAGGCAGTAACCGCAATCTTCCGGGCTTCGTATCGGCTCTTCCAGCAGACCCCGGCCCAGCTCGACAAAGTGCACTACCGGCACGCGGGTCACTACCACGGCTACGTACCCAAGGGCGTCCTCGCCGGAACCGGTTCGTTTCACGAACTCTACGACTGCGGCATGGACATCGGCGACGACTACCAGGGCCCCGGCGCATACCTGTCCAACATGCCCAACCCCTGGCCGGAGGACCTGCCCGGCTTCCGGGAGACGGTCGAGGGCTACCAACAGCTCATGCGACCGCTCGCGGACGAACTGCTCGCCGCGATCGGGGTTGGTCTCGGTCTGCCGAGAGACTTCTTCCAGGCTCGCAGCGCGATTCCACACGCCCAGCTTCGGTTGCTGCACTACCTTCCGCGCCCCGACGCACCAGATGACGCGCTCAGCGTCGGCCGTCACAGCGACTACGAGGCAGTCACCATCCTGGCGCAGGACGACGTCGGTGGTCTCCAGGTGCGCGACCCCCACGGACAGTGGATGGACATCAAGCCGATCGAGGGCGCCTTCCTCATCAACGCGGGCGACATGCTGGTCCGGTGGACCAACGGCACCATCCCGGCCACCCCGCACCGGGTTCGTACGCCTCGTGAACGGGAACGCTACTCGGTCGCCTTCTTCTATGGCACCAGCTATGACGTGGTCATGGAGCCCGTGCTGCCTCCGGCGCACCCAGTCGTCGAGAGGCATGAGCCCGTGACCGGCGGTGAATACTTGTGGCAGCGGTTCACCGAGCACGGCATCTAGAACTGACCCTCGACCTCTGCTGCAGGCCAGCCGTGCGAGGGGTGGGGACATGAATGTCATCAGCGTTGTGCGGTGCACACGTGACTGAATCAAGGAGCCGCCATGCTGCCACCGCTCGACAGCATGCTGCGGATTCCCATCGGCGTGGCGATCCGACCGGTTGGTTCGAGCATCTCTACGCGGCCGCTGAACGAGGCGAGGTTCGCGTGCCGTGGGTGGAGTTGGCACCGAACCCACACCTCGTGTCCTGGGTGGCACAACGGGACAGGGCGGCCTCGGGCGAGACCGCTCTCGTCGTCGGTTGTGGGGTGGGTGATGATGCGGAGCTCCTCGCCGAGCTCGGGTTCGCGGTGACGGCCTTCGATGTGGCGCCGAGCGCTGTCGCCGGTGCACGGAATCGCTTCCCGCAGTCCGATGTCGACTACCTCGTCGCCGACGTTTTCAACCCGCCGGCGGGGTGGCGCTCCGGGTATGACCTCGTGGTCGAGTCGTACACCGTTCAGGTCTATCAGGACGAGCTGAGAAGCGCTGTGATCCAGAACGTCGCCGACATGGTGGCCCAGGGCGGAACGCTGCTCGTGATCGCGCACGCCGCCGCCATCGTCGAGAACGCGGGACCCCCGTGGCCCCTCACCCTCTCGGACATCGAGGCGTTCGGCCCGGCGGGCCTTCGACCGGTGCGGCTCGACGAGATCACCGACGACCGTCCGCCGGGCCGCCAATGGCGGGCCGAGTTCCGCAAGATTGACTTTGATCATCCGGCGACGGCTGCCTAGCATCGCGCTATGCCTACCTCAACGCGTCCGTTGGCCCCACTTCGTGAAGACTGGAACCGGGTGTTGTGTGTGGCCGCGCACCCAGATGACCTGGAGTACGGTGCGGCGTCCGCGATCGCACGATGGACCGCCCAGGGCAAACAGGTGAGCTACCTGCTGCTGACATCAGGCTCGGCAGGCATCGACGGGATGCGTCCGAGTGAATGCGGGCCGATTCGGATGGCAGAGGAACGCGAGGGAGCCCGCGAGGTCGGCGTGCACACCGTCGATTTTCTCGACTACCTCGACGGAGTCGTCGAGTACGGCCTGCCGCTACGTCGCGACATCGCCCGCGTGATTCGACGAGAGCAACCGGATGTCGTGGTCGGCTACGCGTTCACGGAGCGGCTCGGTGGCGGGATCGTCAACCAGGCCGACCATCGCGCTGCCGGGTTGGCGACTCTGGATGCCGCCCGTGATGCGGCGAACAGATGGATCTTTCCGGAGTTGTGCGAGGACGAGGCCCTTGAGCCGTGGCCGGGGGTGCGGTTCGTGTGTTTCACGGCCTCCCCGCAGGCCACTCACGGTGTGGACGTCACAGGCTTCCTCGAGCGCGGTATCGCCTCCCTGCGCGCCCATCGGGCGTACATGAGCGGCCTTGGCGTGGCAGCGTTCGATCCTGCCGAGTTCTTGACTGAAGTGGCACAGTCCCACGGCGCCCGGTTGGGCGTTGACCTCGGGGTTGCATTTGAGGTCTACGAGCTGATGCCTGGCAGTGCCACAGCGATCTGACGCCATCCGACCAAGAGTCCGGGTTCCGCGCCTTCACGTGGAACTGTCCCTCGGAGGCCAAGCTGCTCGAGTACGACCGCATCGACCTGCACGAGCGTGTTGGTTAGCTGGTTTTGAGGTGCGGGGACCGGGTGGGTCATCGCGTGTAGGGCCTCGTGTTCGGCGGGCGAGACGTGGCCGAGTTCGCCGTGTAGGCGTCGGTTGGTCTTCTACCGGTTCACCGCCGATCCGCCGGCGGCGCTTCCTAGTATTCGGTGTTGAGCCTGACACCGTGTCAGGCCGCAGAATAAGGCGGTGTTCAGCCTCAGAGACTTCGCTGCATTCGGTCGAGTGTCGGTGCACATGCTGCGCCATTACGACGCGACCGGCCTCTTGCGGCCAGCCGCGACGGATCCGGTCAGCGGGCACCGCTACTACCACGCCAACCAGCTGCATCGGCTCGACCAGATTATCGTCCTGAAGGACCTGGGACTTCCGTTAGTGCAGGTTGCCGACATCCTCGACAACAGGGTCACCGTCAAGGAGCTGCGCGGCATGCTGCGGCTGCGGCGCGCACAGTTGGAGCAGCTCAGCGCCAATGTCGCCCGACTTGCCGGCCTCGACGCGCGGCTGCGCATGATTGCACAGGAGGGGCACATTAATACCGGAGACGTAACGTTGAAGCGCATCCCGCAGGCGCGCGTCGCCGAGCTTTCGGAGGTGGTCGCCAGCTACGAAGAATCGGACACCGGGCTGGTGATCGGGCCGCTGTACCAGGAAATTTGGCGGCGGCTGAACCAGAGCGGCGCGACGGTGACTGGTTCGCCGATCGCCTACTACGTGCCGGAACCCGGCACGGGCGGCGACGGCCAGGAGGTGCGGGTTCACGCGGCCGTCGAGGTGGCCGCCGACACGCCTGCGGGCGACGGAACGATCGACATTCTCGACCTGCCCGGGATCGAGTCCGCTGTCACGATCCTGCACCGGGGCCCGATGGCCGAGGCGTTCCGCAGCATGCAGGTCCTGGCCCGCTGGATAGACGACAATGGCTACATGCCAGTCGGGTATGCCCGCGAGGTCTGCCTCGAGTTCGATCCGGGGAATCCGGCGAACTGGGTGCACGAGTTTCAGCTCGGGGTCGTCCGCCCCTGACAGTCAGGGTTCGGACGGTCGCCCGGTGCGCTGCGGGTTGGCGGTCGTTTGGACGAACGACAAGACCTGCGGCAGGACTCAGATCAGAGTGTGGTGACCTTGAAAGCTCGGGCGGGGTAGCCGTCCTGGCCCGGGATTTCGTAGTGGCATCGCACCCGCTGATTCAGCGTCAGGCTCCGATCTCGTTGGGCCCTGCAACGATGTGGCTGAACCAGTCCGGGTGGTGCCGATTCAACCTGCCGGAATCAGAATTGATCGCCAAGGCGGGGACGTGCATCCTCACGTGTCTCTGCCCGCACCCACCTTGTCGTCGCTGGAGAGATGGCCGGTAGCAAGCTCGACACGGCTCGGACGCTGGGTATCGAAACCATCACACCCGAGAAGCTCGCACAGCGCCTCGCTGGCATCTGACGTCGGGCGCGGTCGCGATCAGGACTCCGGGTACGGCGTCCACGCCGTGCACCAGGCGGGAATGCGGACCCCGCTTACCTCGACGCCTGCCTTGAGCTTCGCCTCACCAGGACACCTGGAAGTCCGGCCGGCTCCGAACTTGGTCAAGAGGTGGCTCGGGTGCGGTGTGCTGTATGCCGACGCGCTGCTCAGGCGAGGTGGCAGACCGCGCGGGGTCGGGTGTGGCTGCGGAGATGCGGTAGCCCTCGGCGATGAGCTGAGCGTTCAGACATGTCGCGTACGTGGGCGTGGTGAGGATGCTGTCTGGGTCGCCGTCGCGGGGGCCGAGCCAATCTTTGCCCAAGTCGTCGGCGATTCGGGCGGCGATGTGTGCCCGTTGTCCGTCGGGTAGGGCGAGGTAGATGTCGCGTGCGATCCTCGCGGTGGCGGGGTCCGCGGGGTTGGTGTGCGGGTGCCGGGCGGCGAGGACGGCGTCAGCGGCGTGGAGGTATGCCCGGTGCCCGGCGTGGTGCTGGGGAACGTAGGGGCCGATGGGTTGGTCGGGGTTGTCGCCGGTGATCTGGTACTGGTCGCGGTAGGCCGCGACGGTCGCTACGTGGGTCCGCCACGTCGCGTGCTCGATCGGCTGGCTGACGTTGCCCCGGAGTCCGGTGAGCCAGGCGGGTTGCTCGGTGAGGGCGCGGTCGGTGACCTCGTTGACCCGCTTCTGGATGAGCCGGGTGGCGTCTTCGAGGTAGGCCGTCAAGGCGGTGTCGGTGGTACGGGAAGTGGCGTCGAGCCAGGGCACCGGCCCGGCCTCGGGGGCGGGGCGGGTGAGGCGGTGGAGTTGGTGGCGGACGCTGTCGAGGTCGCTGTTGGGGCGGGCAGCGGTGAGGAGTTGTTCGGCGGGGTGGCCGTGGGTTTCGGCGGCCTTGAGGGTCCAGGCGAGGGTGCGCCAGCCGTCGGTGGTGCCGGCTTCGGCGGGTGGTGGGGTGGTGTCGAGGTGCTGGTTGAGGCGCCAGGCGAGGACTTCGGAGAGGGACCGAGCGTCGTGCAGGGGTCGAGCGAGGGCGGCCGTGGCGACGGCGGTGAGGGCGTCGTGTCCGGCGTGTTCGGCGCGGCGGATCGCGGCGGTGAGGGCTGGCCAGGCGGGCTCGCCGGTAGCTTGGTCGGCCTTTCGGTCGCCGAGAACGGTGGAGATCAGCTGTCGGTGGTCGCCGTCGTGTGAGGTGGGTTCGCTGGCGAGAAGCCGCGGTGGGCGGGTCGCGTCGATGGGGTCGAGGGGCTCGGCCGTACGCAGGATCGGTCGGAGGAGAGCGGCGTACCTCGCGGTGTCGTCGACGCTGGGTTGGGTGAGGGCGGGGCTCGGGCTGCGGCCGTCCAGGTGGTCTGTGATGCGCCAGGTGAGAAGTTGAGCGGGGGATTCGGCGCCGACGAGGGTGCCGCGGCGGGCGGTGTTGGCGAGGACTTGGGGCAGGTCCCAGCCGTTGCTCTCGGCGGTGCGCAGCGCGCGGACGACGGTAGGCCAGGCGGCGTCACGGTGCACCGCGCCAGCGTCTGGGCCAAGGGCGTCGGAGACGAGGGCGTGTAGGCGCTGGTTGTCGGCGAGTTCCGTCGCGTAGCGCAGTCGGGGGACCAGGGTGGCGAGGCTTCGGGCCTGGTCGGCGGCGTGGGCGATGGCTTCGGTGGCGGAGGTTTGCGCGCCTTCGGTGGCGAGGACGGTTTCGAGGACTTCTCGGGCGGCGCGGGCGTGTGGGTTGTAGCCGGCGCGGTCGAGGCGGGCGTCCTCGTCGAGGGGCAGGATCCGGTGGGTGACGGCGTAGAGGGTGGTGTGCTGGCGGGCGCGGGTGGCGGCGACGTAGAGCTGTTCGCGGGCCATGTCGTCGGTGATGAGGGCGTGGGAGGTGTCGACGGTGGCGCCCTGGGCGCGGTGGACCGTGGTGGCGTAGAGCAGTTCGACGTGCGCGCCGACGTAGGCGGCGGGGAGGGTGAGAGTGCCGCCGTGCTGTTGGTGTTTGACGGTGAGGGCCCCGTCGGGGCGGCGGTGGGTGACGGTCCAGGCGTCGCCGTTGCGGACCCAGTCCTTGCCCCGGTTGCTGGTCATGGTGCGGCTGTTGAGGCGGGTGACGATCCAGTCTCCGCGGCCGGCGCGGTTGCCGTCGTGCAGGTTGACGCCGTCGGGTTCGACCTGGCCGGCGGTGACGCGGTCGGCGCGGGCGCGGGCGGACAGGGCGGTGACGCCGGCGCTGGTGGACGACGACATGAGGGTGGTCAAGCCTGCGGTCATGTCGGTGTGCCAGGCGGTGTAGGCCTGTTCGACCATGGCCTCGTAGGAGCCGCCACGGATCCGGCCGCTGCTCTCGTAGTGGTCGAGGGCGGTGGTGTCGCCGTCGCGGAGGCGGCGGGTGGCATCGGCTTCGGCAGCTGTGGTGAAGCGGTGCAGGGCGGTGAGTTCGACGGCGCCGGCCTCCGTTGCGAGCAGGCGCAGTGCGCCGCCGGACTCGACGGCGGCGAGTTGCCGGTGGTCTCCGAGCAGGCGTACGAGGGCGCCGTGCCGTGTGGCGATGTCGCGTAGGGCGTCGAGGTTGTGGGTGCCGGCGAGGCCAGCTTCGTCGACGAGGATGACGTCGCCGGGCCGTACCCGGAAGAACTCCTTCCCAGCGGAAAGGGCGCTGGGGGTGCGGTGTTCGTGGACGAACTTGTGCAGGTTTTCGGCGGGGACGCCGAGGTCGGCGCTGAGGACGGCGGACGCGGCGGCGGAGGTGGCCAGGGGGATGAGTCGCTGGCCGTGGGCGGCGACGACGTGTTGGTACGCGCGCATGGTGGTGGTCTTTCCGGCGCCGGCGGGGCCGAGCCCGACGGCGATCAGCCGCGCGTCGGTGGCGAACGCGACGACCATGGCCCGCTGCCCGGGGTCGAGCGTGGTGGCGGTGGTGGCCTCGTAGGCATCAAGCATCGCCTGCACGGCGGGGGCCGCGTAGCCCATGACGGTGGGGGTGCGGGCGGCGTCGAGGAGGCGTTGTTCCGCGTCGAGGATCGCCTGGCTGGTGTAGCGGGCGGCGCCGTGCTGTACGAACACCGACGTTCCGTCCTCGCGGCGAAGCCCCGCCGGTTCGACCGGATCCGGCTCGACCGTGACGGGTACGCAGAGCACGGTGACGGCCTGGTGGACGACCTGCTGCAGCACCTCCGCGCGGTCATGCGGATCGGTGAAGCGCAGCCCGCGAGGGGCGACGGTGGCGGGTGGTTCGCGCAGCAGCCGGTCGGCTTCGGCACGCAGGTTCCACACGGTCCACGTCGACCGGGATCCCTCCGCCTGCCGCACCGCCAGAGCGGCTAGGGCCCCGATCTGCTCTGTGGATAACGTTGTGGAAACCGTCTCGTGTCTGTGGGCGGGGCCGGTGGCGCTGACTACCTGGGCAAGGGACCGCGCGGCCGATTGGCCGTGTTCGGCGTGCAGTCGGGCCGTCCACTCCTCGCGCAGCGCGGCGAGGGAACGGGGAGCGGGTTTGGGACCGCGGGTGTCGAGGTTGGCTTGGCCCGCGAGGCGGAACGCGGCCTGGTTGTCCGGGTCGCGGCCGTGGGCGCGACGGAAGTCGACGACCAACTGCTCGTAGCGGGACTCGATCTGCGACCGCCGCGATGAGAACGTCCCGATCACTTCGCGCGGAACACCGGCTACCTCACGGACCGGATGCCGCTTGCCCATGGTGTCAGGGCGGACCGCGAACTGCACCCCGAGGTGTTGGATGGCGAGGGTCTCGACGGTGGAGTTGTAGTGCTCGGACGCGGCGACTGCGATGCGGTGCAACGGGCCGCCGTCAAGGCTGCGCCACTTCCCATCCGCGCCCTGGATCTTGTTGCTGATCGCGACATGCGTGTGCAGGTTCGGGTCGCCGTCGCGGGAGTCGTAGTGGTCGAACATGGCGTAGACCAAGCCGCGGGTGTCCAGCTGCGCCTGCCCGGTATCGCCGCTGCGGGTGAACGCCGCATGCTTCTCCAACAGCTGTAGCGCGGAGTCGCGGGCCTGCTCGTGGATCGCCTTCACCGCGTCGCGGACCCACTCGCGCTCGTCGAGGGCCCACAGCAGGACGAGGCTCTTCACGGGGGTGAAGACGAGGTCGTAGCCGGCGACGGCACCGCGGGCCCGGCGGGCCTCCTCGGCGCGTACCTTGCCTGTCTCGGCCTGTGTCGGCCTTCGCCCCGTCTCGGCGCGTACCACGTCGAGCCGTTGCTCAACACGGGTGTCGAAGTCCTGCAGGGTCGCGTAGACGGGGAAACGGCGCCCGAGGGTGGCCTGACGGATCGCCTCCTGCGTGAGCCGCTCGACCTCCTCGTCGTCCATGCCGGGCCGAACCCGGGTGGCGAGATGTCGGGCGATGATGGCATCGGCATCGGGGTGCATCCCCTGGCCAAACAGGTGCCGCATCTGCTCCTCGGACACCTGCCCGGCCAGACCGAGCGGGGCCAGACCTCGACCGCCCCACCGGCCGGGAGGGTTGCCGGGGGCGGTGTAGTAGTCGGTCGCGTCCTGCCCGGGAAGCCGGTCGCGGTCGCCGCCGACGACGTGTCGGGTGAGGTAGGTGTAGCCGTCGCCGACCGACAGCTTGTGCAATGTCATCACTGGGCGACCACCCCTTCCCTTGCGTCGAATTCGCCCCCCATCCGCCTTCGTTGGCGCGATTGTTTGCGCCGTCTATTTGAGGGGGAGAGGGGACGGTACCCGCCGCAGGCGATCCATGGCAAGAGCATCTGCAAGAGGTGTGTCGGCGTTCTCTTTTGAAGCTGTGGATCAACGTTTGCGCTGGTGGGGCGGTGTTGTGTCGGGGTTTAGGCGGCTTTTCTTTTCGGTTGTTTGTGGTTGTATTGACGTGGTTTGAAATTGCGACTCGGTCTTGTTGGTAATGGGTGCTCGTGGCTAGGGTTTCGGTATGGCTAAGCGAAATTCTGGTGCGGGTGTTAATCGGATGGCGGCGCGGAAGGCGTCGGAGGTTCGAGCAGCGCGGGTCGCGAGGCTCGCGGCGTACGAGGCGAACGTGACGGAGGCGGTGCGGGTCTACTTCGACCGGGTGACACGTGCGGGTCAGGTGCGGGAGGAGGCGGACCTTCGGGCTCAGCGGATCCTCGCTGCCGGGCAGAGCAGGGCAGGAGGGCTGGACCGGGAAGCCGATGCGGCCGTCGCCCGGCTTCGGAGACTTGGTGAGCCGGTCACGGAGATCGCGGCCATGATCGAGCTTCCTGTCGCTGGGGTACGCGCCGCCCTCGCCCGCGCCAGCGACCACCCGACTGCCGTGGGCGACCAGCCGGCCCTCGTCGATGAGCCCAGGGAGATGCCCGCGCAGGAGGAGCCGGCATTGTCGACGGCATGAGGTCGGGCGCGGCTTCCAGCACGGCGCAGCCGGGTGCGGTCGGCAGGGGCGGGTGATGTCGCCACGGTGATGGCGCGGTGGGGCCGGACTCGACAGTCCGGCCCCGCCGCGCGTTGCGTGTCAGCGGTCGCCGTAGCGCAGGACGGTCCGGTACTCGGCGGCGTCGGCGGCGCTGTACGGGTCGTAGGCGTCCTTCTGCCCGACCAGCACGAGTCGGCGGCGGACGGACGCCGTGGTGGGGGAGCGGTGCTGCGGGGCGGTGGGAGTGGCGGTGGTGCTCATGAGTGGGTCCTCCTGACGTTCGGGTTGGTGCGCTGCTGCCCGGTTGGGGCCGGGGTGCCGCGCTGACAGGCCGGTGAGGGACCGGCCGCGGCCGGCGGCGGGCAAGCGGGAAGGCCGCGAGATCTTGGGAGCGCAGCGGTCCGGGGAGCGCAGCGAGCCGGCCAAGATGTTGGGGTCGGCGCTTGCCGGACGTGGCCGGGTCGGTCACCACTGGGGACTGGCCAACGCGCACCACGGACACCGGCGAGACCCAAGCGGGTCAGGGCGGAGTGGCGATGCGCAACCTCTCGTACGGGCGGGCGCGTCGCCCGGTGAGGCGTAGGCGCAGATGCTTGACCGGTGCGGTGGGGTAGGCGCGGAGGTAGGTCACCAGCGTGTAGGCGAGGTTGGCGGTGCGCTTTTCGACATCGTCGAGACCGGGCTGGCCCTGCATGCGGGCGTTGAGGGCGCCGAGGAGTTGGTACCAGCCGTAGTAGAGCTCCTTGATGGCGATGACGTTGTCTGCCGTCAGGTGGGTGCAGGTTCGGGTGGCGGTGAGCCACTGCTGGTTCACGGCTTGGGCGTGCTCGTCGAAGAGGTTGCCGATGAGCATGTCGAGTTGGCGGCGTACGTCGTCGGCGTCCTGCGGGAGGCTGATCGCGGGCAGGGGCAGGCAGGCTCCCGACTGGGGGTGGGCGGCGTGGACGACCTGGGTGATCGTCGCGCAGCCGCGAACCAGCTCCCGATAGGCGTCGGCAAAGTGATGGCGGGCTGGAGGAGTCATGAGAGGTTCTCCGGGCGTCGGGCGGGTGTTCGGTGTTCGACCAGGCGGATGGACTGATCCCCGGGCGGGCCGCGGGCAGCGGCCCGCCCGGTGTGGTGGTCAGCGGTGCAGGAGCTGTGGGTCGGTGGTGACCTCGGGGTAGAGGTGCGCGGCGTACTGCTCGCCGTCGGGGGTGGTGACGATGTCGCCGCGGCGGGCCTTGACCGCAGTGCCGGCGTGGGCGTCGGTGAACCGCATGGAGACCGACAGGTTGCGGGCCTGGACTTTGAGGCTGGGCATGTCGGAGTCGTTGAGGTAGGGCAGGAGTTGGCCGGCTTCGACGAGGACCTGGTCGCCGCGGGTGAGGTTGCGGGCCCGGGCGGCGAGGTCGCCCCAGCACATGACCTCGAAGAACATGGCGCGGGTGTCGACCCACTTGCCGCTGTGGTCGCGGTAACGGTCGCGGTGCACGATCGGGAACTGGACGTACTCGCGGCCGTCGCGGGTGTGGCCGGTCTGCGGTGAGGCGGTGAGCCGGCCCTCGACGATGCAGGTGAACAGGGACATGACGATGCTCCAGACAGTCAGGTCGGGTGAGGGGTGATGGGCGGGGCCGGCCGGCGCGGCCGGCCCCGCCTGCGGTGAGGGCTAGAAGGCGGGCTCAAGCTCGCGGTCGTCGGCGCTCCAGGGGGCCTCGACCTGCTCGGCCTTGGCGGTGCGGGCGGACTGGGCGCCGGCGAACCGCATCGAGACGGCGACGTTGCCGGCGGTGACCTGCAACTGCCCGGCCGGCTTGTCACTGTTGGGTGACTGGTAGGCCCAGACGGAGAGGTCGTCGCGGGCCTCGACGATGACCGTGTCGCCCTTGCGCAGGTGCTCGGCGCACCGTTCGGCGAGGCTCTCCCAGCAGGTGACGGTGACCCACAAGGTCGGCCCGTTGGTCCACTCACCGCCGTTGCTACGGCGGCGGGTGTTGTGGCCGACCCGCAGTTTGCAGACGGCCTTGCCGGAGGGGGTGACGCGCAGCTCGGGCTCGTCGGCGAGGTTGCCTTCGAAGGTGAGGTTGAACAGCATGACCGTGCTCCCTGTCGCTTGGTGTGCGGCGGGCGGGCCGGTCGGGTGACCGGGGCGCCGGGGTGCCGCGCTGACGGGGCCGGTCAGAGCCCGCCCTGGGGCCGGGGCTGCAAGCAACCGGCCAAAAGATCTTGGCGTCGAGCGGAGCGAGACAAGGGGCCAAGATGTTTTGGAAGGGGGCTTAGCGGCCCCGGCCCGGGTGGGCTGACCTTCGGGTCCCTCAGCAGCGGACACCCGGCCGCCACCCGGGACACCAGCACCGCCAGTGCGCCTCATTCGTGACGAGCGGGGCCCGGACGTCGTACCGGCCTCGCCGGCCGCCGAGTTGGGGCACTAGCGGCACGCTTGGACGGAGCCAAACGATGTGGGGGCGTTCTGCGCCCGGCAGCGTCGTCCGAACGTGTTGTGGCCAGGTCGCTTGTTCCGGGGCGAGATGCTGACTGCGAGCAGACCATCCGCGTCTGGCTGCTGTCCACGGGGCGCCGAGTCAGACGCCCCAATGACATACGGCGGCGGGGTGGCTGAACTCAACAACTGGTAGGCGCTGGGTGCTGGACTGGTCGTGTTGGTTCGGTCACGATTTGGTGATGAGTGAGGTGCGTCCTCGGTGGGCGAAGCTACCCCCGGCTGAGCGAGACCGCCGTCTGGCGCAGAGCGCCGCAGATCGCGCGCGACACGAACATGGCGCAACGCCGTCGACGGCCGTACCGCGCATGGATGTGCCTGAGCAGGAGCGGCGCAGCCGGCAGGGTCAGAGCGACGCCGCCCGTGCCCAAGTGACGCGCTGGGCGGGACTGCCGGAGGAGGAGCGCCGTCGTCGACAGTCGCAGAGCGACGCTGCTCGGGCTGCGGCCCGGCGTACCGAGGCGCGGCCTGTCCGAAGCTCGGCGACCGAGTTGAGCGACGACGAGACCGTCCGGGCGATGGAAGACACGATCGACAACGGCGGCTACGACTTCATGTCGAAGGACGACTGGTGACAGCAAGACGAAGGCGGCGGCCTGGGTGAGGGCTCGTATTCCCACGGCGCGGTTGTCGTCCCCGGGTTACTGCCCGGGGGCGGCGTAGTCCGGCTCGCCAGCCGGAGGCGATCGTCGTACGAGCCTCAGCCGCCGACAGGCCGACGGTGTGCGCGGCTTCCGCGAGCCGGGGCCACACCACCTGTGCGTCTAGCCCGTCGTGCGCGGCGAGTTGTCCGAGGCGGAATGCCGCGAGGTGCAGGGCCGTGTTCCGGCCGCCAGCGGTGATCCGCTGTCCGCCGCGGATGACCGGCCGGGGTGCGGCGAGGATTCTGCCGATCTCGCCATTGAGGGCGGCGAGCCCGTACCGGTCGGGGTCGTCGATCCGCCCCGGGATAGCCGTAGCCGGTTCGGGCACCGGGGCCGGCGGTGGTGACAGCAGTCGCCGTAGGGCTGGTGGGCAGTCTGGCAGGACGCGGTCGAACTGTTGGGTGAAGGTGTACCGGCGACCGGTGGGGTGCAGCGACGGCGGTGCGACGACGAGGCCGCCGCGTCCACGCCAGTCCACCCCGGGTATCACGCCGACGCGGTTGGCGTGCCCGGTCGCGGCGAACCAGAGATGCCACCCGAATCCGGTTCGTACGACAGGCCCCTTCGAGCGGGCGTTGTCGAAGATGGCCGTGACGGTTCGGAGTCCGTCTGCGGTGTCGATGTCGCAGACGTCGAGCAGGCTGCCGGTGGCGAGGCCGATGTTCGCGTCGGGCCACCTCGTCCACCATTGCCGTACGAGAGCGGGGTCAGTGGAGGCATCTCGCAGCCCGTGCCGCAGCCTGGGGTGTTTGCCGGGTGACGGGCAGGCGAGCGCCCGCCGGCAGCTACAGCCACCAGCACGCTGGGGAGTGTGCAGGGGCATCACGGGGATACCGGCGGTGGCGTAACGAAGGGCCACGTTGAGGACGGGCTCGGATCGCAGGTCCTGCGGTGGGTGCGGTTGGGTGGCTGGTGCGGCGGTCGGCCCCTGGGCTTGGGTCGGGGTGGTCATCGGAGGGTCCTCAGGTGGTCATGGGTGCGGTTCGGGCCCGACGAATCTGTCGAGGCTGGGCATGGCACCAGGACGGCGGGATGGTGGACGGGGTGCTGGTTGACCGTGAGGTCGAGCCTGACGTACTCGCCGTTCTCGGTGGCGATCGCGACGCTGAGCGGCGCAGCGGTGCCCGGGACTGGGGTGACGGTGAGGGTGACGGGGCCGGCGGTGATCGTGGCGGTCGGGACGCCGTATCGGTCCTCGCTGACCGCGGCGTTGACGGCCCAGGTTTCGGCCAGCAGCGGCCGGCCGCTGCTGTCGATGAGGCTGCTCATCAGTTCCAACGCGTCTGCGCCGGATGGCTCGGCTTCACGGTTGAGGAATGCGGTGAGCGCGTCGACGATCGCTGTGTCCGGGTGTTGCTGGCCGTTCGTCGTGTGGTGCGACCGCAGATCCCCGTGGTCGGCGACTGTCGGGGTGCGATGGCGTTGCATCAGGCCGGTGTTGGTCAGGGCAGCTTGCGGCGTCACGAGGTACTCCAGAGGCAGTGGTGCGGGCGGGATGGATCAAGGTCGGGGCCTGGTTGCTTCGGCCCGGAGGGTTGGCTGTGCGGAGGCGCGACGGGGAACGCGTCACTCGGCGCGCGCGGCGTCGAAGTCGCAGGTTCCGAGGAAGGCCAGGTCGCGGGCGGGTATGTGCCTGCCGGCGGCGAGCGCCACGATGCGGCTTATCCGGTCCTGTGGGTCGACGGTGAGTGCCCGCCGGGCCGCGGCGAGAGCGAGGGTCTCGTCGCCGAGTCGCCACGCGCACCAGGCGGCGAGACCTGCCGGAGCGGTGACGTACTCGTCGGGGATGCGGCGGGTCAGATCCAGCCACAGATCCCGCTCCCACATCGCCCCCGACGTGGCCCGCCGTACCGTGTCTCGGTTGTGCGGATCGGTCAGCAGGATCGCCAGGCGGGCGGCCTGCTCGACGGTGAGGCGGTGGCCGTTTCGGGCCCGGTCAAGCAGTGTTCGCAGCGTCGCCGGCTCGTCGGAGGCGGGCTGAAGGGCGGCAATGGCTGCGGCGACGGCGGTCTGTTGTGCCGGGTCGGGATCGGTGAGCGCGAGCAGGGCGTCGCGACTCGGTAGTGCGACGAGGCCCTCGACGGTCGACTGGGCGGCAGTCGCGGTCGCCTTCGCGTCGAAGCTGACACCCTCGGTGGCGTCGCAGGGACAGTCGAGGCAGAAGTAACGGTCGGTGATCACCAGGAGCGTCTGGCTGACGGTGAGGTGCGCGGCCAGGGCGTCACCTGCCGCCGTGACCGTCGGTGCGACGTCCCGGTTGCCGTAGCCGACGAGGACGAGGGTCTGCGCCGCCGTCCGATCGGCGACGTCGCGGAAGGCCTCGACGACCTGCGCCATCGGGGCGGCGAGGTCGACCCGGGCCGCGACGGCGACTCTCCGGTCGGCCTTCAAGAACAGCGCGACGAGACTCTGATCGGGGTGGTAGCCCAGCAGGTAGGGCACCAGGCCCAGCAGTTCCGCCTGCGACCGTACCGTGAAGGTGGGGACATGAGACACGACAAACTCCTTGTGTTAGGCGGCGGCGCGCATAAGCGCGAGCCGGTCCAGTCGCCGGTAGCGGGAGGCGAGCAGTTGACACAGCGCATGGGCGTGGTGGACGGCCGCCGCGCCACCGGCCGTCGACTGATCGGCGGCCTTCTCCGGCGCCAGGCGTAGCCGCAGCGGCCGGGACGCCGTGTCGAGGTCTCTCGCGCTGCCGCCGCCGACGAGGGTGACGCCGCCTACGACGAGCAGGTTCGTCAAGTGGGTGGCCAGCACATGCTCGCCGTCGCCGAGCTGCACGATGACTCGGTCAGGGCCGAGTTGCTGATCCAGGACGTTCGGCTTGAATAGGACCGTGCCGTACAGCTCAGCGGCCGAGACTCGGTAGGCGACCACGCCGCGCGGACGCCGTTCCTCGGTCACCGTGACGCGGCCCAGACCCGGCAGGTCCACGAAGTCGTCGAGAGTCATCGGTCAGGCCCCGCTTCCGACGGCAACGGCGTGGGCGGTGCCAACCTGTGTCGCTTGCAGTGCTGGCTGTCCGTTGCCGCTGCTCGATTCGGCATCGGCGCCGGCCGTGGCCAGGGCGCGAAGGTCTGTGACGCGCCGCTCGTAGCGGTGGATCTCGGCGGAGAGTTCGTCGCGTCTGCGGTAGCGGTGCGCCAGCTCGTCGCGCAGGAGGTACTCGGCGCGCTGCTCGGCGCACAGACGTGCCCAGGTGATGACGAGGGTATGACGCACCGGGTGCGTAGCCCACATGGTGCGCAGGACAGTGATGATCGCGGCGGCGTACTCCGAGGTCCTGTCCGGCACCAGGGCAGCGACTCGCGTGCTGCCGGCGCGGTAGACCGTCAGGTGCCATCGCCGGACTGGGTCTTGCTGATCCGGGTCCAGGTCAGCGATGCCGGCAATGGTGATCCCGTTGATCACCGGCCGATTGATAAGCGGGCCCGTGTTGACCGGGTCCGTGGGTTCGTGGCCGCAGCGGACCCAGATCCGGGTCGGGATCAGCTCCTCGTCGGCGAAGGCGGGCTCGATGGTGAAGGCGCCGCTGGCGCGGCGCCCGGAGATGACGTAGCGGACCTGCCCGCTGGTGAGGTCCGGGGTCTGGGTGAGGGTCAGCTCGCCGAACGGGTCAGGCAGGGCCACGGTGTGAAGTTCAGTCATGGGTGCTTCCAAGGTTCTTGAGGTGAGGGGGTCGCCGGGCGGGCGATGCTGGCCCGATCCGCCCGGCCGGCCGATCGGCGCAGCCCGCACGGGCCCACCCGGTCGACTTTCGAAGATCACGAGAGGCTGCGACGGTGGGCATTGCGGGGCCAGCCGCGGCCGGTCAGGATCGAGGGCCAGTACGCACACCGGCTGACTGCCGCTGCGGAGCGTGAGGGTCCCATTGCTGCGCCTGTATACGGTCCAATTCCGGCGAGGGCAGCTTCGGCTGCTTTGAACGCAGGTGTCAGCGTCTGCGTGCTGTCGATTGGAAGCGGGCGGCTCGGGAATCCTTGAGGTGCGCTGTCTACCGCCTCGACTTGATCTGGTCAGTCTCTGCGGTCGTGAGCAGGTAGGTGGATAGCTGTGGCACCCGTTCGCGCCAGGCGCGGTAGAGCCAGTGTGTCCCGTCGACGAGAAGCAGGGCGGGTGGTTGGCAGGTGATGTGGATCTGCCCCACGGTCAGTTGTGTGCTCAGGTCGGTGGCCATGGCGAAGGTCCGGTTGAGGGCGCTGCTGGTCGGGCCGATGACGTTCGCCGTCCGCAGATTTGCGTTGTCGAGGTGGGGTAGGCCCGTACACGGGCGACCACGTGCCGACGTCGAGGGGCAGGGTGTCACGAGGCGCCGAGGCGATCAGAGCCTTGGCCGCGTCGATTTCGAAGACCCATCGCCCGAAGTGGAACAACTGCGGTGGTCGGCCGCCGTTCACTGGCTGGTTCCCTTCTCGGTGAGGCGGGTGTAGATGGCGATGCAGCGAAGGATCAGCTCGTGCGGCGGCAGGGCGAGCAGTCGTTGCTGGTTGTCGGCGCGGAGCCGGTCCCAGATGAGGACGGTGACGCTGGCTGACTACAGGTCAACCAAGACGCCGTTGATCTTGGCGTGTTGCCGGTTGGCGACGATCTGACGCAGCGCGTCGATGAGGGTGGGGTCGCCGGGCCGGTGGTTGGCGTCGTCGGGTCGGGCGGCTTCGGCGAGCAGGGTGTAGCAGTCTTCGCAGGTGTAGCCGCTGCGAGGTGGGGCTTCGGTCTCCCATCGAAGAACGTCGGCGGCGGGCTGGCCGCACACGGACTGGCGTGGGTCGCGGGGGTGGCGGATGTGGCCGCTCATCGGCAGCCCTCCTGGTCTGGTCGAAGCGGGGTGAAGGTCGGGCATCGCAGTGCTTCTCCTAGAGGCTGTTCGTGGACTTTGTGCTGTCGCAGCGTTGGGCGTTGCTCGAGGCCGCGTGGAGGGTGAGAGGTGCCAGCCGGCGAGACGCCGGCCGGATACCGAAAACAAGGGCTTGCCTAGTCCTGCGGCGACGGGAGGACTGCCGGTCCGTCAGCCCGGAGCGCCGCAAGGAGAGCCGTCGCACGGTCGGTAGAAACGCGGACCCCATCGGTGCGCAGCCCTTTGATCAGGACCGACCGGGACAGCGTCACGCCGTGAGCGCTCAGGCGGTCCGCGACTCGACGTCCGGGGTCCATCAGGTCCGTAACGTCTGGTACCGATCGTGGCCGTAGCCGGTCGGCACCGTCCCGGCGGGTCGAGCGCCCGGCTAATTCCGCGGGCTGCGGGCCGGGAACCGTTGAAGGAGTCTCTCGCGGTCCCGGTCCGCTGTCGCCGACGCTCCAGACCTCGACCCGGTAGTCCGCCTCGACGGCCGACGGCGCACGGGCGCCCCCGGAGCCGGAGGACGGAGCCGACGTCCGCTGCGACGACCACTCGGCGTTGAACTGGTCCGGGAGACCGTGGCCTTGGTCCTGTTCACCGCGGACCCTGTCGACCGCGGTCCGGTCCTGCGCCGGGACCGTCCGCTCTGCCGGGTCCGAGCCTGCGGGTAGCGCAGAGTCCGGCGCTGGCCGGGTCCGGGCCTGCACCGGAAACGCTTTCCCTGAAGCAACCGTGCGGTCCGACTCGGTGCAGGCGCGGTCCTGCGGTGATGAGGACTGGTCCGGGACCTGTCCTGTCTCGTGGTGGATCTGTTGGTGGGGTAGGGCGGGGATCGGGCGGCTCGTTCCGTGTTCGGCGAGCCAGGTCAGAGATGCGAGGACGGCGCCGGTGTCGCCCCGCCGGGCTGCGACGCGGACCGTGCGGCGTGCCAGCCGGCGGACCTGGTTGCGCCTCGCGGCGGCCCGCTGGGCCTGTCGCTCGGCTGCGGCCCTCCGCAGCAGGTAGGCGGCGCGAGGGCTGACACGGTCGCGAACATCGACGGACCAGGCTGCAGCGGTGCTGGGCAGGTATCGGAGCCAGCGGCGCCACCCGAACGCAGCCGGCGGATCGGGTAGGAGCCTGCGGCGGCGCAGCTCGACGCGGTGTCGGGCACCGCTGCGGATCTCCCAGACCACGATCCCGGCGAGGGACAGGACGGCAAGGAGCCCAGCGCCGACGCGGCTGACATGTTGGTGGCCGAGGTAGTTAATGCCGGCGGCTGTAGCGGCGCAGAGCCAGGTCAGGGCGCGTGGGGCGCGGGCGGCTTCCCCGGCGAGGCGCATCTTCTGCGCGGTCAGTGCCATGACCAGCGCTAGGCCCTCGATTGCGATGGCGACGACGATTCCGGCGAGCAGTGGCCAGCCGCGGGCTTGGGCTGCGGTGATCTGTCCGTAGACGGCGCCGCCGACAGCCAGGACGTACATGGTCGCGGCGTAGACGTCATCGGCGTGCCCCCGCACGTACCCGACGAGCGAAGCGGTTCGGTGCCGCCAGCGCGCTGCCCGCTGTCGGGCGGCGCGGGCGCGGGCCTCGTGGCTGGTTCGCCGATCGGCGGCTCTCTCCTCGGCCTCGCGGCGCTGGGCGGCGCGGGTCTGGGCCGCGAGGTGCTGCTGCCGCTCTGCTGCCTGGAGCTGACGCTGCATCGCGGCGTCAGCGGCGGCGATCCTCGCTGCCTCGGCGGCCTGGGCCTGCTGGGCGGAGAGGAACTGGCGGGCCAGTCGCCGGTCGCGCCTCGCCAGGTGCGCGACGGCCTCCAGGTCGACGCTCACCGGCCCCGCCCTCTCTCGCCAACGGCATCGCGGTAGCTGTCGAGGGGAGTCACCGCGGCCCCTGGGCCGGGAAGTCCGCCGAGGCACCGCGGACGATGGTCATCGGGCGGTGGGCGAGGGCGAGGGCGAGGAGTTCGTAGACCAGATGCGGGTGGCCTCCCGCGAGCCGGAACCTGACCTGATCGCAGGCCGCGCCGCGAACCGGCCGCAGGACACCGCCGGGGGCACAGACAGCGATGACCCATGTACGCGCCCGGTTGACGTCGTAGGCCAGCTGATTCACGGCCCCGTCGTCGCCGACCACGGTGAGCAGCGCTGGCCCGTCCGTGGTCAGCAGGATCTGGTCGACGCGGGCAGGGCCGTGCGCCAGGGCCGCGCCGACGGCGAGACGGAACTGCATCCAATCCATGATCACGAACGGCCTCGTGTCCCGCTGTCGGGCGTTGTCGGATCGGGGGCGAGGAGGTGTGTGGTTCATGAGGGTGGCTCCTGGGCGAGTACACGGCGCGCCCGGACCTGCGAATGGGTCCGGGCGCGCGGATGTGCGAGAGGGTGGTTTAGGCGGCGGTGGCGGCGAGGTGCAGGGCCTGGACGGCCGTGGCCTCGAGACCGTGGGCGGCGTCGGCGTCGGAAAGGGTCTGGGCGACGGAGGTGACGGCGTGCATGACCCCACCGGCGGTGGGGTCGGCGCCGGCGATGAAGTGGGCGAGGATGTCGCGTTGCTGCTCCTCGGAGTACTTCAAGCGTTGCCCGATGATCTTGAGGGTGGCGTTGGGGTCGGTGACGGGGATGCCGGCGGCAGTGTCGAGCTCGCGCAGAACCTCAGTGATGTAGTCGGCGTCGAGGAAGGCGGTGACTGCGTCGGTGGTACGGGAGGTGATCAGGTCGAGGGTGCGACGGTTGGTCTCCTCGGAGGCGGTGACGACTCCGTCTGAGCCGGTCATGCGGGAGCCGATGTGGGTACGGCGCAGGGCGTTGCGGCGTATGACCATGCCGTTGCGGCAGACCTCGAAGCGCACCCACGGAGCGATGCTGAATGCACCCGCCCCGGTCTCGGAGTTCGAGATCAGGAACCCGGCTGAGACGATCGGCAGTTCGGAGCCGGCCCGCCCGTCGAACGGTGACCGGTAACGGGCCAGCAGACGGGGGGCCGCAACTTGCACCTGCGGGGAGTAGACCCGCAGGTACATGCGCCGGTCGGTCAGGTCACAGCCGGCGAACTGCACCCGCACGTTCGCGCGGCGGATCCCGTCGAGAGCAGCGAAGAGAACGTCGAGGTTGTCGATGCGGTTGTACCGGTCGGACAGGACCGCCCGCACGACCCCGCCGCCGGTGTCGTTGCGCAGGCAGCGGATGAGGAAGCTGCGGGGGTCGCGGGCAAGCCAGCCGTTGACGTTGTCGTCGAACAGGTCGGGGTGTTCGGCGGCGAGGCGCCGTAGGTACGCGACGGGGATGCCGAGCTTGTCGGCGAGGCCGGCGGTGGCGACGTCGTTGACGCTGTAGGTGCCGGAGGTCATCGTCACCCCCTCCGGGCCGAGCTGCGGCTCGGTGCCGTCCAAGACGAGGCTGCCGCCGACGGCACGCATTCGCCCGGCGCCGGCCTTGACGTCCAAGGCCCGGGTTGACTGGTCAGTGAGCATGCGGCGTAGCTGGTCGAGGTCGACGTTGCGGTGCGCCGGAACAGTGATCATCGAAGACATGAGGGATGGGTCCCTTCGAAGAGAATCTGGAGGTGGGGAGGTCGAGGTCGTTGAGGGAGTCAGCGGCCGGCGTCAGCGGCGGTCATGGCGGCCAGGCGTAGTCGCTCCCACTGCTCGGGCCCGATGGTGCCGAGCGCGCGGGCCTCGTCGAGGTGATTGAGGGCTGCGGTGGCGTCGCTGGCGATAAATGCGGCGTCGGCGGCGCGGAACGCCACTTCGCCCTGCTCGCGGCGCAGCTGTCGCCACTGCACGGGGTTGCGGCCCGGCCCAGCCTGGATCAGCACCTCGGGGTGGGTCCGGGCGTGCTCGTAGATCCACTCCCACTCAGCGGGGGTCGCTTCGACGATCTCGGCGACGTACCGGCAGCCATCGCCGGTGACCCGGTGATAGCCGGGCCCGTACTCCTCGAACGCCAGCAGGATCTGCCGTCGGCGGATCAGCGCCAGACGGCGCTCACGGTCATCGACTTCAGAGAACAAGTCAG
This sequence comes from Micromonospora sp. NPDC049662, assembly GCF_040675055.1. Classification (NCBI taxonomy): domain Bacteria; kingdom Bacillati; phylum Actinomycetota; class Actinomycetes; order Micromonosporales; family Micromonosporaceae; genus Micromonospora; species Micromonospora sp. NPDC049662. Next base: position 137,225 of record NZ_JBFAOC010000006.1, read on the forward strand.
CATCAGTGGACACAGGGCTCCAATCGGAGATGTCGAGAGTTGGTGCGGTGACGGGCCTCTCCCGCGCGGGGGAGTCGGGTCGGCACGGAAGTCGGCGGGGGTGCACGCACTGCGCGTGGACCCCGCCGATAGGGAAGATCAGGAGTTGTCGCTCGAGGGCTCGTCGTTAGAGGTCTGCTTCTCGACGTCGATCAGCTCATCGGCGTCAGAGAGGTCGTCGGCCTCGGAGCCCGTTGCCTCCGGCGCTGTCGCCTCGGGCTCGCGCTGCCGCGCGGAGTGTGGTGCAGCGATCAGCTCGTCGGCAGCCCTGCCGACCTGCTCGGTCTCCGCGGCGACATCGTCGACGTCGGGGTCCTCAGAGTCCGCAGGCGTGGAGTCATCGGCGTCTCCGTCGTCGGGCAGCTCGTCCTGTGGGTCGCGGCCCAGCGACTCCCGTAGCGTCGTCTCCGCCTCGGAGAGGGTGTAGCCGTCGGCGACGAGCTGGTCGAGCCACGCCACCGCTGCCTCGTCATCCAGGGCCCACGTCTCATCGCGGGCCGCGTAGCCAAGGTTGCGTTCCTGGACGCAGATCCACTGCGCCACCAGACAGCGGCGCAGCTTTTCCTCCCGAGCCGTCACGGCAGCGGCACCGTCTACGCCACCGAGAGTGGCGTACAGGCCGTCGACGTCGTGAAACCGCAACCCATCCACGACGGTGGCCTGCAGCGCCTCCAGGAAGAGCCGCTTCACCGCCCGCGCCGACCCGTACGCGGTGCGGTAGAACTCCCGCCGTACTTCCGCCGCGACCGTCAGACCGGCGAGGTAGTCAGCTTGGGCCTGCTCGGCCGCCTCCCGGTGGGCACGCTCCTCTTCCGAAATCCCTCGACGGCTGCCGTAGCTCAGGCGCTGGTAGCCGTACCGGTCCGGCTCCGCGCAGTAGAAAGTCGTCTGGGCATGGTCGCCGATCTTCTCGACGAACGCCGCGAGCCCCGCCAACGTGGAGTATGTCTCTGGGGCGAGCGGGTTGCCGTTGGCGTCGGCGAGCTGCGTGGCGGCTACTGCCGTACCGCTGTAGGGGTAACCCTTCGGCTTCGACGTCACCTTCACCCCGGCGAGGACCAACTCCGCCTTCGCCCGCTCCTTCGCCGCCGTGAAGGTCCGCTTCGATCGCTCGGCGGCGATGGCGTGCCGGAATCCCCAACTTGCCCCGGTGCCCTTCAGAATCCGATCCAGGGCGGCCGGGTCCTCGGTGAACTCGGACAGCGCGGCGGCATCTTCCAGTGTCAGGGTGCCGGCGTCGGCGGCGCCGCGCGCCGCCTGCGGCAGCTCCCGCAGCTTCAGGGTCTGCTTCACCTTCGCCGCCGGGATCGCCCGCACCGTGGCGATCTGCTCGGGCGACCAGTCCAGCAGGGTCAGCTGGTGAAACGCCTCAGCCTCCTCCGTGGGGGTCAGCCCCACCCGGTGGCCGTTCTCGGCGAGCTGCGCGACGATCTGCGCCGCCGCACCCTCGTCGGAGGCGACCCACACCGGCACCTGCTCCATGCCGAGCTCGATCGCCGCGTACTTTCGGCGATGCCCGATGATCAGCTGAAAGGCATCCGGCTGGTCCGGCCCCGGGATGGCCACCAACGGGCAGAGAACTCCGACCACGGCCATTGAGGCGGTCAGGTCACTCAGATCGCCGACGTCCGTGCGCAGGTTACGCGGGTTATCGACCAGGTCGCGAGGGTCGAGGTACTGGGCCCGGACCAGGGGGCCCGCGGGATCCGCGGGGGCCGTGACCTCGGCGATGCTGAGCTCGTCCGATACGGGTCGGGACAACAGAGTGGTCGTCATAACAGAAAACGTCCTTCCCAAACCATAAGGACGCCCTACACGGCGCGGGAACGGCCGGGTGGGCGGTGCTGGCCCGATCCGCCCGGCCCGGCCGATCGGCGCAGCCCCGCACAGGCCCACCTCGCGCTCAGTACGGCGCACTGGCGCGGCTGCGCCGGTGGGCCTTGAGGGGCCAGCCGCGGCCGGCCAGGATCAAGGGCCAGCAACCGCACCCGGCCTTCCGCCCGAGAGCAGGTCAACGCCGACAATGACTGCGCGAGGGACACGGCTGCTATCGTTCGGGCGCTGCCGGGCGGCAGCTGAGCGCGGCCAGCGGATGCTACGGTCGGAAGGCGGACCTACCCCACGTTTGTGGATCGGCAGGTCCTGCTTTTTGAGCCCGCCGCCGCTGACGTGTCACCGTCGTCTGGGGGTGGGTGTCTAACAGCATTGGATGCTGCTGGTCGTTGCTGCGATGCGCGCTAACTCACAGTGGCCCGATTTGTGCAGAAGGCCTACACGGGCTCTGGGAAAATCCTTGGCCCGATCCGCCGGGCCGGCCGATCGGCGCCGACCCGTACAGGCCCACTCGGAGATACCTGCGAGGCACTGAACGGCTGGGACGGTGGGCCTTGCAGCGGCCAGCCGCGGCCGGCCAGGATCGAGGGCCAGCAACCTCAGCCCGGCCGAACAACGTCGGGCATGCCGACGGGCTCCGTGGTGGTGCGGAACTTTGTTCGGGTGGTCGAGGATCTTGGGTCCGAGACGGACGCTCGCCAATTGTGAGCCCGCCGTGAGCCCGGACGCCTTTGGACACCGTGTCACGCCCCGGTACAGCCGAGGAGCGGCAGGTGTGTCTACCTGGACAGATAGACACACCTGCCGACTGCCGATCACCATCAAACCTGACTGGCGTCTAACTCATAATCCCTCGGTCGCGGGTTCGAGTCCCGCCCGCCCCACCACTTACCTCTGGTCGGCCATGGTTCCGACGAACCAGGCGAGCCGCATCGAGGTCCGATGCCATCAATCGAGGCAGTGGACGTGAACGGCGATGTGCTGTGGCTGAGCGCCGCCCGTGTCTCGGTGTAGGACTTCAAGTTCGACACGGCGCTGGTCCGCTGAGGCGGGCTCGTTCTCCTCGCCGACCAGGCAGGTGGGATACGTGCCGTCGTTGTGCAGTGTCCCGCGCGCGTCCTGCCAGCTTTCGGCGATTACCGAGTAGATCGTGTCGCCATCGAGAGGGCCCCGCGGCGCCCCGTCTTGCGCAAACGCGATGGACCTGGTCTCGTCGTTCGACCAGGTGACCGTCCCGACGAGCAGCTCCGCCTTGGCAGTGTGCGGATCATCGCCGAGCTTGGCCGCCCCGAAGCCGCCGATCAGCCCTACGGCGACCAGCGCCAGAGAGAACGCAACCGTGGCGAGGCGGCGATGTGGTGGAGTAGGGGCCGCCGCCTCCTGCATCGTGTCGGGGAATGGCACTGGCATGGGTGCAAGGTACGCGATCGGCGCCTACCGGGCTGGCCCAGAAGTTTGTCTCCTGCCGCCATCCGCGCTGACGTCGCGGTTCGGTTGGCGGACGACTGTCGCACGACAGCCGACGGAGGGCAGCCATCGACGGCTTTGTCTAGTCTCACCTGATGCTTGACGGTTGGTCTGGACAGCCAGCCCTCCGTCGATACTGTTGGTCGCCATCGACCCCCTGATGGCTGCCGAAGGCCGCACACCGGTCGACCCTGCGGATTCGGCCGGTGTGCTCAGGCGATGCGGAGGTGCTTGATGGTGGTTCGCCGGCGCTGGCTGTTCTGGGGTGCGGCCGTGGTGGTGCTGGCTGGTTGCAGCTCGGAGGTGAACGACCCGCATGAGGGTGCACTGCCCAAGGGGGAAAGCTTGGGGGAGATGCGCCAGCAAGCGGGTGAGGCCCTGGCCCGCTATGAGCAGGCGGTTATCAACGCTGATGGTGCAGCCACCGTCACCGTGACGCCGCCGCCATGGAACTCCCCACCCGGCATCTCCATCGAATCAGCCACCAGTGCCAGGGCCAGCACCCGGTTGACTGTCACCTTCACTGGCACTCGGGAGCCGGCAACCAGACCGTGCGGTGCCGACTACCACGCTGAGGCGGTCGAGTCTGCCAACGCCGTCGTCGTCATCGTTATCGCCCAGCCTCACGCCGCCAACGAGGTATGCACGCTTGTCGGCTACCGACGAACTGCCAATCTGAACTTGGCTCAGCCTCTGGGTCAACGGGTAGTCCTCGAAGCGAGGCAAGGGCAGCGAGTTCCCCTGACCACTGCCGAGTGAGCACCGCAAGGCGGGTCGCGCCGGCACGGCCCCGGCCTCATGGCGGAGATGGCTCCAAGGCCCGCAGTGTGGCCGCAGGAGCAGGCGACCGTTTCTGATGGGGAGACGAGGCTCTGGCCGAGGGCGCCGCCTGTTCGCTCGATCGCGTCCGTGGTCAGGAGGTCGTCGCGACGTGGCCCCGAGGGGCTGCTTCCCAACGCACGCCGGGCGGAACGAGGCCGAACCAGGCTCCGATGGCGGCCATCGAGGCGACGAGGTACGCCGCCCACCACCCGAGCAGCGCCCACATACCGTGGCCGACGAGGTCGGCCAGGCCGAGCGCGAGGAACACGAGAAAAAGGTAGGCCAGACGGCCGTACGAGAGGCTCCCGCTCTTCGGCAACTCATGGGCCTTGCGGAACGGAATGAGGCTGACCCCGTAGGGACGACGGAGCAGCGTGAAACTCGCGGGCCAGAGCCGCCCGTACCCGGCCACGTCGACCACGCTGACGCCGGGCCCGTGCCGGATCGTAGCCGGACGCGACCTGGTCAGCTCGCGCAACCACGGTTCCCAGACGACACGTTGGTGTAGGACGACGCCCCTGCCCCGGCCGCCCACCGTCAGCCACACGGAGTATCCCTTGGGGCTGGTGTCGGACCCGCCGGCGGCGTTTACGGCGTGCGCCGCAGCGGTGACCCGCCCCGCGCTTCCCGGCTGCCCTCCCTGCGCCAGATGCGCGGTCACCAGGACCCGCCTCGCGGGAGCACGAGCGGCACCCCACCACTGAATTAGGCGGACGAGCCAGGACAGCACCAGAAAGGCTCCCGGAGCCAGCACCACGCGGATGACGCCCGCTTCGTGCCCGACCCGCGGGTCGGTACTCAGCCGGTACCCCAGCGCGATGAGGGCGACCAACGCCACGACGCTGCCGATCACGAACATCGGCGCGCGAGCCCGCCGATTCGCCGAGCTAGCTGTACTTCCGCTGCTGGCCATGGCGTCCGTCCTGCCTGTTCGCCCTCAGACCTAGCCACGACGCTAGCAACGCCGAGCAAGGCTCACATCGAGCGTCCGTTCCAGATCTCCACCGGTGCAGTGCAATGCAGTGCGGTCGCGGACGGGCCCTGAGCCGATCGCGTCGAGCCGATGATGAGCGGGCGGTTGGCAAGGATGCCGGTCCAGATCAATCCTGGATTGGATCGGCCGGCGTGAGTACGACGCGTCGGGTGTGATCCAGGTGGCGCGTGATCGTGTACCTGCCGGTGGCGCCAACCATCGGGGCCTCGCCGGTCCATTCCAGGGCTGATGAGCAGTCTTCGAACCGCACCACATACTCCCTGTTCGAGGTGAAGACGTGGGTGACGGTGGCGGTGACCGCAGAGCCGATCGGGAAGCGCATCTTGAGGACCAGCCACTCCTCGTTGCTCGTGCTGGCGGGGAGGTAGGTCCGGGAGCGGAACGACGCGTCGAGTGGGAAGAGACGCACCTGGCCTGGCCGGTGCTGGAGAACCTCGAACGTCATCACTGCGCCGACCGAAGGCCACTCGGCCGGGTCATGAGGCAGGACGAGGACGTCAACGAAGCCCTCCAGCTCCTGGCCCAGGTCCACGAGCAGCCCGATCGCTCCGGGCCTCGGTACACGGACGACCTGGCCCGTGACGTGTTCACCCACGGGCAAGCGACGTCGGGCCACATCGAGCTCATCCCGCTCTGCCACGGGCGACAGCCTCCTCAGACGCCTCGGATCCATGCCTCCTACAGCCACTCCATGTCGATGTTGCCGGAGTAGACGCGCGCAACCCGATAGTCGGGACGTCCGAACAGCTCCGCTTCGCCGTTGTAGATCGCGATCAGAGAGCCTGCCCCATGCCACCAGGTGTCGACAATGCCGGCCGTCTCTGGCACGGGTCGCATATCGGAGAGGTCAAGGTCGGCAACCGCGTCGCCAGAAAGCCTGGTAACCGTCTCTGCGATCTGCTCTGCCGACTGGGCGAGTGCCAGTGACTCGACCCAGCCTTCGATGCGGACGTGCAGAGGCACCCAACTGTCCATGGCGATGCCGAAGCTTCCGTCAGGTCCGATCAGGAAGGAGTACGGCAACGCCGTTCGTTGCGGTCCTGCCTCGAACCACCAGTCCGGTTCGGGGAGGTCGTTCTCCCACTCCGGTGTGTCGGCACGCAGCATTCGCGGCCCTCCGTCGTAGCTGAACGACGGAGGTAGGGCGAGTCCGCCCCAGCGAGCCTGATAGCTCTCCGCCCGGTCGACGACTTCCGACGGAATGCCGTTGGCCTCCCACTGCTCGCGCCAGTCACTGACAGAGGGCACGTCGAGCCAAACTCCATGGACCGCCACGAAGCGGCGAGCCCGGACACTCAGGTTGGACGGTGCGTCACGGACGTGTCGCGTCACGCGGGCAGCTTATTCGATCTTCCGTGCGCCGCTGGCTTGGCAGCGAACGCCTCGGATCCATGCTTGCGGCAGGCGGTGGTTTCTGCGAGCGGCCAGGCTAGGGCAGCAAGACCTCAAGGCTCTGCCCCTCCCTACTCCAGGGACGGGGGATCCACGTACTCGCCGAACGGCTCGACCGATCCGTCCCAGCCGAGCCAACCCTGCTGGGTCATCCGTCCGTCGGCGTAGGTGTAGGACCAGTGGGCACCGTCCTCACCGTCGAAGTGGACGACGCCGGAGCGAACGAACGGCGCGATCGCGACGTAGAAGGCGATGGCCTGGTGCGACCACTTGGGGTCGCCCGCGTCGTCGTGATCGAACTCGATCCAGTCCCCGTCGCGGGTGATCGAGGCCCTGGCCTCGCTCGCTATGTCGACGATCCGGTCACTCACGTCAGTCATGTCGGGCTCGTACCAACGACTCTGTTCGGCCATGGCTGCCTTGGCGGCGGCCGTTGCGGCGGCGTCGTCCGACTCCGGTAGGTGCAGACGGCCGGAAGGCCACACGGAATATCCCACGGCGGGCAGTCTACGGTCGTCGATGTTCCGTACACCGACCCGAACAGCGCGCCAGCGCCGGGTCAGTCCGATGGCGGCGGCCAAGCGGGCCACGTCGGCTGTTGCCGGGGTCGACGTTCGCGATTCCACGGCTCCGAATGCCGGGGTGTTGAGTTTCGCGCCGGCCGCCTGGTCGGCGTTCATCAGCAGCGCCAAGCAGCCTCGCTGACTGCGGCCCGTTAACGCCCGGCCGGGGCCTCTTCGCCCTCGAGCAGTCGGCCCAGGCCGGTCAGGCCGGGGCCGATCCTCTTGATCTGGTCGTTGAAGAGCAGATAGATCGTGCCCTCCTCGTCCATGGCCAGGCTGGCGTGCCCGTCGTGTTCCTCGCCGAGCGGGTAGAGCAGACCGGCCGTGGATCCGGAGAGGCTGTCGAACCAGACCTTCTGACCGAGGCACAACAGTGGGTCGAGCCGTAGACCGATGCGGGCCGAGTCCCGACCGGGACCGCTCACCGGCACGACCAGTCCACCGAACTCGGTGAGGAAAGCTCGCGCGGGAGCGTGCATGGCAAAGCCCTCCGGGGCGAGCGCCGACTCCCACTCGCCGACGTCCATCCGGCGGCGTGGTGACCAACCCGCCATCCTGAGGGCTTGCGCCGCACGGTCCGGCAGTGCGCGGTCATCTCCCCGCATCACAGCACCTCTCTCAGGTCGAACTCGTTGCGCAACGACTTACAACTGTTGCAGCACGGGTTGTGCGCGCCGTGTCCGGGGTTACCCGGAGCGCGAATCCGTGCGGCCCCAATCGCGCCACCGCGCGGGTCGATGCCCCGGTCCAGCAGCTTTGACAACGACTGCGGTAACGCGCAGTTGCCGTGCCACGGCGCGCGAAGGTTCTGCGGCACCCGGTCGAGCGCACCGGCCACCTCGCGGTTGTGCGGATAGATCCGGTCGGGGCCGTCGCTCACCGAGACGGCGGTGTGCCGCCCATCAGCCGTGGTCACGGCCTCGGCGGTGCCATTGACCCGTCCGTTGCGCTGCTGGCGGTCGGCCTCCTGACGGGCACGGTACGAGGCCTGCCGCGCGGGAGAAGCGTTTCTGGTCGGCCGTGCGTCCGGATTTCCGCGGCGTCGCCGCTTGACCTTCTTGAGGTCTCTGACCCATTCCCGGGCGAACTTGGCGGCGATCTTGCCGGTGCGGTTCCTAACCATCGGCCAACCGCCAGAGGGCTTCCTGCATCAGGTTGCCGACGATGGTGCGGGTCAGCGTCTGGAACACCGGAATCTCCAGCAGCGAGGCGCCGAACGTCGGGCCAGCGGTGGCGATTGCTTGCGCGATCTGGATCGCCAGCAGGACCAGTTGCACAATGACCGCGATCTTCAGGGCCAGTACGATCGCGGCAGCGATCATGAGCCCGGCACCGCCGACCAACGCGCCGGTTCCGTTGCTCTGAAGGCTGTCGACAGGGCTCTCCTGTTGGCCCCACCAGGCACGGAATGCCTCGATATCGGCACCCTCGTTGCCGCTCAGCGCGGCTTTGGCGGCCGTCTCCGCCTGCTGAATGAACTCGGCCACGTCACTGCTGAATTCGCACCAGGCCTGGCCGAGCTCAAAGAGCTTCTGCTCGTCAGAAGCTGGCCAGGTGTAGCCCAGGATGTCGAGCAGGCTGCGCAGCTCACCCGGAATCTGCAGACCCACCCGTCAGCCTTCCATTCGTTTGAGCAGCACGCGAAACAGGTCGCCGGTGTCGGCCTCGTTGGCTTCGTGGGCACGAGCCATCCCGGTCAGGTCGTCGCCAGCGAAACCGACCTCATCGAGCGCCTCGAGCAGTGACTCGAAGACGTACGCCGCCGCTTCGTCGTATGCCACGCCGAGCAGTGACCCGGTCTCGTCGTCGCCGAACGCGGGACCGATCGATGCCAGTCGGGCCTGGAAGGCGGTCAGCTTGTCGGCGAAACCGTCCGCCAACGACCGCATGGTGGTGCCGGCAGCCGAGATGCCCTCCGGGTCGATCTGCACGGCGCCGTCACCCGCCTCGGCGGCCCAGCCGGTCCTGCGCGTCGGCGAGCCCGTCGAGGAACGTGGTGAACTGCCGGGCGGCATCCCGCTGAATCTCGGTCAACTGCCGCCCGAGGTCACTCAGGTCAACCTGTTCCGTGGTGGACGTCGTCGCCTGCTGCAGGTCTGCCATGGCGTCGTTGACGGCGGTGAGGATGTGCTCGGTCAGGGTCGTGAGGTCGAGCCGCCGGAGGCCTGGGTCGACCTCCAGTGCGGTCAGCCGGCCCGGCGGCGCAGCGGTGGCCCGCACCATCCCGTCCGCCGCCTCGCCGTGACCCTCAGGCTGGGGCACGTCCGCCCCGTCCGCCCCGCCGGACTGCTGTGCGGACAGCGCACGCAGCGTGTCGGTGAGCACTTTGTCGATCCCGTTGGGGTTCGTCGATGTCACCTCAGCCCCCCGGATCTGCGTTCAGTGATGCCCACGAGATTTTAGAAGACAACGCCGTCGCCCGCCGTCCCCCGGGGGCGTGCGCCGGCGACGGCGAGGGCCTCGCATCACTGTGGACATCAGAAGTACCGGATGGACCAGTCGAACATCCGTACCGGCAGGAGTACGAGGACGACGGTCGCGGCGACGGCGAGCAGCACGCGCACGGTGCGAAGACCTCGCCACCACGGGATGATCCATAGCAGCAGCCACATGGTGCCCGCGATCGCCACATGCACGCCGATCACTCTGAGGCTGGTTTCCTCGCAACTGTTGTCGGCGATTGCCTCTTTGCACAGCGTCGGCGGGCCGTTGCTGTCTCCGATGTTTCCCAACACTCCGACGATGCCAGCCAGCACCGGTGCCGCCACGAGGGTGAACAGTGGCGTCACCAACCATCCGGCAAGATCGCGGCGCCGGTCCATGAGCCGCCCCATCAGCGAGACGATACAACCGGATCGACACACACCACGCCCCGTCGCCGCGGCGGACGATTGATCGACTCGGCCTCCGGGAAATCGGGGTATCAGGACGCCGTTTTCGGACCGACTTCCAGGAACCCGAGTGGATCAGGCAGTCCTAGGCGTCGATGAACGTCGTACCGTGTTCCGATGGTCTCGGACGCGGTGCGGTACTACGACGACTTCCTCACCGAGCGGGACTGGCTCGCCGAGGGATTGAGCTGGGCTGTGGTGCAGCCGGCGAGTACCGAGGCCACCGTCGACGGGATCATCAAGCGGCTGCGGGCCAGGCGTGTCGAGCCGGGTGACGACCAGTCGGGCGAGCTTGCCGACCTGGCCCAGATCGGCCCGGACGTGCTGGTGTTCCAGGACAATGGCTGCGCGTTGAGCCGGCCCGAGGTGCTGCGCTGGCTCAGCGACGGCACGCGGGTGCACACCGTCGAGTGGACTGTGAACGGCAACGGCGGCCTCACGTACGCGGTGTACGGCCGGGTGCTCGCCTGGATGGACCTGAACGACCCGGAGCGGCGGCACGGCGACGACCCGTCCGCGTTCGCCGACGACCTGGACGACGTACGCGCCGCGCGCGGAACCGGGTACGTGCGGTCGGCGGCGATGGCGTTCGTCGAACGGCGGACCGGGGTGCGGCTGCCGGCCGAGTGGATGAGCGACGAGGGGGTCGACCCGCAGGCCGGGCCGTGGGTGACGGTGCGGCTGCCGCACATCCCGGCCGACCCGAGGCCGCCGTCGAACTTCGGTCACTACGAGCCCGACCTGGACGCTCGGCTGCGGTCCGCGCCGGATGAGGTACGGCGGGCGGCGGTGGCGCACGCCGTACGGGCGGTGATCATGCGGCTCCGGTTCAGCGACGACGAGCTGGCGAGGCAGGCGGTCGAGGCCGTCGAGCGGGGGCTGACCGTGGACGAGGAGACCCGGTGGAGGATCGTCCGCCTCACGGCGCAGGGCGGTGATGTCCGGGCCGGCGCCGATGCCGTGCATGCCCTGCACGCGGCGCTGGGTGCGGGAATGGCCGGCGTCGACGCGCTGGGCGCCGCGCGGCACGCGCTCGGCGAGGAGTGGCTGGCGGTGCGCCAGGACCTGTACCGCCTCGTGCGGGAGACCGGCTGACGGGGTCGGATCGACGCCAAGATCTGCACAACATCCCCGATGTTGCTGCCTCAGCCGCGCCGGAGACAGCAACATCCCCGAAGTTGCTGTCACACCACACCACACCACGAACACCACGCCACGAAGAGCAGATCGGCGGGCGGCGGGACTTTTTCCGGCCTGGCGTCGAATCGAGGGCTGCTCGTTCGTGGTACGGGTGGAGGCGGTCGGCGAAGGCCGCCCGGGAGACGAGGAGTTCTGAGATGGCGCGGTACCTGATCTCGTTCAACGACGGCGCGATGGACCACATCCCCGCCGAGGAGTTGCCCGAGGTGGGCAAGGCGGCGCACGCCGTGCTCCAGGAGGCCGTCGACGCGGGCGTCTGGGTGTTCGGCGGCGGCCTTCAACGGCAGCGGGCCAACATCGTGGCCACGGACGGGTCGGTCACCGACGGCCTCTACCCGGAGACCAAGGAGGTCATCGGCGGGTTCGTGGTCGTCGACGTGACCACCCGCGAGGAGGCGCTCGGATGGGCTGCCAAGTTCGCCGCCGGCTGCCGCTGCGCCCAGGAGGTCCGGGAGATCATGGCCGACCCCGAGATGGAGGAGATGCTCCGCCGCGCCGACCGTCGAGGGTGACCTTCATCGGGAAGATCCTGGTGGTCTGCGTCTCGCACCACGACGGCACGACATGGAGGTGCTCGTCCCGCCCCTGAAGCGGGTGGTTCTAGGTGTGCTGAAGTGCGGTATGCCTCAGAGGTATGAACATTCCACTGAGGTATACCGCTCACCACCGCCGCTGTGGTTGGTCGAGCAGACCCGGCCGGCCGGGTAGCGCAGGCTGTACCAGCAGGAGGGCAGCTGCGGGGATCGTCCCCGGATCGGAATTCTTGAACCCTTGATGGCGTCAAGCGTTTCCGAGACTCCAGGGAGCAGTCATGCCGCCGCACGCCGTTACGTCCACGCGCCGCCCAGCCCTGCGGGCGGTCGCCGCGACACTGGCCGCCGCCACCATCCTGACCGGGTCCGCCGCGTTCGCCGCCACCGACAGTGGTCGCCCGGCCGGGCCACCCGATGCCGTGCAGCGGCAACTGGACGGCCTGGTCAGCGAGAGTGGCTTCCCCGGCGTCCTCGCCTCCGTACGGGGGGCCGACGGCCGGGTCCGCGACTACACCGCCGGGGTCGGCGACCTCCAGACGCGTCGCCCGGTTCACCGGGACGGCCAGGTCCGCATCGGCAGCAACACCAAGACCTTCACCGCGGTGGTCGTCCTGCAGTTGGTGGGGGAGGGACGCATCGACCTGGATGCCACGGTCGAGCACTACCTGCCCGGAGTCGTGCGAGGTCACGGCAACGACGGCAACGCGATCACCGTACGTCAGCTGTTGCAGCAGACGAGCGGCCTGGCGGACTACGACGACGTGCTCTTCACCAAGGCGCAGGACCTCATCGACAAGAGCCACTCGTACTACCAGCCGAGGCGGCTGGTGGATGCCGCGCTGACGAACGCGCCGCACTTCGCGCCCGGCGCGAGGTGGGAGTACAGCAACACGAACTACGTCCTCGCCGGGCTCATCGTCGAGCAGGTCACCGAGCGTCCCATCGGCGAGGAGATCACCAACCGGATCATCAGGCCGCTCGGCCTGCGCGACACCTACTGGCCGGGAGTGGGGGAGCAGTCTCTTCGGGGTACGCACCCGCACGGCTACGTCGCAGTGGGCCCCGGCGCACCGTGGGTGGACGTCACCGACATGGACCCGTCGCTGGGCTGGGCCGCCGGCCAACTGGTCTCCACCCCGGACGAGCTGCGGACCTTCTTCCAGGCGCTCGTCGACGGCCGGCTGCTCAAGCCCGCGCAGCAGAAGGCGATGATGACCACCGTGCCCGCGCCCGGCTTCGAGCCGACCGGCGAGTACGCGTACGGGCTCGGCATCGCCAGCCACGAGTTGCCCTGCGGCGTCGAAGCCTGGGGTCACGGCGGGGACATCCAGGGGTTCGAGACCCGCAACCTGGTCACCCGCGACGGCCGCGGCGCCGTGGTCGCCGTGACCGGCCTGCCGACCGGTGAGCAGATGCTCGCCGAGGTGAACGAGAGCGTCGAGACGGCGCTGTGCGGCACCGACCACCGAGCATCGTCGGCCCGGTGACATCGCACGCGGACCTGCGCGGCTACCTTCCGGCCGCTACGGCGAGCCGACGCCGTAGGAAGGCGGCTCCCAGCGGGTACCGGTAATCCCGGCCGCCTGTTCGTGCGCGCGGTTCAGGATCGACTCCGCCTCCCGCCGCGCGGCGGTCACGATGCTCTCCGCCTCGAGTCGCGCGACGGCGCGGTGGTCCTCGGCCTGCTTCTCGGCGAGGTCGAGGATCTGCTCCACCCGGGTGCCCAGGCCGCTGAGGGTCGGCGTCTCCCGCTTGCGCCGTCGCGGAGCGGCGGCGGCCTGGTCGTCCTCCCCCCGGTCGGCCAGGCCGTCCTCGACGAGGTGGGACTCGCCGGTGCCGATCAGGGAGAGCGCGACTCCGATCGCGGCGACCGCGACACCGGACCAGACGGCGGCCGGCCCGAGGGCCGGACCGACCGCGCCGCCGACGCCGAGCCCGACGAGGACGGCTGCGGTCCTGGCTGGCTTGCGCACGGGTCCTCCAACGACGGTACGGGCGCGGGCATCGGGTTCCAGCATGACGATCGAGTCAAGCTCGCCAGCCCCGAACACTCCATCGTGGATTGAGGTCGGTCACCGTGCGGGGGGCTGGATTCCCGCCAGGGAGAGGGCCAGGAGTCGTTCCGCCTTCGTGGCGTCGGCCGGCTGGGCGGCGAGTGAGATGGCGTTGGCGAGGGTCATCACGTCCGCCATGACGACATCCGCGCGTACGGTTCCCTGCTCGACGGCCCGACGCAACAGCTTCTCGCCCGCCGCGCAGAGCGTCGCGCCGCAGGTCTCGTTCTCCTCAGGTGGCGCGTTCAGCAGTGTCACCGCGAGCCCACGGGTCGTCGTGGCGTACACGGTGACCTCCCGCAACCAGGTGGTGAAGGCGGCGAGAGCGTCCGGCTCGGCCAGCAGGTCCTCGGCGCGACCGGCGAGGTTCTGCACGCAGGTCCGGAAGACGGCCTGGAGCAGGGACCACCGGGACGGGAAGCGCCGGTGCAGGGTCGCCGAGCCGACCCCGGCGGAGCGGGCGATCTCCTCCAGCGAGGCGTACGCGCCATCGCGGGCGATCGCCTCGGCGGCCGCCTCCACGATGAGGTCGTAGTTGCGTTGTGCGTCGGCTCTCATGGCCCGCCCTTGCCAAAGTGGGGTGGTCCCCCATATCGTAGCCGGCGACAAGTGGGGGGACGCCCCACTTATTTGGAGGCATCATGGCTGTCCTCGTCATCGGCGCGACCGGCAAGCAGGGAGGGGCTACCGCCCGAGCACTGCTCGACCGTGGCGTCGTGGTCCGTGCCCTGGTCCGCGACGTCGCCACCGACAGCGCACAGGCTCTGGCCGCGCGCGGCGCCGAACTGGTCAAGGGCGACCTGGACGATCCCGCGTCGCTGCTCGCCGCGGCCCAGGGGATGGACGGCCTCTTCTCGATCCCGTTTCCCGACGTGGCGAACCTGCAGGGCGACGCCGAGCTGACTCGCGGTCGGAACGTCGTCGAGGCCGCCCGCCGGGCCGGCGTGGCACACGTCGTACACAGCAGCGTGTCCGGCGCGGGCGACTTCCACCGCAGCCAGCCCGGCTGGGCCGAGGGCCGCTGGGACCGGCACTACTGGGAGAGCAAGGCGGCGATCGACGAGATGGTCCGCACCGGTGGCTTCGCGCACTGGACCGTCCTGGCGCCCTCGACGTTCATGGAGAACCTGGTCGGCTGGTCGTACCTCTTCGGCGACTGGTCCAGCGGCACGATCATCACCGGCTTCGCGGCGGACGCCCAGCTCCCCTGGGTCGCCGTCGACGACATCGGAGAGGCCGCGGCGATCGCGTTCACGGACCCGGGACGGCTCGACGGCCTGGACGTCGAACTCGCCGGCGACCTGCTCACCATGACCGAGGTGGCCGCGATCCTCAGCGAGGTCACCGGCCGGACGATCTCCGCGCCCGTGCTCACTCCGCGGGAAGCCGTCGAACGCGGACTGCTTCCCGCCATGGTCAATTCGGTCGAGCGGATCAACGAGAATGGCAGTCCCGCCCGTCCCGAGATCACCCGGGCGCTCGGCCTGCCCACGACCGACTTCCGGACGTGGGCACGCCGCACATTCTCCTGAGGGGTCACATCGAGGCGGTGGCCCGCGTCCGGGTCGCGACGACCCGGCGGCGGCGCACCGGGTACGGGATCGGGTGGGAGATCCCCCAGGCGGCGCCCTTGCAGACGACCTCCTTGTAGCGGGCCGCCAGCCGCCCGGTCAGCTGGGACGGCTTGGCCCGGTCGTCGGCGGTCACGTACTGAATGATGCCGTCGCGGCGGCCGAGACTGATGCACTGGTTGAAGTAGCGCAGCGGGGCATTCGGCATCTTCGTCCGGCCGGTCAGGCGCGCGGCGATGGCGTCGGCCGCCTGCCAGGCCATCGGAGTTCCCGAGGCGCAGGACATCCGTAGCGGCTTGCCGCCCGGCCCGGCGGCGAGTCCGGCGTCGCCGACCGCGTACACGTCCGGGTGCGAGACGGACCGCATGGTGTCGTCGACGACGATCTGCCCGGTGGCCGCGACGGTCAGACCGGTGGCGGCGGCGATGGGGTGGACGGCGAAGCCGGCCGTCCACACGGTCACCGTGGCCGGGATCGTGCCACCGTCGGCGTTGACCACGCCGGCCGGCTCGACCCGAACGACGTCGGTGTGCTCGTGCACCGAGATGCCGAGCCGGTTCGTGACGCCCCGCAGGTGCTGTCGCGCCCTGCCGTTCAGCCAGTCACCGAGACCGCCGCGGACGGCGATCGCGACGTCGAGGTCGGGCCGGGCCTCGGCGATCTCGGTGACGGCCTCGAGGCCGGTGAGACCCCCGCCGACCACGAGCACCCGCTGCCCGGCGGCGAGGTGGGCGAGACGGTCCCGCAGCCGCAGCGCCGACGGTCGGCCCGCGAGGTCGTACGCGTGCTCGGCGACGCCGGGAACGCCGTGGTCGGCCGAGGCGCTGCCGAGGGCGTAGACGAGCGTGTCGTACGCGATCTCGTCGTTGCCGTGCGCGTCGGTGAGCGCGACGGTGCGGCGGTCGACGTCGACGGCGGTGACCCGGGCGACGCGGACCCGCACGCCGGTGCCCGCGTACACCCGGCTCAGCTCGCGGCGCGTGAGGTCCTGGCCGGCGGCGAGCTGGTGCATGCGGACCCGCTCGACGAAGTCGGCCTCGGCGTTGACAACGGTGATCTCGATGTCGTCGGGGTGCAACCGGCGGGCGAGGCGGCCGGCGGCGGTCGCTCCGGCGTAGCCGGCTCCGAGGACGACGATGCGGTGCTTCATGGCGGCGCTCCTGTCTCGGCGATGGTCGCTACCTGAACCGGGCAGCGACGCCGTTGCTGACAGGAGGCGGCTATGACCTGGGTCACCAGACGTGCAGGAGCGGCTCCGAGTGTGCGGTGACGGACCACTGGCGGGTGACGCGTTCGAGCTTGTCGGGGTTGACCTGGACGCGGATCGCCGCGACTCCCTCGGGGGTCATCTCCAGGGACATGACACCGACGACCTGCTCGCCGGTCACGACGACGACCGCGGGCCCGCCGTTGACGACCTCGGCGTAGAGGGCGGGGCTGCTGCCGCCCACCAGGTTCCGTTTCACGTCGCTGGGCCGGAAGAGGCCGCGCAGGAACTTCGCCACCGCCAGCGCGCCGACGACCGGCGTGGTGCGGGCCGGGATCTTGCCGCCGCCGTCACCGACGCTCGTCACGTCCCCGGTCAACAACTCCACCAGCCGCTGGATCTGGCCGCTGTTGGCCGCCGTGAGGAACTCGCTGACGATCTGCCGGGCGGCGGCGTCGTCCACCTCGCCGCGCGCCCGGCCGGCGGCGACGTGCTGCTTGGCACGCCGGTAGATCTGCTGGCAGTTCGACTCGGTGAGGTCGAGGATCTCGGCGATCTCGCTGTGCGGGTAGCCGAAGGCCTCGCGCAGCACGTACACCGCGCGCTCGTTGGGCGACAGCCGCTCCATGAGGGTGAGCACCGCCATCGAGACCGATTCGCGCTGCTCGACGGTGTCGACCGGCCCGAGCATCCGGTCCCCGGCGAGGACGGGCTCGGGCAGCCAGGTGCCCACGTAGGTCTCGCGCCGGGCGCGCGCCGAGGTGAGCTGGTTGAGGCACAGGTTGGTGAGTACCCTCGTCAGCCAGGCCTCGGGCGTCTCGACGCGCTCCCGGTCGGTGGCCTGCCAGCGCAGGAACGTGTCCTGGACCGCGTCCTCGGCGTCGCTGGCCGAGCCCAGCAGTCGATAGGCGATCGCCTCCAGGCGGGGCCGGGAGCGCTCGAACACCTCGATCTCGTCGGAACGCAGTGGCATGGCTCGACAGTAACCGCGCCTGTCGCGCGGCTCGGCGAGCCGGTTGCGCGGTGATTCGGCGCGCTCGGTAGGCGCAAACCGGGACGTCAGCGGCCGCAGATCCCACTACTGGCCATTAGGATGTGGGCCATGAGCGCCGAGGCCGTAGGCATGTACATGCCCGCCGTCGTGACGCTCGACGACGTCGCGGCGATGAACTCCGCCGATCCGAATGGCCACCGCTACGAGACCAGCCCCGAGGGGGTCCTGTCGGTCATGCCGCCGCCCGATTCGGAGCACGCCACGATCGCGAGTCGGCTCTTTGCCTGGCTGATTATGGCTGGTTGGCCCGCCGAGCAGGTGCTTCAAGCCGTCGGTGTGCGGATCTCCGGCCCGGGTGGTGACGGTGGCCGAATTCCCGATCTCAGCGTCTGGCGCAAGCCGCCGGGCCGCAGTGTCTGGGCGTCGGTGACCGAAATCGCGCTTGTAGTGGAGATCGTCTCGCCGGGTTCGGAGGCGATGGACTCGGTGACCAAGGTCCGTGAGTACGCGTCGGCCGGCATCTCGCAGTACTGGGTCGTGGACCGCGACGGGGCGCAGACGGTCACCCTCTACCGGCTGGGTGGAAACGGGCCGTACGAGGAGCACGCGAAGATGCCGTTGGCGTGGCTGCTCCAGTCGGTCCCCGCCGACCACCTCGACCAGAGCCTCTGACACACGTCCCTACTGGTCGACGAGCGCCGTCAGGGCCGCGCGTTGTGGCCAGGCCTCGTCGGTCATGCAGTCGGTGAGGCAGGAGAGACCGAAGGCAAGCGGCCACGAGGCGCTGTGCCGATTCTCGGCGGGCAGCAGCGCGAGAGGGTCGTCGGGATCCCACTGTGCGGTGGTCGGAACGGGTACGGCGAGCACCTCACCCACGTACGGCCGTTCCGTCCAGAGGACGGCCCGCCGCAGCACCTCGTCGGCAGTGACCTTGAGCAGGGTGACCGTGCAGAACTCCGGCACGCCGCCCCGACTGATCCACCGCCCGAAGCCGAGGACCACGCTCTCGGCTATCTCGTGTGGTTCGAGGTGGCACTCCTCGCGCAGTTCGCGCAGCGCGCCAGCGACGATGACCTCCTGAAGGCTGGGCGCGGTAACCGTCGCCGCCGCGTCCCCGGGCTCCAACGAACCCGATCCGGAGGGTGCGATGAGCCCGGGGCTGCCCACGTTGTCCCGGGTCTGTGCGACGAGCAGCAGCCGTCCGTCGAGGGTGAACGCCAGGGTGGAGATGCCCACCACGTTTGCCAGCCGACTGTCGGCGAACCGTCGCAGCCGGTCCCGGTGGTCGAGGATCAGGTCACGGCCACGCATCGGTCGGGTGTCCCGACCTGCCTCGTAGACGTCGTACGGCGCGAGCAGGTTGCTGCAGAAGAAGTCGAAGTAGTGCGCCGGCCGCAGCGTGACGACCGGGTCGTCGGCACCGGTCGGCAGGTCGTCGGCGAGGCCCAACACCGCTCCGTTGTACATGGCGGCCGTCCGGGCGTGCCGGGCCAGGAAGTCGAACGACCAGCGCCGCAGGTCCCGGCCGAGGACGTAGCTCGTCGGCGAGACGGCGCAGCGGATGCGCTGGCCCCGCAGCCGGGAACTCTCGTCGGTGGGGATGATGCCGGTGCTGTGGGCACTGGTGAGGACCCGCCTCGGGTACCGGACCTGTTCGACGATGTCCCGATAGTCGTCGCCGTCGCGGGGATGGAAGCGGAACTGTCGAGTCCGTCGACGGTTGGCGAGGATCTCCAGGGTCGAGACCAGGAGACCCGCCGTGGCCGCCGCGACGCTGAGCGCCAGCGGTGGGCTCTGGGTGGCGGTCGCCGCGCTCAGGATCGCCAGGCCAACGCCGGCGGCGGTCAGGCGGTACCGCCACAGGCCCTGCCGCCAGATGCTCATCGTCGTGCTGACTCTTCTCGCCGTCCTGAGCACTCGGCACCTTTTCGGTCGCACCTGACGGAGACGACCGCATGGTATCCGCAGTAGAAACCACCACATTTACGCCGAGTTGCCGTCCAAGTTTACGAATGTGTCAGCGCTCGCGGCGTGCGCCGCGCCGCGGTGGCCAGCGGCGGCGCAGGTGAGCAATCCGTCCGTCGAGGACAGATGTCGCTAACCGGACAAGACGGTAAAGCCCCTGGTAGAGGACCCTTAAGGCAGGCGAGAGGGCGAGGGATGTCGGGCCACATCCCCACCCGCGGGCCCGGTACGGACAGCATCGTCCGCTCCGGTGCCGCCCTCGCCGGCCCGGCCCCGCCGGTGCGGGCCCGGCACCGCCGCCGGCCCCGACGAGGCGCACGGCTCGGCCGTCCCACACCGCTGGAGGCGCCCGCAGCGGTGTCACCGTCCACCGCCGGCGACGTCGCCCACCGGCACGTCGCCCACGTGCCCTGTCGACCACACGCATCGTGGATCCCGCCCTGTTCGGCGTCGCTCACCCGCGCGCCGGGCCGGGCGACCGAATCAGAGAGGCCCTGTCATGGCGGCTCCCACCGCGACCGCAGCCCTGAACGCATCCGTCTTCTCGCCGGGTGACCAGATGCTGCTGACCGTCACGTACTCCGACGCCGACACCAAACCGCTGACCGTCACCATCGTGGTCACCGACGCGCAGGGCAACAGCAGCGCGCCGGTCAAGGTCACCGCGGTCATCGACCCGCTCACCGTGACCGTCTCCGACAACTCCGGGCGTACCTGGACCCGGGTCTCCGACAACGGCTCCGTCGCCGTGTACCGGGCGGTGGCGTGATGCCCCGGGTCACCGTCCAGGTCCGCGACGCCGCCGGACACACGGCGACGGCCGGGGTCGACTACACCGTGCGCCAACCGGTACTCGGCGGCTACTACCTGTCCGGCGGGGCCGACCCCACCGCCGACATGGCCGGCGGCAACTTCCGCTCGTTGACCCAGTACCGCAGCTTCGCCGACGGGTACATCTTTCCCGGCTACAACCGGCCGTGGCTGGTCAACCTGGGCAAGGCCGGCGTGCAGATGAACATGGTCCTGGAGCTGAAGCACTACGGCGCCGGCGACGCCGGGCCGCAGACCTTCACCGTGGACGGCGTCACCTACACCGTGCCCGCGCCGTCGATGACGATCCAGCAGCGTCCGGGCACCAGTTGGCCGAAGGCGTACGGCTACACCCAGGTGCTCAACGGCCAGTGCGACGGGTTGTTCGCGCGGGCCCTGTCCCAGTACCGGACGCTCGGCTTCGGGGTGAACATCCAACTCGCGTCCGAGTTGGACACCGACCACGAGTTCGGTACGACCGAGGCCGGCAAGGCGTACACCTGGGCCGAGTCCGACGCGCGGGCGGTGCAGGCCGTGTCGTACATCGTCACCTGGTTCAAGGCCCGGACCTTGCCCACCGGCACGACCTTCTCCGTGGGGGTGGGCGGCTTCGACCGGGCGTGCTTCCAGCGCACCCACACCGAGGCGCTGATGTCCCGACTGGACTACCTCCAGTGGAACGCCTACGCGACCGCCTCCGGCCAGACCGCGCTGGCCCGCTTCCGCCGGACCAAGGACTGGGCGGTGGCGGACCTCGGCCCGGTGGCGCTGTCCCGGCCGGTGATCATCGCGGAGTACGGGGTGCGGTCCGCCGAGATCCCCGACCAGGCCGCCTGGATCGCCACCGTTCCGGCGGCGATCGCCCAGCTCAACGCCGAGCGGGGTCCCCTCATCGCGCGGACCAACTACTTCAACTCCGGGTGGGGCACCCTGTCGCCGAAGGCGGCCGGGCTGGCCGCGCTGCGCACCGCGTACGCCACCCGACCGTACGTCTGATCGACGCGGTCACTCCGCTTCGAGCCGCTCGGCGTACGCGTCGCGCAGTGCGGGCCAGCCGAAGTCCTTGGCCTCGGCGCCGCGGATCGGGCCGACCGGGTCTCCGTCGAGCAGCCGGTCGGCCACGTCGAGGCAGAGGTGCCAGCCCGCGGCGACCATCGGCAGCGCGCCCGGCTCGGCGACGGTGTGTCGCAGGGTGAGCCGGGTGCCGCTACCCGAGGCCGTCAGCTCCCACCGCAGCAGGTCGTCGCCCCAGGTGTACTCGAGCAGGTGAGGCGGCTCGGCTCGGCGTACGGCCGCGGTCTGCTGCACCGACGTCTCGCCGTCGACGAGGGTGAGCACGGCGGCGCCGGGGCTGCCGAGGTCCCGGTCGGCGAGGAACGGCGCCCACTGCGCGAGCTGTGCCGGATCGGTCAGCGCCGCCCAGACCGCGCCGGGTGGGTGCCGCAGGTCGCGGACGAACACCAGGGTCGCACCGCCGTCGGCGTGTTCGGCGCGCGCCTCGGCGGGTGGGCTCGGGCGGAACGTGTCGCGGTCCATGTCACTGCTCCTGACTGTCGAGGTGCCGTTGTAGGGCGTCCAGGTGACGACTCCACAGCTGGCGGTACGGGTCGAGCCAGCCGTCGACCGCTCGCAGCGGACCCGGGTCGAGGCGGTAGATCCGCCGCCGGGCGGCGACCCGGCAGGAGACGAAGCCGGCCTCGCGCAACACCCGCAGGTGTTTGGAGACGGCCGGCTGGCTGACACCGAGCCCGTCGACCAGCTCGTTCACGCTGCGGTCGGCGTCGCGGAGGGCGTCGAGGATCCGGCGTCGGGTGGGCTCGGCGAGGACGGTGAAGGCGTCGCTGGACACCCGCTCAATATGCCCCTGCCGTCATATGTCTGTCAAAGTATACGACGGTGGCGGCCGTCCCGGAGCGGCATCGGGGACGGCTACCTATGCTCGGAGCATGGAACTGCGGATCTTCACCGAACCCCAGCAGGGTGCCACCTACGACCAGTTGCTCGCGGTCGCCCGCCGCGCCGAGGACGCCGGCTTCGGCGCGTTCTTCCGCTCCGACCACTACCTGAAGATGGGCTCGGTGAGCGGCGACCCGGGCCCCACCGACGCGTGGACGACGCTGGCCGGTCTGGCCCGCGACACCAGCAGCATCCGGCTGGGCACGCTGATGACCGCCGCCACGTTCCGGCTGCCCGGCCCGCTGGCGATCACGGTGGCGCAGGTCGACCAGATGAGCGGCGGTCGGGTGGAGCTGGGCATCGGCACCGGTTGGTACGGCGACGAGCACACCGCGTACGGCATCCCGTTCCCGGCCCTGGGCGAGCGGTTCGACCGACTGGAGGAGCAGCTCGCGGTCATCACCGGCCTCTGGTCCACCCCGGCGGGCGAGACGTTCAGCCACCCGGGCCGGTACTACCCGGTCACCGACTCGCCCGCCCTGCCCAAGCCGGTGCAGCAGCCCCGCCCGCCGATCCTGCTCGGCGGGATGGGGCCGAAGCGGACGCCCCGGCTGGCCGCCCGCTACGCCGACGAGTTCAACCTGCCGTTCGCCTCGCCGACGGACTCGGCGGCGCAGTTCGAGCGCGTCCGCGCGGTGTGCGCCGAGATCGGCCGCGACCCGGCGGAACTGGTCTGGTCCAACGCCCTGGTGCTCTGCTGCGGACGCGACGACGCCGAGGTGGCCCGCCGGGCCGCCGCCATCGGCCGGGACCCGGACGAGCTGCGGGCCAACGGCATCGCCGGCACGCCCGACGAGGTCCTGAACACCATCGACCGGTACGCCAAGATCGGCAGCCAGCGGATCTACCTCCAGGTGCTGGACCTGGCCGACCTCGACCACCTCGACCTGGTCGCGAGCGAGGTGCTGGCGAACCTGTGACCCGTCAGGCGCGGTGCTGCGCGTGCCGGCCCGGCTCGCGCAGCACCGTGTCCAACCGGCCGTCACGGTCGCTGTCCACATAGGTGATGTCCGGTACGCCGTCACCGTCCACGTCGATCTGGACGACGTCGGCCACGCCGTCACCGTTGAGGTCGGTGACGATCTCGACCGACCCGTCCAGGTGGCGCGTCACGATCGACCGCGACTCGCCGGCGGGCTCGCGGGGCGGTGGCCCCGGCGACGGTACGGGCGTCGGCGCGGGAGCGGGAGCGGGCGTCGGCCGGGGACCGGGTGTGGGCGCCGGGTGGTTCGGCAACCGGACGTTTGGCGGCGCACTGGCCGGCTCGACCGCGCTGCCGGTCGGGTCCAGCTCCTCCTCCGACGGGAAGACGTCGCCCCGCGCGGCCGGATCACGGTAGCTGCTCATGGGCGTAGGGTTCCCCGCCGACGGCGAGAACAACCGTGCCCGATCGTCCGGTGTCCTCGGTGCCCGGTCTGGCGGAAGATGTCGGGACCGACGCCACGGTCATGAAACGGGGGTCCACGGGTGGAATTGCGCCGGAATCGGGGGGCCCGTGCGCTCGCCCTGGCCTGCGTACTCGGTGGGGTAATCCTGCTGGCCTATCCCAGCGACCGCGCCCTGCTACGGACGATCATCGCGGTGGGTGTCATCGCGCTCGGCACGGTGGCGCTGGTCAGCGCGTTGCGGCCGTTCCGGTTCGGGATCCACGCGGACGGGCTGAGCATCCGGCGGCCGGGCCTGCGCCGGGAGTTCCGGTGGGCCGAGGTCGACACGGTGGTCCTCGACGAGCCGCCTCGACAGGATGGCTACCCGACCCCGCCGAGGCTGTTGCTGGTGCCTGTGCAGGGTATGCCGCGTGAGCTGGTGACCGCCCGCCACCCGCTCGACGGCCGGCCGGCCATCGAGCTGCTCGTTCTCGACCAGGTCCGCGAGCAACCCGAGCAGGTGTCCGAAGCGCTCACCCGGCATGCCGGAGACCGCTTCGTCGACCTGCTCGCTCTGCGGCGCGCCGCCTTCGCCGTCCCGGACATCGCGGTGGGCCTGCGCGGCTACGCCATGGACCGGGTCGATCGGCTGATCCGGCGCGGCCAGGACGCCCTGCTGTCCGGCGACGCGGCGGCCCGGCAGGCAGCCCGCGTCGAGATCGAACGCGCCAGCGCGGCCGGTCTGCCGCGCGCCCAACGTGGTTACCACACGTTCCAGGTGGATACGGTTCTAGACGCCCTCATCGCCGCTCTGAGCGACCAGCAGTCCACCGATCGGGAGACCGCCACGTGACCACCCCGGGACCGAACGCCACGTCGACCGCAGCTTCCGAGGTGCCACGCCGCAACTGGGCCGGCAACGTCCGGTACGCGGCGCGGGCGTTCCACCGACCGACCTCCCTCGACGAGGTGCGTCGCCTCGTCGCCGGCAGTCGGCGCGTCCGCGCCCTCGGCACGGGGCACTCCTTCAACCGCTTCGGCGACACCGCCGGCGACCTCGTGAGCCTGGCCGGTCTGCCGCCGACCGTCGAGGTGGACCGCGAACGGGGCCAGGTCACCGTGAGCGGCGCGATGCGCTACGGCGACCTCGCCGGACACCTGCACACCCAGGGGTACGCGCTGGCCAACATGGCCTCGCTGCCGCACATCTCGGTCGCCGGCGCGGTGGCCACCGCAACCCACGGCTCCGGCCCCACCCACGGCAACCTGGCCAGCGCCGTCGCCGGCCTGGAGCTGGTCACCGCCGACGGCGACCTGCTGCGGGTCGACCGCGACGACGACACGTTCGCCGGCATGGTGGTGGGGCTCGGCGCGCTCGGCCTGGTCACCCGGGTCACCCTGGACCTGGTGCCGGCCTTCGAGCTGCGCCAGTACGTACGGCTCGACCTCGACCCGGCCGCGCTGGACGAGGCGCTCGACTCGGCGTACAGCGTGAGTGTCTTCACCGACTGGCGTAGGCCGCGACTGCGGGAGGTGTGGCGCAAGCAGCTCGCGGACCAGCCGCCGCCGGAGGCGGACTGGCTCGGCACCACCCCGGCCGACCAGCCACGGCACCCGGTGCTCGGCATGCCGCCGGAGAACTGCACCCCGCAACTCGGCGAGCCGGGCCCGTGGCACGAGCGCCTGCCGCACTTCAAGCTCGGCTTCACCCCGAGCAGCGGTGACGAGTTGCAGTCCGAGTACCACCTGCCACGTACCGCCGTCGCCGACGCGCTCGCCGCCCTGGCCGACGTGGCGCACCTGATCGCCCCGGTCCTGCACGTGTGCGAGCTGCGGACGGTGGCGGCCGACGAGCTGTGGCTGAGCCCCAACCACCAGCGGGACAGCTTCGTCGTCCACTTCACCTGGGTCGACGACACCGACGCGGTGCTACCCGTGCTGGCCGAGGTGGAGGCGCGACTGGCCCCGTTCGCTCCGCGCCCGCACTGGGGCAAGGTCTTCGTCACCGACCCGGAGGACCTGTCGGGCCGCTACCCGAGGTACGCCGACTTCACGTCCCTGCTGACGAAGCTGGACCCCAAAAACAAGTTCGGAACCGACCAGCTGAACCACTACTTCCCCCGCTAGCTCCCCGCGCCGCCCTACCCACGTCGATCATGGAGTTGTGGTGCCCGTTCAGGGGGCTTCGAAGACGTTTTGATCCCACCGCAACTCCATGATCGACGCGGCGTGGGCGGGCGGGAGAGGGGCGTTAGCCGGAAGGGGTGGGGGTGGGGGTGGGGGTGCGTAGGGTGGCGCGTTGGACTGCGCGGCTGATGTCGCTGGGGGAGACTATTCCGGTCAGGCGGCCGTCCTCGGCTACCACCAGGGCTCGGCCGTCGGCGCACTCGGTGAGCCGGGGGAGCAGGTCGTTGAGCTGTTCACCCGGCTGGGCGAGCACCAGCTCGTCGGCCCGGCAGGCCACCTCGGCCAGCGTGGTCGACGCGCGCCGCTCGGCCGGTACGCCCCGCACCCGGTCCACGGTGACCAGGCCGGTCGGCCGCCCCTGGTCGGTCAGCGGCAGCGCCGAGTGCCGGTACGCGAAGAGGTAGTGGTCGACGAAGTCGGCGACCGTCATGTCCGCCGACGCGGTCTGCGGCTGCGGTGTCATCACGTCGCCGACCCGGATTCCGCGCAGCGCGGTTCCGGTGCGGGCCTGTCGCTCCTCCACCCCGGCGGCCCCGATCAGGAACCAGCCGATCAGCGCCAGCCACAGCCCGCCGAAGCCGACGCCGGACAGGAACTGCCACAGCCCGAGGCCGATGAGCAGCGCGCCGAGCACCCAGCCGGCCCGCGCGGCGACCACTGACGCCCGGGTCCGGTCGCCGGTGGCCTTCCACACCGCCGCACGTAGCAGCCGACCGCCGTCCAGCGGCGCGGCCGGCAGCACGTTGAAGATCGCCAGCAGCACGTTGATGCCGGCCAGCCAGGCGATCGCCCCGAAGAGCAGCCCGCCCTGCCCGGCCAGCGCGAACAGCAGCGCGATGACGCCGAAGAACGCCCCGAGCAGCAGACTGACCAGCGGGCCGACGCCCGCGATGCGCAACTCCGCGCCCGGGTCACGCGGCTCGCCCTTCAGCTCGGCCACGCCGCCGAACAGCCACAGCGTGATGCCGTCGACCTCCAGCCCGTTGCGTTTGGCCACCACCGCGTGCGACACCTCGTGGGCGAGCAGGCCGACGAAGAAGACCACCGCCGCGGCCAGGCCGGCGAGGGTGTACGCCACGGCGGAGCGATCCGGGTACGAGCGGGGAAACTGGTTGGCGGCCAGCCCCCACGCGATCAGCGCGAAGATGACCAGCACGCTCCAGTTGACGCCGACCGGCACTCCCGCGATCCGACCGATCCGGAAACTCGCCCTCATCCCGGGCTCATACCCACGGTCAGCCGAGCCATGCGACACGCGGCGCTCAGGTCGTCGCTGCGGAAGGTGCAGCAGCTGAGATCGGGCGCGGATCCGCCTTGGTGACAGAAGGTCGATCAGGCTGTCGGCGTCACCGACCGGTGGTGGAGGTCGCGGTGCCGCCGGGGCCGCTCTTGATCTGATGCATCAACTCACGAAGCCCGGCCGTGGTGGCCTGCTCGGCGTCCTGAAGGTTGCCCTCGGTCTCGTCCGCCTTCTTCACGTGACGCCGGAGGAAGGCTTCGGCTCGGTTGCCCCTGGCTTCTGCCTCTGCGACCACCCGTTCACCCGTTGGTGATCCGCGGTCTTCGTCGAGGCGGGTGGGGGCAGATCCAGGGGCGATCACGTTGACGTAGTTGGCGAGATGTTGTGCGGCGTTGCTACTCAGTCGGCCGAGCCGGCCGGCCTTGTCGACAGCGGTGCCGCTCTTGCTGATCGCCAGGCCGAGCTTCGGGTTCTCGCTTCCGCTAGCGAGTTGGTGGAGATTTCGCCGAGCCTCGGCGACGTCCTGCTGGGCGTGGCCCGCTTTAACGGCGAGGGCGTCCAACTTGTCGATCGCGGCGTTAAGCTGCGCCACGACCTGGGCCAGAAGCCCAGTCATCCGAGTGACTCCCGATAGCTGCCGGCGTTGTCCTTGACCACTGTGATCACGTGGAGGGTCAGTTCCACCTCGCGTTGGGCCGAAATGAGGTCAGCACGGACCTTGTTGGCCTCGGCGTGCTGGCTGTCATGCAGGGTGGCGAGGGCGAGGCCGGTCGCCTCGTCGAGCTGAGTGCCGATTTCCCTGACTGTGGCGGCGGCTTCGCTGAGCGAGCGGTCGGCTTCGTAGAGGATCGCTTTGATCTCGCCGATGCTCACGGTCAGCCCAGCACGCTCATGTACTGTCGCGCTGCTTGACTGCTGCCCTGCAGGGTGGTTGCCCCTTCGACCAGCCGCTGTTTGCTCTGCTCGGCGCGAGCGATGGCTTCGGCGAGCGTCGGGTGGCCGGTGCCGGCGGCGCGCAGCCGGACCAATACCTGTTCGATGCTGGCCATGCTGTCCTCCCCGCTCGACCACGCGCGACGCGAGCCATCTTCGTACGTTCCGTGGAGGGACGAACACTAACCGACATCACGCGCCGTTCGCAGCCCCGGACGTAGATGCCGGCGAGCGGATTACCTCTGGCCGGGCGTCAGCGGCGGGGGGTCTCGCTGGCGATGGTCGCCTCGCGGGGCAGCGCCGCCGCCCGCATCGCCCAGTCCAGCGCGTAGTCGGCGATCTCCTCCCAGCCGGGCGCTCCGACCGTGAAGTGCGACCGGCCGGGAAACTCCTCGTACGCGGTGAGCGCGCGGGACTTCTGGTAGAGCCCCGCGTTGGCGCGGACCACCGACGCCGGCACCACGTGGTCCTGCCCGCCGGCCATCAGCAGCAGCGGCGCCCGGTCGACGCGTCCGGTGTCGACGCGGGCGGGCGAGCGCGGGTCGACGTTGGCGAACGCGCCCTCGAAGAACACCCGGCCCGCTCCGGGGACCGCGTACCGCTGCCAGGCCCGGTCGGACTCCTCTCGGCTCAAGGTGTTGCCGAAGGTGTAGGCGAAGTCGTCCGGGGTGAACGGGACGGCCTTGCTCCGGTTGGCGGGGCTGCGCAGGATCGGGAAGCCGGAGCGCAACTGGCTCAACGGCACCTTGAGCACCCCCTTGATCGCCGCCGGATGTACCCCCACCACCGCCGCGCCGAGTCCCCGGTCGGCGAGGACCTGGGCGAACAGCCCACCGAACGAGTGGCCCATGATGATCGGCGGACGCGGGAGCGC
The DNA here is from genome assembly GCF_040675055.1 of Micromonospora sp. NPDC049662. Classification (NCBI taxonomy): domain Bacteria; kingdom Bacillati; phylum Actinomycetota; class Actinomycetes; order Micromonosporales; family Micromonosporaceae; genus Micromonospora; species Micromonospora sp. NPDC049662. Next base: position 166,117 of record NZ_JBFAOC010000006.1, read on the forward strand.
CCGGATGATCCGGTCGTAGTGGGCGACGATCGTCGCCATGCTCTGCTCGGCGATCGGGCTGGGGTCGTCGCGCAACTGCTCGACGGAGCGGTCCATGCCGGGCCACGCGGGAGCGATGACGTGCATGCCGCGCTCGGTGAATCGTTGGGCCCACCCCTCCCAGCTCCGTGGGGTCATCCAGAGCCCGTGGATCAGCACGATCGTGTCGACCTGGCCCTGCGGTGTGGCACCCATCGCGTCCTCCCGGTGTCGCGGCGTCCGGCGGCGCGCTTACCCGCTGCCGGACCCGGAATGCCTGTGTCGGGGGCGGATGTGCCGGTGGGCGTGATGACTCAGGGGCATCTTGATGACTGGGTGGCATCACGCTCGTCGGGGTCCTCGCCCGCCGGCCCGTCACGCTGCGTGCCCGCCGGGCTCTGAGCCGTGCCGTCCGGCCCTGACAAATGTCACGGTCGGAACGTGACGGCCGCTTCAGGAGTCGAGGTCCGCGACACCCCAGGATCAATGCCATGACGAGTACGCATCCGGCCGTCGAGCTGAACGGCCTCACCAAGACCTTCGGTACGGTCACCGCAGTCGACGGACTGAGCCTGCGGGTGCAGCCCGGCGAGGTGGTGGCGTTCCTCGGCCCCAACGGGGCGGGTAAGACCACCACGATCGACATGCTGCTCGGCCTGGCCCGCCCGGACGCGGGCACCGTGCGCGTTCTCGGCGGCACCGCCGACGAGGCGGTTGCCCGGGGGCGGATCGCCGCCGTGCTCCAGACCGGCGGCCTGCTCAAGGACCTCACCGTGGGCGAGACGGTACGGATGACCGCGCACTTCTACCGGCGCACCCGACCGGCGGCCGAGGTGCTGGCGCGCGCCGGTATCGCCGACATCGCCGACCGGCTCGTCGGGCGGTGCTCGGGCGGTCAGCAGCAGCGGCTGCGCTTCGCGTTGGCGCTGCTGCCGGACCCGGACCTGATGGTCCTCGACGAGCCGACCACCGGCATGGACGTCGAGGGTCGGCGGGACTTCTGGCAGGCCCTGCGCCGCGACGCCCGCGACGGCAGGACCGTCATCTTCGCCACCCACTACCTGGACGAGGCGGACGCGTACGCCGACCGGATCGTGCTGGTCCGCCAGGGCCGCGTCGTCGCGGACGGCACCACCGCCGAGATCAAGAACCTGGCCGCCGGCCGTACGGTGCGGGCCACCCTGCCCGGCGCGGACCAGGCCGCGCTCGCCGCGCTGCCCGGCGTCGACGCCGTGGAGGTACGCGGCGACAGCGTGCTGGTGCGTACCGGCGACTCGGACGCGATCGCCCGGCACCTGCTCACCCGGACCGCCGCCCGGGACGTGGAGATCACCTCCCGCAACCTCGAGGACGCCTTCCTCGCCCTGACCACCGAACGTATCGGAGCCTGACCCATGACCACCCTGCCCGCACCGGCTGTCCTCGGCATCGAGCTGCGCCGGGTGCTGCGCAACCGCCGCACCCTCGCCTTCACGCTGATCATGCCGGGCGTCTTCTTCCTCATCTTCGGTCTGCCGCAGCGGGGGCAGACCCTCGACAACGGCCGGCCCGTCACGGCGTACGTCATGATCAGCCTCGCCGTGTACGCGGCGATGGTGGCGACGACCAGCGCGGGTGGCGCGGTCGCCACCGAGCGGGCGTTGGGGTGGAGCCGGCAGCTACGGCTCACTCCGCTGCGGCCGACCGCGTACGTGGCGACGAAGCTGGCCACCGCGATGACCCTCGGCCTGATCGCGGTGGTCGTGGAGTTCCTGGTGGGGGCTGCGGCCGGCGTCCGCCTCCCGCTGGACGTCTGGCTGCTGTCCGGGCTGGCCGCCTGGGTCGGCTCGCTTGTGTTCGCCGCGTTCGGCCTGTTCATCGGCTACCTGGTGCCGGCCGAGAACGTCATGCAGTTCATCGGGCCGATCCTGGCGGTGCTGGCCATGTTCGGCGGGCTGTTCGTGCCGGTCGACGTGCTGCCGCACGTGCTCCAGCAGGTCGCGAAGTTCACCCCGGTGTACGGCATGGGTGAGCTGGCCCGCTCGCCACTGACCGGCGACGGCGTGAGCATGGCGGCGGTGGCCAACATCGTCATCTGGACCCTGGCCTTCGGTGTCGGCGCGACCCGGCTGTTCCGCCGGGACACCGCTCGGGTCTGACCGGTCCGACCGCTAGCGTGAACCCGATGGACCTCCCGACGGGGCAGCCCCAGCCGATGAACCGCCACTGGCGGTACATCGGCTGGCTGCTGGCCGCCGTGTGGCTGTTCTTCCTCAACGTGCCGATCTCCACCGCGCTGCACCAGTCGGAGCCGTGGCGGCGGTTCGTCGGAGTGACCGCCCTCGTCGTCTTCGGACTGGGTTACGTGCTGCTGTTCCAGTGGGCCCGTCGGCTGCGTCGGCTGCTGCTGCCGATTCCGGCGGGGCGAGCACGTCTGGGCCTGCTGGTGCTGCTCGGGGTGGGCCTGGCCAGCATCCCGGGCACCGGCGGCGACTGGCTGGCGACCCTGGTCTACGTGGCCGCGGCGGGGGTGTTCCTGCTGCCGCTGTCGGAGGCGCTGGCCACCGTGGCGCTCTGCGCCGTGACCCCCGCGCTGGCGTCCCGGCTGGTGCCGGGGTGGGAGGCGGAGAACGGCATCGTCTTCGCGGTGCTGCTCGCCTCGTTCGCAATGTTCGGCGTGTCCGGGCTGGCCCAGCGCAACAGCGAGTTGCAGGCCGCGCAGCAGGAGATCGGCCGGCTCGCGGTCGCCGAGGAGCGGGCCCGCGCCGCGCGCGACCTGCACGACATCCTCGGGCACTCGCTGACCGTGGTGGCGATCAAGGCCGAGCTGGCCGGGCGGCTGATCGAGGTCGACACCGTCCGGGCGGCCGCCGAGATCGCCGAGGTGGAGAAGCTGGCGCGGGCGGCGCTGGCCGACGTGCGGCAGACCGTCGGGGCGTACCGGGAGGTCACCTTCGCCGGGGAGTTGGCCGGCGCGCGATCCGCCCTCGCCGCGGCGGGCATCGCGGCGGAGTTGCCGGCCGAGATGCCGGAGCTGCCGCCCGAGTGGGACCGGCTGTTCGGGTGGACGGTACGCGAAGGGGTGACAAATGTGGTCCGGCACAGCGGGGCGCGGTGTTGCACGATCCGGGTCCGCCCGGACGGGGTCGAGGTGAGCGACGACGGTCGGGGACCGTCCACGCCGGACGTCGACGCCGCCGGGTACGGGCTGGTGGGCCTGCGGGAGCGGGCCCGCCGGTTGGATGCCGTGGTGACCGTGGGTCGGCGGCGGGACGGCACCGGTTTCCTGCTGCGGGTGCACGCCCCGGCGGAGGCCCGGTGAGCGGCCCGTCCACGCCGATCCGGCTGCTGCTCGCCGACGACCAGGCGCTCGTGCGTGGGGCGCTGGCCGCGCTGCTGTCGCTGGAGCCGGACCTGACCGTCGTGGCCGAGGTGGGCCGGGGCGACGAGGTGGTGTCCGAGGCCCTGCGGCACACGCCCGACGTGGCCCTGCTGGACGTGGAGATGCCCGGCCTGGACGGGATCGCCGCCACCGCCGCGTTGCGGGCCGCGCTGCCGGCCTGCCGGGTGCTGGTGGTGACCACGTTCGGTCGGCCCGGCTACCTGCGTCGCGCCATGGAGGCCGGCGCGAACGGCTTCGTGGTCAAGGACACCCCGGCCCGGCAGCTCGCCGACGCCGTCCGCCGGGTGCACGCCGGACTGCGGGTGGTGGATCCGACGCTGGCCGCGGAGACCCTGGCCACCGGGACGAGCCCGTTGACCGAGCGCGAGACCGAGGTGCTGCGCGCGGCGCGGGGCGGCGGCGCGGTCGCCGAACTGGCGAAGACGCTGCACCTGTCCGAGGGGACGGTGCGTAACCACCTGTCGGCGGCGATCGGCAAGACCGGTGCCCGCAACCGCGCCGCGGCCGTGCACATCGCCGAGCAGAACGGGTGGCTGCTCGGCGACTGAGCGGCCCGGCTCAGGCGGTCGACGGCGGGGTGGGGAGCTGGTCGACGACCACCAGGCTGCTGCCGGGCCGAACCTCGGCGAGCAGTTCCCGCTGACCGCTGCGGGTCACCCGGATGCAGCCGTTGGTGGTGTTCTCGCCCAGTTCGTCGTCGTTCTGCCAGGTGTGCAGGCCGATGTGCGCGCCCCTGAGCCCGGTCGGCACCGCCTCCGGGTCGTCCGGCACCGAGCCGAGGGCGTAGATGTCCACGCCGCCGTAGACCTCCTCGGGTGGCGGGGTGCGGCCCAGGATGAAGGTGCGCCCGAGCGGCGTCTCCTGCCCCGACTGGCCGAGGCTCGTCTTCCAGGAGCGCACCGCCTTGCCGGCCCGGTACCAGGTCAGCCGGTGTGCCCTGCGCTCCACCACGATCTGGTCGCGCAGCGCCACGGTGTCGAACCCGCCCGGCGGCAGCCAGGCGAGCTGCCGGTTCGCCGACGGCAGCAGGACGGCCGTCCAGCCGGCCCGCCGCTGGGCGATCGGCACGGTCAGCTCGGCCCCCGCGAGCGTCGGCTCGACGAAGGCCAGCGGCCGGCCACCGGGAGCGTCGTACGCGGCGATCCGCCGGGTCGGGTGCACGCCCTCGGCCAGTGGCGTGGTGTCCATCGTGGCCGGGTCGGCGGGGAAGCCCCTGGGCGCGGGGTCGTAGTCGAGCACCGGCAGCCCGTCCGGAGCGGGCGCGGCCGGCGGGACCGACTCCTGGAGGCTCTGCTCGACGCTGCTCGGCGTCGGGTCGGCGATCGCCGCGTTCTGGTCGTCGGGGGCCGTCGAGCGTGGGGTGAGAGCCTGGCCGGTCAGCAGCGCGGCGACCAGCAGCACGGGTACGGCGACCGCGCCGACGATCCAGCCGGCGCGACGACGGTACGGGGACATTCGGTCAAACGGCACTAAACCACTCTAGGACGGTGAACGGTCCGGGGCCCCCGGTTCGGCGATACCCGCCGCCTGGAGGCCCCGGGAGTCGGTCAGAGCCGCGCGCCGATGTGGATGGCCACCGCGTCGTGCGCCGGCACGTTCGCGGCGAACCAACCGTTGCCGTCCACGGTGATCACCGGGCCGCTGCACGATCCGTTCGCGTACGTGCCGTGGATGACGTCGCAGTACCGGCCGGCGGGTAGTCCGGTGTAGTACGAGCGGCCGTTCACCGCGGCATCCTCGTCGTTGACGGTGACGTAGCCCTTACCGCTGCGGCTGAACGCGATGTGGTTGTTGCCGTTGTCGTACCAGTTGGCCACGCCGGCGCCCTCGGTGGCGTTGCGGAAGCCGACCATGTTGGCGATCACCGGCCAACGGTGCTCGCACTCCCAGCCCGAGTAGCAGGTGGTGTTGAGAGTCTTGTTGCTGCCGTCCGAGGGCGGGCCGGCGTCCCGGTCGCTGAAGGTGTAGCTGGACATGACGGTCGGCGACCCGTACGGCCAGGCCAGCATGAAGGCGTTCGCGAGGGCGTAGATCCCCCGGTCGCGGTAGGTCAGCACGCCGCTGGAGTCGCGCTGGGTGTCGTGGTTGTCCACGAACACCGAGGCCGAGCCGGAGGGCAGGTGCCCCCAGCCCTCGCCGAAGTTCTTCAGGTAGGCGAGCCGCTCGGAGCGGAACACCCGGGCCAGGTCCTTGCCGTAGCGGAACTCGTGCACGTCGCCGTTGCCGGTGTACTCGGTCGGCTGGACCGGCTCGCCGGCACCGTAGATGACCTCCTGCACCACGTACACCGAGCGGGACAGCTTGCTCCTGATGGCGGCGATGTCGGCGGCCGGCATGTGCTTGCTGGCGTCCATCCGGAAGCCGTCCACACCGAGGGACAGCAGGTCGTTGAGGTACGACGCGATCTTCGTACGGACGTAGTCCGACTCGGTCTTCAGGTCGGACAGGTTGACCAGCTCGCAGTTCTGCACCTCGTACCGGTCGTTGTAGTTGGCGATGTCGTCGCCGCCGTTGCGTCCGCAGTGGTGGAAGTCCTGGGTCTGGTAGATGCCCGGGTAGTCGTAGTGCGCGTACGACGAGCCGGCCCAACCGGTGCCGCCGTTGTCCTGGCCGGACATGTGGTTGATGACGGCGTCGACGATCACCTTGACGCCGGCCGCGTGGCAGGTGTTCACCATCGACTGGAACTGCGCCCGGGTGCCCTTGCGGGACTCGATCCGGTAGCTGACCGGCTGGTACGCCATGTACCACTGGTTGCCCCGCACGTGCTCCTGCGGGGGCGAGACCTGCACGTAGCCGTAGCCCTTGGGGCCGAGGGTGCTCTGGCACTCGCTGGCGACCGACGGCCAGTTCCACTCGAAGAGCTGGACGATGACCTTCTTGGCGCCGGACGGGCTGGCGGCGGCCGGGGACGCCGTCGCGGTGAGGGGAACCAACAGGCTGGCGACCAGGCCGAGGGCGAGGATCGCCGAGCCGCGTCGACGTTGGCGCATCGGGACTCCTGACGGGAGCGGGGGTGGGGGTGGTGGTGCCGGGGGGAGCACAGGGCTGCTCGGATCTTGCAATACGTGCTGAAAATTTGCCGAAAGGTTACAAGCGTGTTGCAAGGACTGTCAATGCATGGACCTGCGTCACTGCCTGCCACGTGCGGGGAGCGTGCACAACGCACCGGGACGTCACTTGGTTCGATGGCGGCCCAGAATTTTTTCCCCCCGGGTGATCCGCGCGCGCCGCCGGTCCGTACTGGATGGGGGAGCAGGGGTCGGCCGGTGGTACGCCGCCGCGAGACGATCGAGGAGCAGATGGCCCGGGCAAAGCAGAACCAGAAGGCCGCCGAGGTCCGGACCAGCACCAGCAGTCGGGGGGTGCGGACGCGGTCCCGCTCGGCGACGACGATGCTGATCGCCTCGTTGCTCGCCGCCTTCTGGGCGGCGACCATGCTGACCGGCGCCGGTCAGATGGCGTACGCGTACGGCTTCTTCTTCACCGAGTTCTTCGCGGGCGTGATCGCCCTGGTGTCGCTGAGTCTCACCGTGATGCTGGGACTGCTCGCCACCGACCGGCTGGTGCTGAACATCTCGCACCGCGTGCTGATGCAGTCCGCGCACCGCGCCACCGGCGTCCTGGGTACGGCCGGACTGGTCTTCCACGTGCTCACCAAGATCGCCACCGGTCGGGCCGCGGCGACCGACTCACTCGTGCCGTTCATCGGTGGCCGAGGGCTCTACGTCGGCCTCGGCACCGTGGCCGCCCTGCTCATGGTCAGCGTGATCTGGACCGGCATCATCCGGGCCCGCTTCGCCGGCGTCGGTCCGAAGTGGCTGTGGCGCACGCTGCACTCCGCCGCCTACCTCGCCTGGCCGTTCGCGATCTTCCACGGCCTCAACGCCGGTCGGGCCGCGGCGTCCTGGGTGGTCCTCAGCTACTTCGCGTGCGTCCTGCTCGTCGTGTTGGCGCTGCTGGTGCGGCTCTCGGTCACCATCGGCCGGCGCAGTCGCGAGCAGCAGCAGGCCGCCGTGCGCAACGCGGCGATGGCCGGACGGGCCACCGACGAGGGCCGTGGACGCTCGCTGCTGGCCGGCCTGGGTCGCCGCCGCGAGAAGAGCGAGGACAAGCGTCCGGCCTGGGCGGAGGCCACCACCGCCACGTGGACGGCGCCGACCGGTCCGCGGCGGCGGGACCCCGAGCGGTTCACCGTTCCGGTGGTGCCCGAGCCCGGTTCGCTGGTCGAGCCGGTCCGGCCGAGTCGCCGTCGCCGCGACGAGGAGCCCGCCGCCCGGCAGGACCGCCGCGAAGAGATGGAGACGACGGCGACCCGCCGCTCCGCCCGCCGCAACGACGAGGAGGAGATGGAGCCCGTGACCCGGCGGCGCGCGTCGCGCAGCCGCGACCGGGACGAGGAAACCGCCCCCACCCGGCGGCGGCGCGCCGAGGAACCGGCGGCCGAGCGGAGCGGACGACGGTCCCGCACCGAGGACGAGGGCACCCGGTACTCGGCCCCGCCCCGCCGGGCCACGGACGAGCCGGAGGAGCCGTGGGACAGCCCGCGCCGCTGGCAGGCCGGCGAGCCGATCTCGGCCGGCCCGGTCTCGGTCGAGCCGATCTCGGCCGGCCCGATCTCGAGCAGCCCGATCTCGGCCGGTCCGATCTCGGCGGCGCCGCGCAGCGGCAGCGGCCGGCACAGCGCGGAGGACGACCTGCCGGAGGAGCCGGACTACTGGCGCCCGCCGGCCCGGTACGTCCCCGACGAGGTTCCGCCGCCCGTCGACGACACCCCGACCCTGGTCGACCTGGCATCTCGTCGCGCGCGGCGGGCCGAGGGCCGGTCCGCCAAGCGCCGCAAGGCCAGCGCGGACGCCGTGGACGGGGCGTACTGGGCGGGTCTGCGGGGTGAGGCCAAGTGATGCGGACGACCGTGCCTCCGGTGGCCTGTGTCGGTGAGCCTCGACTGACCGCCGGGTTCGCCGAGTTCGGACGCCTCGACCTGGCCGCGCACGAGGAGGTGCACGGACCGATCGGCCCGATGGAGCCGGCGCAACTGCTCCGGCTCGCCGAGGGCATGCAGCTCAAGGGCAAGGGCGGCGCGGGCTTCCCGTTCGCCCGCAAGATGCGCGCCGTGCTGGAGTCGTGCGAGCGGCAGGACCTCTCCGCGGTGGTGGTGGTAAACGCCACCGAGGGCGAGCCGGCGAGCTGGAAGGACAAGGTGCTGCTGACCCGCGCCCCGCACCTGGTCCTCGACGGCGCGGCGCTGGCCGCGTACGCGCTGGACGCCGACGAGATCGTCATCGGCGTGGCGGACGACGGGGTCGGCCGGGACTCGCTGATGGAGGCCCTCGACGAGCGCCGGATGCCGGTGCCGACCACCATCGTCACCGTGCCGCACCGGTTCATCTCCGGCGAGGGTGGCGCCCTGGTCAACGGGATCAACGGGCTGCCGCACATTCCGCCCGGCACCAAGAAGCGCTCCAGCGACTCCGGGGTCAGTGGCCTGCCCACCCTGTTGTCCAACGCCGAGACGTACGCCCAGCTCGCGGTCGGCGCGCGACTCGGCCCGTACGAGTACGCGGCCCTCGGCACCGACGACGAGCCGGGCACCGTGCTGCTCACGGTGACCGGCGCGGCGGCCCGGCCGGCCGTGGTGGAGTGCACCGCCGGCATGCCGCTGCGCGACGTCCTCGACCTGTGCGAGGTCCCGGACGTGCAGGGCATCCTGATGGGCGGCTACCACGGCAAGTGGATCACCGCCGAGGCGGCCGAGAAGGCCGAGGTCTCCCGCAAGGGCCTGGCCGCGGTCGGCGGCACCCTGGGCGCGGGCATCATCATTCCGATCGGCGTGGACACCTGCCCGCTCGGGGAGGCCGCGCAGGTGGTGCGCTACCTGGCCGGCGAGTCCGCCGGCCAGTGCGGCCCGTGCAAGATGGGCCTGCCGGACCTGGCCCGCGCGGTCGACCTGGCCGTGGCCGGCAGCCAACCGGCCGACGTCGTCCGCGCGGCCGCGGGCGAGGTCAAGGGCCGGGGAGCATGCAGCCACCCCGACGGTACGGCCCGGTTCGCGCTCTCGGCGATCGAGGTCTTCGCCGAGGACCTGCGGCTGCACAGCACCGGCGACGGCTGCGGTCGGCGGGTCAAGGGCGTCATGGGGCTGCCCGGCGCACCCGACCCGAACCCGCAGAAGCTCACCCTGGACTGGTCCCGCTGTGACGGGCACGGCCTCTGCGCGCACGTGGTGCCGGACTTCATCCGGCTCGACGCCAACGGCTACCCCGCCTTCCCCGCCACGCCCGTGCCGACGTGGCTGCGCGAGGGCGCCCTCAAGGCGGTCAAGGTCTGCCCGGAACTCGCCCTGCGCCTCGCCAAGGCCGAGTAAGGAACGGCACCTTTTTACCGCCTCGTGTATAGCAAGGGGCCCTTCCTTACGACTGTGGAGGAGCACGGATGCGCAAGCGGATCGGGCCGGCGGCGGCAGCAGTACTCGTCGCCGCCCTGCTCGCCACGACGGCCTGTACCGGCACGGTGCCGCCCGACGCTGCCGCCGCCGGGACCGCGCCGGCCCCGACCAGTTCCCCGACCCCCTCGGCCGGGGCGTCGTCGGCCCCGGCGGCCCCGGTCCCGGACACCCTGCGCTTCACCGGCACGACCCTCGCCGGCAGCGCCTTCGACGCGACGCGACTGGCCGGCCGACCGGTGGTGCTCTGGTTCTGGGCGCCGTGGTGCGCCACCTGCGCCAGCCAGGCCTGGACGGTGGCCGAGATCGCCCCGAAGTATCGGGACACCGTGCCGATCGTCGGCGTCGCCGGGCTGGGCGAGCAGCGCGACATGAAGAACTTCGTCACCGAGTTCGACCTCGGCGACATGCCCCAGATCGACGACCGCAAGGGCGTGCTCTGGAAGCGGTTCAAGGTCACCGAACAGAGCATCTTCGTGATCATCGACCGCGACGGCAAGGTCGTCCACCAGGGCTTCCTTGACGGTGAGTCACTCACCGCCCGGGTTAGCGCGTTGGCCGGGGCGTGACCGGCCCGCTGCTGCTCGCGCTGACCGCCGGCATGCTCGGCGCGGTCAACCCGTGCGGATTCGCGTTGCTGCCCGCGTACCTCTCACTGTTGGTCGCCGGAGCGTCGGACGCCCGCGGCGCGGTCGGCCGCGCGCTCACCGCGGCGGCCGGGCTCACCCTGGGGTACGTGGTGGTCTTCGGCGCCTTCGGTCTGGCGCTCGCGCCGCTGGCCGGCTGGCTGCGACCCCGGCTGCCGTGGCTGACGGTGGTGCTCGGGCTGCTGCTGGTGGCGGCCGGTTGCTGGCTGCTCGCCGGCCGGCGACTGCCCGCGCCGGGCTGGACCGCTCGGGCGCCCCGGCTGACCAGGTCGTGGCCGTCGATGGCGCTGTTCGGGGCGGCGTACGCGCTGGCCTCGCTGGGGTGCGCCATCGCGCCCTTTCTGGCCATCGTGGTGACGAGCCTCCAGGCCGGCTCGACCGGGCGTGGGCTGGCGCTGTTCGGCGCGTACGCCCTCGGGATGGGTCTGGTGGTCGCGGTCGCCGCGGTCGGGGTGGCGCTGCTGCGCGATTCGCTGGTGGCCCGGCTGCGCGTCGCGGGCGCGCTGGTGCCCCGGCTCAGCGGCCTGGTTCTGCTGCTGGCGGGCGGCTACGTCGCCTGGTACGGCTGGTACGAGCTACGGCTGGCCGCCGGCCGGCGAGAAGCCCTCGAAGACCCGGTCATCCAAGCAGCCGCGCAGGTGCAGCACGCCCTGTCGAACACCGTCGACACCCTGGGCCCGGCGGTGCTCCTGGCCACCCTGGCAGCGCTGCTCCTCCTGGCAGCCCGCACCGCGCGCTCCCGCCGTCATGCCCGCGATCTTGCACTTTCTGTCGCCCCAAAAGACGCGGATCGGGGCATCGAGACGACAGCAAGTGCAAGATCGGCGGGGTGAGCTGGTCTAGCGCGCGGGGGGGGGGGGGTATGGGTCTTGACATCCGGAAGCGATCGTCGGAGCCTGGCTGACAACGTTGTCACCACCGAAGGGCCACCATGCGTATCTCCGAATTCGAGCTGAGCAGGCGGCGGCTGCTCATCCTCGGCGGCGCCATCGGCGCTGGACTCGCCATCGCCCGACCCGCCGCCGCCCAGGCCGCGTCGGCCGCCCCCACGCCACCGGCCGCGGCCACCGGCCCGGTTGCCCACACCTACCACTCGCTGCTGCTCGCCCACACCCGGTGGGCCGAGGAGCAGTGGGATCCGGCGATCAACGCGTACCGCCTCGCGGACTTCAGGTTCGCGGTCGTCCTCGGTAACGCCGTTCTGCTCATCTCGCCCGGGTACGACCCGGCGGCGGCCGGCGTCGACCGGGACACGCTGCACGCCCGTACCATCGCCACCATCCGCCGGTTCGCGGCCACCAACCGGCTCGCCGGCGGCACCGAGTGGGGCCGACAGCTCTTCTGGGACAGCACCTTCGAGCTGTACTTCGTCCTGGCCGCCCGACTGCTCTGGTCCGACCTGGACGAGGTGACCCGCACCAACGTCGACCGCATCGCCCGGGGACAGGCCGCGTACGCCCACTCCCTCGGCACCGGTAACGACCCACTGAGTGGCAGTTGGACGCCGAACGGCCGCACCGGTGGCTGGATCGGTGACACCAAGCTCGAGGAGATGGGGGTCTACGCACAGGCGATCGCTCCCGGCCTGGCCTGGGCGCCGGACGACCCCGCAGCCGCGGCGTGGCGCGAGCGGTTCTCGATGTGGACGCTCAACGCGACCGGACTACCGGCAGCCGACCGCGCCAACCCCGCCGTCGTCGACGGGCGGGCGATCGCGGACTGGAACACCGCCCACAACATCCACGACACGTTCCTCGTCGAGAACCACGGCTCCTTCGGCCCGCACTACCAGGAAGAACTGTGGCGCACCGGGGGTCGTACCGCGGCGCACTTCCTGACCGCCGGCCAACCGCTTCCCGAGGCACTCACCCGGCAGCCCAGCGGCGACCAACTGTGGCGGACCATGCGGCTGCTGGCCAGCGACGCCGGCGAACCCTTCATGCCGATGGTCGCGGACCGCTACCACCTGTACGGCCGTGATGTCCTACCGCTGGCCTTCCTCGCGCAGGTCCAGGGCGACCGACACGCCGCCCGGGCCGAGGCGGACCTCGCCGACCGGCTCATGCCCTACCTGAACTACCCACCCGAGAATCGGCTCACCAAGTTCAGCGGCGAGCCGAAGTACGAGCCCGAGGCCCGGGCCGAGATCGCGATCAGTTACCTGTTCCACTCCCGGCGGGCAGCCAACGGCGGCGTGGTCCAGCCGGTCGCCAGCACCACGTTCTTCGCGGCGGCTGCGGGCACCCGGGACTTCGGGGAGCAGGCCGGGCTGACCGCCCAACAAACCCCGGCCGCGTTCGCCGCGGCGGTCAGCAAGACCGGATTCGTCTCGTTCCAGTGGGCGCCCGCCCACGACAACTGGTTGTTCGACACCCGGGCCGCCTCGCTGCTGCCGAGGCAGTCCGCGCCGGTCCTCGGCCGTACCTCCGCCGCGTACACCGTGGCCCGGGACGGTGTCGACGCCACGGCGACCGTTCTGCGCGTCGCCGACGGCACCGCCGGATACGTCACGCTACCCACCGGTACGGTCGTGTACGCCACCACCGGCATCAGTGCCGACGAGGGCACGCTCACCCTGTTCAACCTGGACATGCCCGGCGTACCCGGGCTCACCGGCACCCGTACCTTCACCGGCGAACAGGGATCCGTCACCCTGGCCGGACAATCGGGCGTCGGCGACGGTGGAACCGACCAGATCAGCTTCGCGTCTCGTTCCGCCCGGTACGTGCGGATGCTCGGCCGTTCCCCCGCCACCCAGTACGGCTACTCGCTGTTCACCTTCGCCGTGCTCGACGCCGGCGGGGTCGACCGCGCCGCCGGCCGGCCCACCACGGCCTCGTCCGCCGACCCCGCCTACCCCGCGGCGCGGGCGACCGACGGCAACCCCGGCACCCGCTGGGCAGTCGCCCGGGAGGAACGCGCCCGCGCGGACAGTTGGGTCGCCGTCGACCTCGGCGAGCCGATCGACATCAGCGGCGTACGCCTGGACTGGGAGTCCGCGTACGGCACCCGCTACGTCATCCAGACCTCTCTCGACGGCTCCGACTGGAGCGACGCGGCGGCGGTGCCGGACAGCCCCACCATCGCCGGCTCCTGGCTGGACATCGACGGACGAGCGGGTCTGGTGGTCCACAACGCGCAGAACCCGATCACCGTGACCGCCACCACCGTCACCCTGTCCAGCGGGCCGGCCACCGGCAGCACCCGGCTGATCATCGAGGGGTACGCGGGCGCGAGCCGGCCGGCCCTGGCCGCCGCGGCGTCGCGAACCCTGCCCGGCGGCGGTCCGGAGGCATTGCGGGTGAGTGACGCGGACGGATACCTGAGCCTGTTCAACCTGTCCGACAGCGCCATCACGGCGGCGGCCGTCACGCTTTCGCAGCCCGCCACGCTGCGGCTGTACCACGGAAGCCAGGTCACCGGATCGGGGACCACGACCTACCAGGTCGACCTTGCCGCCGCGACCGCACGCGTCGAGCCGCCCCGCTTCACCGTGACCGCGGCACAGCCGGAGAAGGCGATTCCCGCCGGTACCCGGTTCGACGTCACCGACTCGCACCAGGTCCGAGTCACCGCGCCCGCCGGGCACATCGTGAAGGTGCAGGTGGAGTCCGCGGCCGGCGGCGCCCGCCAGCGGCTGACGGTTCCCGCCGGACACAGCAAGGACGTCGCGTTCGCGGGCGCAACGGTGACGCCGACCAGCGACCTGGCCCGGTCTCGGACGACCTACCCGACGTCACCGCTGCCGGCCGGCATGACCGACCCGTCGGCCGCCGTCGACGGCGACCCGGGGACCGCCTGGCAACCGGGCCCGAACGGCCGAATGGTGATCGACCTCGGATCGTCGCGGGAACTGGCCTCGGTCCGCCTGACCTGGACGCCCGGTCGGCGGCGGCCGATCACCGTGGCCACCTCGGCCGACGGACTCGGCTACAAGACGGTCGCCTCGGTGCCGAAGCCGAAGCCCGAGACCACCGTCACGACCACGTCCTCCGCGCGGTACCTGGCGGTCGCGGTCGCCGACTGGCAGCCCGGTGACGCCCGGCTGACCTCCGTGGAGGTGTTCGCCGCCTGAAAGTTCGAACAAACGACGGCGGGGCTGGTGCGGATCGCACCAGCCCCGCCGCCGACTGACTCAGCGCAGGGGGGTCAGCCGGTCGGTGCCCAGACGGTCCTGGAGGACCTTGGGGACCAGGACGCTGCCGTCGGCCTGCTGGTACTGCTCCAGGATGGCCGGGAAGAGGCGGCTCGTGGCCAGGGCGGAGCCGTTGAGGGTGTGCACGAAGCGGGTCTGCTTGCCACCCGGCTCGCGGTAGCGGATGGCCGCCCGACGCGCCTGGTAGTCGCCGGCCCAGGAGACCGACGAGACCTCCTTGTACTTGCCCGTGCTCGGCATCCACACCTCGATGTCGAGGGTCTTCTTCATCGAGGCGCTGGCGTCGCCGGCCGAGAGCAGCGTGCGCTGGTAGTGCAGGCCCAGCCCTTCAACCAGGCTCTCGGCGTGGGCGAGCATCTCCTCCAGCGCCGAGTCCGCCTGCTCTGGCAGGGTGAACTGGAAGATCTCCACCTTGTTGAACTGGTGCCCGCGCACCGTGCCGCGCTCGTCCGAGTGCGACCCGGCCGACTCGCGGCGGTAGCACGGCGTGTACGCGAACGCCTTCAACGGCAGCTTCGTGGTCTCCAGGATCTCGTCCTGGTACGCGCCCAGGATCGCCGTCTCCGAGGTGGGCAGCAGGAACTGCCCACGCGGCGCGGAGGCGGCGTCCAGGTGATAGACGTCGTCGTAGAACTTGGGGAACTGGCCGGCGGCGAACCCGGCCGAGTCGAGCAGCAGGTGCGGCGGGAGCAGGAACTCGTACCCGGCTTTGATGTGCTGGTCGACGAAGTAGTTGAGCAGCGCCCACTCCAGCCGGGCACCGACACCCGTGTAGATCCAGAAGCCGGAGCCGCCGAGCTTGACGCCGCGCTCGTAGTCGACCAGACCGAGCGCCCGGGACAGCTCCACGTGGTCGCGGACCTTCTCGATCACCGGTGGCTCACCGAAGGTCTTGACGACCCGGTTGGCCTCCTTGCCGCCGGGGAGGATGTCGTCGGCGGGCAGGTTCGGCAGCTCGCTCATCGCGTCGCGCAGCCGGGCCTGCACCTCGTCCAACTGGGACTCCAGGTCGGCGAGCTGCTTGCGCTCCGCCTCGGGGGCGGAGACCTGCGGCTCGGTGCCGGCGCGCTTGGCCTGCGCGTACGCCCGGGCCTCGGCCTTGCGGCGTTGCCGCTCGGCGTCGATCTCCGTGATCAGGGCGCGGCGTTCCTGGTCGAGCCGCTGGATCTCGTCCAGGGATCGGGTGACCTCGGCGGGATCCAGTCGCTTCGCCAGCGCGGTCGCCACCGCCTCGCGATCCTTCCGGATCAACTCCATGTCGAGCATGCTGCTCCGTACGCCTCCGTCCGGGGTTCACTGGTGAACCATCAGATGTTACCGTCGCGCACGTTTCCACCCGGGGACGGGGAGCGCGAGGGGTTTCTACAACCGGATCGGCATCAGGACGGAGAAGGTGTCCTCGTCGTCCGGGCGGCGTACGGCCAGCGGGGCGATCGGCCCGTCCAGCTCCAGCACCAGTTGCGGGCCGCCGGCCGCGTCCAGCGCGTCGAGCAGGTACGCGCCGTTCACCCCGAACCGCAGCTCGCCGTTCGGATCGGCGGGCAGCCCGGTCAGCTCGGTGGGGTGCAGCAGCCGCAGGCCACCCGCCTCGTCGAGGCCCAGGACGGAGACCGCCAGCGGCGTGCCCGCGTACTCGCGGGCGAGCGTGGGTGCGGCCGGGTCGCGCAGCGCGGCGCGCAGGGCCACCACGTCCACCGGGATGCGGTACGCGGCCGGCCGCGCGCCGACCGCCTCGCGCAGCAGCCGCCGGTAGTCCGGGAAGTCGTACGGCAGGGCGACGCCCGTGAGCGTCCGGCCGGCCACCATGACCCGCAGCTCAGGCCCGGCCACCGTCAGTCGTACCGGCCCGTCGTCGGTGTCCAGCAGCCGGCGCAGCCGGTCGACGAGGTCCACCGGCAGCAGCACCCGCACGGGCGGCCCGTCGACGGCGGCCCCGGCTCGGGCCAGCGCGAGGCGGTGCCGGTCGGTGGCGACCAACCGCACCCCGTCCGGCTCGACGTCGAGCAGCACCCCGGACAGGGCCGGCAGCTCCGGGTCGACGCCGACGGCGAAGCGGACCGCGTCGAGCGCGGCGGTGAGCTCGGCGGGGGAGAGTAGCAGCGTGGTCACCACGGCCGGGGCCGGATCGACCAGGGTACGCAGCCGCGTGATCTCACGGCGTGCGTCGGCGAGCCCGTCGGTCAGCCGGCGCAGGTGCGCGTCGAGCAGCCGGTGCACCTCGGCCGGCTCGGCGCGGACGGCGGCGGCGATGTCGGGCACCGGCATACCGACCCGGCGCAGTCCCGCGACCAGTCGGGCCGGGGCGACCTGCGCGTCGGTGTACCAGCGGTAGCCGGTCACCGGGTCGACCAGGGCCGGCGTCAGCACGCCCGCCGAGTCGTAGAAGCGCAGCGCGCTGACGGTCAGGCCGCTGGCGCGGGCCAACTCGCCGATGCTGTGCAGGTCGCTCACCACGTCGGGCATCCTGCCCCCTCGACCTGGTCGAGGGTCAAGCGCCCGGCCCGGTCCCACGCGCCGCCGTGTCGCGTGTCGCTCCGGCCGCCGCATCGCGTGTCGCTCCCGCCGCCGACGAGCCGGCTGCGACCTCGTCCCGTTTCAGCACCCGGAAGGTGAGCCCGGCGCGGACCAGCCGGTCGAGCAGCGCGTCGCCCATCGCGGTGACCGGGGTGAGCTGGCCGGCGGTCGGCGGCAGGTCGTCGAGCGCCAGACAGAGCGCCGACTCGGCGAGCATCTTGGCTGTCTCGTCGTAGCCCGGGTCGCCGCCGGCGACCTCGGTGACCACGCGCTGCCCGCCCCCGGTGCCGACGAACCGGACCCGGAACCAGGACGACGCCCGCTGCTGCGCGCTGGGCCCCTGCCCGGAGGCGAGCCGCCCGAGCAGCCACCGCCGGGTGGGCGGCACCTTCACCAGGCCGAGCAGCGCGCCGAGCCCCACCGCGCCGACGAGCACCGTCGGCAGCCGCTTCAGCGCCGCGAAGTGCCGGTAGCGGAAGTCCGGCCCGTACTCCGGGCGGGCCGCGGCCGACCGGCGGACCACCTGCGGATCGATGGTGGGCAGCGGCACGGTCCAGCTGCCCAGCTCCGCCGAGCGGGCCAGCCGGCCGGGCACCGCGCGGACCCGGCGGTCGGTGGGACGCGGCTCGACCGCCCGGCGGGCGCGGGCGGCCCGGCTGGCCTGCCCGGTCCGGGCGAAGGCGGTGAGCGCGGAATGGTAGGTGCCACCGGAGAACCGGGCGCCGGCGCGCACGTAACCGTCCACGGTGATCGGTTCGCCGGCCGGCAGGTGCTTGACGGTGAACCAGACGCCCAGGTCGTGCGGGACGGAGTCGAACCCGCAGGCGTGCACCAGCCGGGCGCCCGTGCGGGTCGCCTCGGCGTGGTGGCGGACGTACATCAGGTCGACGAACTCCGGCTCGCCGGTGATGTCCAGGCAGTCGGTGCCGGCGCGGGCGCAGGCCGCGACCAGCGGCTCGCCGTGGTGGACGTACGGCCCGACGGTGCTGGCGACCACCCGGGCGCTCTCGGCCACCACCCGCAGCGACCCGGCGTCGCCCACGTCGGCGTGCAGCAGCGGCAGGTCGACCAGCGCGGGTTCGATCGCGGCGAGCCGGTCCCGCACGGCGGCCAGGCGAGCGGGGTCCCGCCCGGCCAGGGCCCAGCGCAACCCGGGCGGCGCGTGCCGGGCCAGGTACTCGGCCGTCAGCCCGCCCGTGAAGCCGGTCGCGCCGAACAGCACCACGTCGTACGCCCGCTCGCCAGTCATCCTCCGAGTCTGCCACCGGTCATCGTCGCGCGCCGATCCGGCGAGGGCGGGTCACGGCGTGAACACGACCCGGACGCAGCCGTCGGCGCGGTCGGCGAACAGCGCGTACCCCGAGGGGCCGTCCGCGAGCGGCAACCGGTGGGTGGCCAGGTGCTCGGTCCGCAGCTCGTCGCGGGCCATCCGGTGCAGCAGCATCGGTACGTCCCGCAGGTCCGGCCGGCGGGCCCCGCGCACTGTGAGCCGCTTGTCGGTGACCGTGCCCAGGGCGAACCCGTCGACGGACCCGTCGGTGCCGCCGAGCACCACCACCACGCCGTCCTTGCGGCAGGCGTGCACCGCCTCGCGCACCGGGTCCGGGCGGCCACCGCCGGCCAACCGGTCGACGACCGAGCGGGGCGGCGGCGGACCGACCGCGACCACGCACACGTCCGGGCCCCGCCCACCGCTGCGCTCGCGCAGCTCGGCCGTCACATCGGCCCGGCGGTAGTCCAGCGGCTCCGCCCCGGCGTGCCGTTCGGCCATCCGCAGGCGCTCCTCGTACCGGTCGACGACGAGCACCCGGGCCGCGCCCCGCAGCACGGCGGCGTGGGCGGTCAACTGGCCCACCGCGCCGGCCCCCCAGACCGCCACCACGTCGCCGGGTCGTACCTCACCCAGTTCGGCCGCGAGCCAACCGGTCGGCGCCGCGTCGGCGGCGAAGAGCGCCCGGTCGTCGTCGACCGCGTCCGGCACCCGGAACGCGCCGACGTCGGCGTACGGCACCCGCACGTACTCGGCGTGTCCACCGGCGAAGCCGCCCGCCGCCCGGGGCCGGCCGAAGCAGCCGGCGTCCGGACGTTCCCGGCCCGGATCGACGCTCGGCACGTCGACGGCGGAGTTGTCGCAGCACGAGTGCCGCCCCTGGCGGCAGTACCAGCAGCCGCCGCACGCCACGCCCGCGCCGACCACCACCCGGTCGCCGATCCGGTGCCGCCGGATCGCCGGCCCGGCCTCGACCACCTCGCCCACGAACTCGGCCCCCAGCACGTCACCGGCGCGCAGCAGCGGGTCCCGCCCCGCCAGCAGGGGCAGGTCACCCCCGCAGGTGGCGCTGCGGCGGACGCGGACGATGACGTCCCGCTCGTTGCGCAACTCCGGGTCGGGCACCTCGCGTACCGCCAGCTCGTCGGCGGCCACCCAGCACAGCGCCCTCACCCGGGGACCCTCAGGCGGTCCAGCGCCGAACGGTCCGCGCGCAGCACCTCGCCGGCCTCGGCGCGCTGCTTCACCTGGCGCAGGGTCCGCCGGACCAGCAGGCGCGGATCGTCGCCGACGAGGTGGGCGGCGAGGCCTGCCGTCGCGGCGGCACGGGCCAGTGGCCGGGCGGCCAGCTCGGTGCCCCGCTCACCCGGCGCCTGCCGCACCCGCACCTCCACCACGCCGTCCAGGCGGCGCAACGGCTCCGGCCACCGGCCGTCGGGAAGCACCTGCTCCGGGGGGCGGTCCACGGTCACCACCTCCCACCCGGCCGCGGTGAGGTCGCGGTCCGCGCCGGACCGGCCACGCCACCGGGGTACGCGCAGCAGCCGTGCCGCCCCGGCCAACGCGCCGCCGCCGAGGGCCGATCCCGCCCGTGCCAGCCGTCTCCTGCGTCCCATCGGTCCTCCCGGTCCACGTCCCCCGATCGTCGGTCGGGCCCGGGTGAAGCGGGCTCGCCCGGAAGGGGTGAACCGGCCCCCGCCGGGTAACCGCTCGCCGACCGGGGGGCGGAACGCGGGCGGTGGGGGTGGGGGCCGGGTGCCGGAACAGCAGGATTCCGCACGGGTCGGCACGGCGGCGGTGCGGCCGGGGGAGCAGCGTCCGCTGCTGTCGTCGCGGCTGACGCCGACCGTGCCGCCCGAGCCGGTGGTGGCCCGGCCGCGCCTGCTGCGCCGCCTCGACGAGGGCAGCGCCGGGCCGGTCACCCTGGTTGTCGCGCCCGCCGGGTGGGGCAAGACGACCCTGCTCGCCTCCTGGGTACGGCTGACCGAACCCGAGGACGCCCCAGCGCCGGCGTGGGTCTCGGTGGAGGTCGGCGACGACGGCGACCGGCTGTGGGCGTACCTGGCGGCGGCCCTGCGCACGGCCACCGGCGCGGCGGACGACGACCTGGTCGCCCCCCTGCCGACCGGCCCGCCGCGCCCCGACCAGCTGGAACTGCTGGCGGCCGGGCTGGCCGCCGCCGAACGACCCGTACTGCTGGTCCTGGACGATCTGCACCGGATCACCGACCCGGCCGCGCTGAGCGGGTTGGAGTTCCTGCTGCGGCACTCCGAGCAGCGGCTGCGCCTGGTGGTCGGCGCGCGGGCCGGGCTGCCACTGGCCCTGCACCGCCTACGCCTCGCCGGCGAGCTGACCGAGGTCGGCACGGACGAGCTGGCCTTCACCGACGACGAGGTGGCCGACCTGCTGACCGCGCACGGTGCGCCGCTGCCGGCCGCCGCCGTACACCGGCTTCGCGAGCGCGCCGGAGGCTGGCCGGCCGCGCTGCGGATCGCCGCGCTGGCGTTGCGCGGCCAGCCCGACCCGGAACGGTGGGTGGGGCAGTTCGGCGGCGACCAGCCGGAGATCGCCGGCTACCTGCACGAGGAGGTGCTGGCCGCGATCGACCCGGCCGATCGGGACCTGCTGCGTCGTACGGCCCTCGCCGAGAGCGTCTGCGCCGAGCTGGCCGAGGCGTTGACCGGCCGCGCGGACGCCGAGCAGGCGCTGGCAAACCTGGCCGGGGCCGGCGGCCTGTTACGCCGGGAGGACAGCCGACCACCCTGGTACCGCTGCGACCCGCTGCTCGCCGACCTGCTCCGCGCCGAGCTGGCCCGGCTGCCCGCCGACGAGGTGCGGGAGCTGCACGCGCGGGCGTCCGACTGGTACGCCGGCGCGGGCCGACCCGCCGACGGCCTCCGGCACGCCCTCGCCGCCGGCCGCTGGGACCTGGCCGCCGAGCTGTTCGTCGCGCACTGGCCGGAGCTGACCCGCTACGACCACGACCCGGTCGGAGGCCCGCCGCCGCCGTCCGCGCCCCCGGAGGCGGTCGAGGCCGATCCGGAGGTGGCCCTCGCCAGTGCCGCCGAGCGGGCGTACGCCGGCGACCTGAGCGCCGCCACCGCCCACCTGCGCACCGCCGCGTCGTACGCGGACGCGCTGCCGACGCCACGGCGGGACCGGTTCCTGCGGTTGGCGACCGCGCTGGAGCTGACCCTGGCCCGGCTCGCCGGTGACCTGCCGCAGACCCGTGCGGCCGCAGCCCGACTGCTGCGCACCCGCCCGACGGCCGCCCCGACCGCCGGCTCACCCGACGGCCCGCCCGCCGGGCCGCTGACCGACGCCCCGCGGCCCGGGGACGCCGACCTGCGGGCGTTCACCGGGACCGCGCTGGGCCTGGTCGGGATGTCCGCCGGCGGGCTGCCCGACGCCCGGTTCGTCCGGGCCCGGGCGGCGGCCCGGGAGGCCGGCCGGCCGCGTACCGAGCTGGTCGCCGCCAGCCGCACCGCGCTACTACTCGCCGTGCGCGGTGACCTGCGTGCGGCGGAGCAGGCGGCGCACGACGCGCTGGGCATGCCGCCCTGCCGGGGCTGGTCCTGCCGGCTCGACTGCGGCTACGCGTACCTGGCCCTGGCGGCGGTGGCCCTGCACCGCGACCAGCCCGAGGAGGCCGCCGCGAACCTCGCGCTGGCCGCACCGGCCACCGACGAGCCCGGCGACGAGCCGGTGGCGGCGGCGGTCCTCGCGCTGTGCCGCGCGGGTCTGGCCCGGGACGCCGGTGACCCGGCCGCCGCCCAGCGGCTGCTCGTGGGCGCGCGCGAGGCACTGCCCGACGAGCCGGCCGCCGCCGAACTGTCGAGCCTGCTCCGGGCCGCCGAGGCCGACGCCCGCGCCGAGCGGGGCGACCTGGACGCCGCCCGGGACCTGCTCGCGGACGTCACCGGCGACCCGGCCACCCCGGCGCTCGACGTGGTCCTGGCCCGGGTCGAGCTGCGGGCCGGCGACCTCGGCGCCGCCGGGCGGGCCCTACCGGACTGGCAGGGGCCGCCGGCCGCAGCCTGGCCCCTGTCGGTACGCCTGGACGCCGGGCTGCTGGAGGCGGTGCTCGCCGAACGGGCCGGGGACGGACGACGGGCCGGGCGGGTCCTCGAACAGGTGCTCGACCTGGCCGGCCCGCAGGGCTCCCGTCGGGCGTTCACCCGGGCACAACCGTCGGTCCGGGACCTGCTGGCCGCCCACCTCGACGCGGGTACCGCGCACTTCCCGCTGGTCGGCGACCTGGTCCGGGGCGTCGAGGAGGGCGCCGCCCGGCCGGCGGTCGAGCCGGGCGGCCTGCTCGACGAGCCGCTCACCGAGCGGGAGCTGACCATCCTGCGGTACCTGCAGAGCATCCTGTCCAACGTGGAGATCGCCGGCGAGCTGTCGCTGTCGGTCAACACGGTCAAGACGCACGTGCGCAACATCTACCGCAAACTCGGCGCGACCCGCCGGCGCGAGGCGGTCCGGCGGGCGCGCGAGCTGCGGCTGATCTGAGCGGCGGAGCGGGTCAGGCGTTCGCCGCCGCGTCCACGGCGGCCAGCAGGTCGGGCAGGTCGTACCCGCCGTCGTGCCGGACGTCGTTGACGAACAGGGTCGGCGTGCCGTTGACCCCGCTGCGGATCCCGCCCACGAAGTCCCGGCGTACGCGGTCGGCGTACGTCCGGCGGTCCACCTCGCCGTTCACCTCGTCCGTCGGCAGCCCGAGCTGCTCGACGCCGAGCGAGAGGTGCACCGGGTCCAACTGGTCCTGATGCTCGTACAGCCAGTCGTGCATCTCCCAGAACTTGCCGCGCGCCGCGGCGGCCTCCGCCGTCTCGGCGGCCCGCTCGGCGTACGGGTGGACATTGGCGATGGGGAAGTAGCGGTAGACCAGCCGTACCGTGTCGGCGCGC
The DNA here is from genome assembly GCF_040675055.1 of Micromonospora sp. NPDC049662. Lineage (NCBI taxonomy): Bacteria > Bacillati > Actinomycetota > Actinomycetes > Micromonosporales > Micromonosporaceae > Micromonospora > Micromonospora sp. NPDC049662. The sequence goes on from NZ_JBFAOC010000006.1 coordinate 189,459, forward strand.
TGGCGCAGCAGCTCGTGCAGGTTCGGGTACGCGGCACCGCAGAACCGGCACTGGAAGTCGCCGTACTCGATGATGGTCACCGCGGCGTCGGACGGCCCGCGGACGTGGTCCTCGACGGTCAGCGGCTCGCGCAGCCGCGCGGTGACCTGCAGTGGCGTGGTCATCGGGCCATCACCTTCCGCTCGTTGGTCAGGTTGTCCAGCGCGTCGAAGATCCCGTCCGCGCCCGGGTTGACGTCGGGAGCCGACAGGTAGCTCCACGCCACCGTCCCGGCCTGGTCGAGCACCACCAGCGCGCGGGCCGACTCACCCCGCGAGGTGTACGCGCCGTACCGGCGGGACACCTCACCCTTGGGCTCGAAGTCGGACAGCAGCGGGAAGGTGATGCCCTGGTTCTCGGCGAACGCCCGGTGCGACCAGATGCTGTCCACCGAGATGCCCAGCACCATGGCCTGGTACTGCTCGAACACCGGCGCCGCCGCCTGGTAGAGCGACATCTGGTCACCGCAGACGGGGCTCCAGTCGGCGGGATAGAAGACCAGGACGACCGGCCGACCCCGGAACTGCTCGGGGCCGGTCTGACGCCCGTCCGGAGTGCTTGCCAGGGTGAAGCCGGGGGCGGGGTGCCCGGGTTGGATCAGCCCGTTCGGATCACTCATGCCACCAGCCTGCCGACGGGACGGGTGAGACGGACTCACCCGTCCCGGGTGGTACCCGCGCTCAGCGCAGCACCGGGGCGACCGCGATGTGGTTCTGGACCTCCCGGATGCCCGGCGCGGACCAGGCCACCTGCTCGACCTCGGCGCGTTCGGGCATGGAGTGCACCAACCCGGCGAGCACCGCCGTGTCGCCGTGCACCCGGACGGTGATCCGCTCGGCCTCGGTGGCGCCGGCCCGGGCCAGCGCGTCCACGATCTTCCCGGCCAGGTTCACGCCGTCCGGCGTCGCGTTCGGCTGGACGGTGATGCCGTTGCTGACCCCACGGACGCCGGTCAGCCGGCACACCGCTCGTTCGGCGGCCCGGCGCTGGTACTCCCACTCGACCTCACCGTGCAGCGTCACCCACCCGGCCGAGACGGTGACCTGGAGCTTCTCGATGGGTACGAACGCGTCCCACTCCAGGGAGTCGCCGGCCGCGGCGGCCAGGTCCGGGTCGGCGCGTTCGTCGCTGCCGGCCAGTTGCACGGTCAGGTCGTTGGCGACCGCCCGGACACCGGCGACGCGGTGCGCGGCCCGTTCGCCGGCCCACTTCTTCGCGTAGCTGTCCACCCGTCCGCTCAGCGTGACGACGCCCTCGGCCACGGTCACGCCGATCTCGTGCGGCTGCACCCGGGGTTCCCAGGTCAACTCGTCGAGGACGGCGGACTGGATGTCCTGGTCGGTGCGCGTGATCGTCGCGATGGCCATCTGCCCCTCCCATCCGCTCGCGTGCCTGGCGGACCGGGTGTTGGCCGTGACCGGCCCGCCGAGGTCCGATCCTGCCGGCCGGGCGGGTTACCCGTCCTCACCCGATGCGGGTGGGGCCACCCTGCGGACCTGCGTGCGTGGCAGGCTCGCCAGCAGTGTTGGGAGCGCTTCCATAGCGGCGTCGGATCGGTTAGGGTGAGTGCGTTCCTCGATCGCGGGAGCCTCGCGTCGGGTGGTTGGAGCCAGGGCAGCTCCGATCCGTCCCCCCCGCGTCGTCGTCCGTCCCCCGGGCCCCGACGCGCCACTTCTGGTCGACCCGTCCCCGCGCCGCCGTGCTCGTCCCCCGGGCCGCGACGCCACCCCGGTCGATCCCGACTCCCGGGCCCCCACCCCCGGAGAGGAACGCAGATGCCCAGATCACTGACCAGCGTGGTCGTGGCGGCGCTGACCGTCGCCACGGCCGTCGTGGCGGTCCCGATCACCGCCGCGGGATCGACGCCGGCACCGGCCGCCGCCGAGGCGTACACCTGGCGCAACGTCCCGGTCGGCGGCGGTGGCTTCGTGCCCGGCATCGTCTTCAACCCGACCGAGAAGAACCTGATCTACGCCCGGACCGACATCGGCGGGGCCTACCGCTGGGAGCAGTCCAGCCAGTCGTGGACGCCGCTGCTCGACTGGGTCGGCGCGGACCGCTGGGGCTACAACGGCGTGGTCAGCATCGCCACCGACCCGGTGCAGACCAACCGGGTGTACGCGGCGGTCGGCATGTACACCAACGGCTGGGACCCGAACAACGGCGCGATCCTGCGCTCGGCCGACAAGGGCGCCACCTGGCAGGTCACCGAGCTGCCGTTCAAGAACGGCGGCAACATGCCGGGCCGGGGCATGGGCGAGCGGCTGGCCGTGGACCCCAACCGGAACAGCACCCTCTACTACGCCGCCGAGGGCGGGAACGGGCTGTGGCGCAGCACCGACTTCGGGGCGACCTGGGCCAAGGTCACCGCCTTCCCGAACGTCGGCAACTACCGGGCCGACCCCAGCGACCCGAACGGCTACAACGGGCAGAACCAGGGCCTCACCTGGGTCAGCTTCGACAAGAGCACCGGCGCCGCCGGCACCACCACGCAGACGATCTACGTGGGTGTGGCGGACAAGGACAACCCGGTCTACCGCAGCACCGACGGTGGTGTCACCTGGGCGCGGATTCCCGGGCAACCCACCGGCTACCTGGCGCACAAGGGCGTCGTCGACCCGGTCGGCGGTCACCTCTACATCGCCACCAGCGACACCGGCGGCCCGTACGACGGCGGCAAGGGCGACGTCTGGAAGTTCACCCGGTCCACCGGGGCCTGGACGCGGATCAGCCCGATCCCCTCCACCAGCGGCGACGACTACTTCGGCTACAGCGGGCTGACCATCGACCGGCAGCACCCGAACACGCTGATGGTGGCCACCCAGGTCTCCTGGTGGCCGGACGCGATCTTCTTCCGCAGCACTGACGGCGGGGCGAGCTGGACCCGCATCTGGGACTTCACCAGCTACCCGCAGCGGTCCAAGCGCTACACCATGGACATCAGCTCGGTGCCCTGGCTGACCTTCGGCACCAACCCGGCGCCCCCCGAGGAGACCCCCAAGCTGGGCTGGATGAACGAGTCGGTGGAGATCGACCCGCACGACTCCAACCGCATGATGTACGGCACCGGGGCCACCATCTACGGCACCACCGACCTCACCAAGTGGGACACCGGCGGTCAGTTCACGATCCGGCCGATGGTCCGGGGCCTGGAGGAGACGGCCGTCCTCGACCTGGTCAGCCCACCCAGCGGCGCACCCCTGATCAGCGCGCTCGGCGACGTCGGCGGCTTCCGGCACACCGACCTGGACACCATTCCGTCGATGCTCTTCACCCAGCCGGTCTTCACCAGCACCACGAGCCTGGACTACGCCGAGAGCAAGCCCGCCGTGCTGGTGCGGGCCGGCAACTTCACCGACTCCGACCGGCCCAACGACAGCCACGTCGCCTTCTCCACCGACGGCGGGGCCACCTGGTTCCAGGGCACCGAGCCGTCCGGCGTCAACGCCGGCGGCACGGTCGCCGCGGCGGCCGACGGCAGCCGGTTCGTCTGGTCGCCCGGCGACGCGGGCCAACGCGTCGTCTACGCGGTCGGCTTCGGCAACTCGTGGGCGCCGTCCACGGGCATCCCGGCGAACGCGACGATCGAATCCGACCGGGTCGACCCCAACCGGTTCTACGGCTTCAGCGGCGGCCGGCTCTACCTGAGCACCAACGGCGGCGCGAGCTTCACCGCGACGGCGGCGACCGGCCTGCCCACCTCCGACGTGCGCTTCAAGGCGTTGCCCGGCAAGTCGGGCGAGCTGTGGCTGGCCGGTCCGGGCGGGCTCTGGCGGTCCACCGACTCCGGGGCCAGCTTCACCAAGCTGGGCGGCGTCAGCGCCTCCGGCAACGTCGGGTTCGGCAAGGCCGCGCCGGGGCGGACCAACCCCGCCGTCTTCCTCTACGGCACGGTGGACGGCCAGCCCGGTGTACACCGCTCCGACGACGGCGGCACGACGTGGGTACGCATCAACGACGACCGTCACCAGTACGGCAACCCGACCGAGGCGCTGACCGGCGATCCCCGGGTCTACGGGCGGGTCTACCTGGGCACCAACGGTCGCGGCATCCTGGTGGCCGACCGCACCGGCGGCACGCCGACGACGCCGCCTCCCACCACGCCGCCTCCGACCACGCCCCCTCCGACCACGCCCCCTCCGACGACGCCGCCTCCGACGACGCCGCCTCCGACGACGCCGCCTCCGGTTGGTGGGTGCGCGGCGACCTACCGGGTGACCGGCTCGTGGACGGGCGGTTTCCAGGCCGAGGTCGTGGTCAGCAACCCCGGCACCAGGCCCATCGCGGGCTGGACGCTCGGCTGGACGTTCCCCAACGGCCAGCGCGTCAGCCAGCTCTGGGGCGGCACCCACACCCAGACCGGGGCGGTCGTCTCGGTTGTGGACAGCGGCTGGAACGGCGCGCTCGCCCCCGGGGCCAGCACCACGATCGGCTTCCTCGGTTCCTGGACCGGCACCAACTCGCCGCCGGCCTCGGTGAGCTGCACGAGTCGCTGACCCGGTGGCCCGGCGTCGTCCGGGCCACCCGAGAACACCGGTCCGCCGGGGTTGCCTGAGGGGTCCGGCACCCCGGCGGACCGGGCGCACATTCCGCCCAGCACCGCCACCGGTACGCGAGCGGGCCCCGCCGACGCGATGTCGACGGGGCCCGCTCGGTGTGCCGGTGGCTAGTCGTCCAGGCCGACGGGGGAGTTGGGGCGGTCGACGTCGACGAACTCGACGTCGTCCACCGCGCGGTCGTCTCGACTGCCGGCGGCGCGAGCGGCGGAGCCGACGGCCCAGCCGACCGCCGCGCCGACCAGCGCGGCGCCGATCAGCAGCGTCCACGGCAGCGCCGGCTGGCGTCCGGCGAGCGCGTCGAAGGCGCGCGCCGCGCGACGCCGTGCCTCCTCCGCCGCCGAGCCCACCAGGTCACCGGCGCCGTCGGCGAGGTCGCCGCTGCTGCGACGGGCCGACCGCGCGGTGTCCCGGACGCTGTCGCCCGCGGAGCTGACGGCGGAGAGCAGCTGCTCCCACGCCTGGTCCGCGATCCGCTCCGGCTTACTTCGCCGGTCCAGTAGGTTGGTTCCGAACATCGTGGTTACCTCCTCAGGTGCCGAAGCCGCCGGCCACTTCGGACCTCGGCGTCCGTCCAGCGCGACACGGTTCGCTGACTGCGCAGTGCCCCGGGCCGGTGGCGCGCAAACCCGGCCCCGCGTGGCGCCCCCGTCGGGGGTCAGCGCACCGCCACCGCGGCCACGCCGCGTGCGAAATCGTCGTCATCGTCGTCATCGTCGTCGTCTCCGCCGCCGAAACCGCAGGCCAGTACGAGGGCGAGCAGCAGACCGACGCCGGCCAACCCGGCCAGTCGCTTGATCATCGAAGGTCCTCTCCGTCACGGTGGGTGTTCCGGGCCGATGCTAGGAAGCGTCGGCAACCACGCTGGCGGGTCGGGCCGGGACCGCTGGCGCGACACGCCGGTCCCACGCGGGGCGGGCGTACGGGACGGCACGGATGTCGGGCCTGCCGGACCGCGACCGCTACCCTGGTCCGGCGACGCGTCGGTTCCGACCGATCGTCGACTGATCAGATAACGAAAAGTATTGAATGATCAGATGCCGAAAAGTGGGGATATGGGCGACTTTGTCCGCTCGGATCCGTGAATTGCTCATCCCGAGGGGTGGCGACCGAGGCCGTTGGAGGAATACTCTCGGTCGCGGCCCGCGTACTGATGAGGCGCCCGGGGGACGGGCGGGTGGAGGTGCTCGCGTGAGCCTGTCGATCGTGAAGTCGGTCCTGTCCGGTGGTGTCGTCGAGATCGCCCCGCGGGGTGAGATCGACGTCGACACAGCGTACGAGGTGCGAGAGGCGATTGCGGAGGTGCTGGCCAAGAGCCGTCCGCTGCGCATCGAGCTGAACATGAGGCTGGTCACCTTCATCGACTCCGTGGGCATCAGCGCCATGGTCGCCGGCTTCCAGACCGCCGAGGTCAGTGGCGTCAAGCTGGTCGTCACCGAGCCGAGCCGGTTCGTGCACCGTCAGCTCTGGGTGACCGGCCTGCTCGGTCTCTTCGGTGCACCGGAGCCCTACTTCGCCGGGGCCGCCACCCCCGAGGTGCTTCCCGGCGCCTGAGGCGCGGGTGGCCACCGTCAGGCCTGCGCGTCCGGACCGGTCAGGTCCACGTCGGTCACCTCGGTGACTGCCCGGATCGCCGTGACCGACGCGTAGCCGGCGGCCAGCAACGCCACGTCGGTGCCGGGCTGCGCGGCCTGCCCGGGCTCCTGCAACGAGGCGGCGCAGAGCACCACGTCGACCCGAGGGACAGCACCAGTCCGTCCGGCCGTTGCCAGCCCAGGGCGGCGTACGGGACGATCGTGCGACCAGCGACGTCGGGAGACGGTGTGTTCGGCAGCGATACCTTCAGCTACACCGTCCAGGCCCGCTGCTCAGTCGCCGAGGCGGCGGCGCTGTTGAGCGACCTGACCCGTCAGGGTGAACTGCATCCCCTGATCGTGCGGGTGCGCGAGGTGCCGCCCCGCCCGGGGGCCCGCGCCAGCTACACGATCAACGACAGGCTGGTCGCCGGCCCGCTGCGCTTTCGCACCACGTACCACGCGGACGTGCTGGTCAGCGAGCCCGACGAGATCGTCACCGTGGCCCGCCAGTGGCCCGCCACCACGGTTCGCAACCACACCCGGCTGCGCGCCGAGCCGGACGGTCTGGTCCGCATCGACGTCGACATCACCCTGCGCGCGCCGACACCCCTGTTCCGGTACGCCTTCGGTCAGGCCCGCGCCGCCCACCTCGCCCTGGCCGCGCGCCTCGGCGCGGCCCTCGACGACCCCGCGCCGTGAGCCCTCGGTCCCGCGCCCACTACTTCCTTATTGGTGCGTGACGTGGCGCCACGGGGCGCGCAGGGCGATCCCGCGTCGTGCCGCCGGCGGGTCGGCGTCCCCAGGGCTTGTACGTCGACAGGACCGTCGCGATGATCATGAGGCTGGTCGACACCGCGGGCGCGATCACCAGGTCGGCGCGGTCCCGCGCCGGTAGCGCGGCGCCCAGCGCGGCGGCGTGCCGCAGGTTCGGGGTGAGCAGGAACAGCACCAGCCCGACCATCACTGTGGTGATCACGAGCTTGATCACCACCCAGCGGTAGCGCAGCAGGCCCCAGGGGGTGAGCAGCGCGCTGGCGACACCGACGAGCCACACGAGCACGCTCAGCGGCGCGAAGAGCACGGTGCCGACGAGCCCGGCGACCGGGTAGACCACGGCCGGGTCGGCGCCGCGCTGTGCCGCGATGCCGAGGGTGAGTAGCACCAGGTCGGCCCCGAGCCAGCCGAGGGAGGTGACCAGGTGCAGGGTGAGCAGGGCCTTGCGCGTGCGGGGCGCGATTCGCGGCATACCCGAATGCTCCCGGCCCGACCCCGCGTGGTCGTCCGACCAGCGACGACGTCCGGGGTACGCCCGCTGACGTACCCCGGACGGCGTCGGTGGTCAGTACACCGACAGGTGCACGTGGTTGGTGTGGTCGCTGGAGGGGTCGCCGTTCCCCCCGCTGTACGACTTCCAGCCGCTGCTGGGTAGCCAGATCTGCTTGAACCAGATCACGTAGAGCACCGCGAGCCGGTCGGCGTTGCGGATGAAGTACGCGGCCAGGTTGTTGCCGTACGTCTTGTCGCCGCCGGTGGCGATCCCGCCGAAGCCACCCTTCTGCGCGGCGAAGTCGCAGGCCCGGCCCTTGGGGTGCTCGCCCGAGCCGCCGTTGCGGTGACAGGAGACGTACCGGGTGAAGCCGGCGGCCTTGGCCTGGTTGAGCGCGTGCAGGGTACGGGGGGTGATGCAGCCGCTGGCCGGGGTGGGGTCGTTGATGCTGCACGACTCGGATGGCCAGGAGCCGTCGGAGTTGCGCGGTGCGGGCTGGGCGTTGGCGGTGGAGGTGCCACGGTTGGAGCCGGCTTCGGTGTCGGCGGCGGCGCTGGCGCGTGCCTTGTCGTTGGCGACGGTCAGGGCCCGCTCGGCCTGCTCCTTGCGCTTGGCCATCACCTCGACCTGCTTACGCTGCTCCCGGATCTCGCCGTCGAGGGCGACGCGGGTGCGGTTCGCCTCGTCCCGGGTGGCGTGCAGGTCGCGCAGCACCCGGTCCTCGTTGGCGGCCACCACGTCGAGGGCGGCGGCCCGGTCCATGAAGCCCTCGGGGGTGTTGCTGTTGAGCAGGGCCGAGACGGTGCTGAGTCGGCCGGTGCGGTACGCGACGCCGGCGATCTCGCCGACCTTGCCGTTGCGTACGGTCATCTCGGCCTCGGTGTCCTTCAGCTTGACCGCGAGCTGCTGTTGCCGCTGGATGGAGGTGTCCAGCGCGCGCTTCGCGTCCAGGTAGCCCTTGCTGGCCGCCTCGAGCTGGGCCCGTAGCGCCGGGGTGCCGCCCTCCTCGTCGCCGTCGGGCGCGGCGGCGGCCCGCAGGCCGGCGGGGGGAGCGGCGGTGGCGGCGCCGACCGGAAGCGCGACGCCGAGGGTGACCATCATGACGATCAGTGCCGCAAGCCGGGCGGCGGGTGGTCGTGCTGGTGCCACTACGCATGTCCTTCCGTCAGCCGCCGACCGGGTTAGCTGACGGGTTCGGGACGGAAGATCCCTACCGCTGACGCGGATGCACCCCAGGAACATGGTTCCCCGGTTCGCCCTGTCGGGCGATTAGGCGACGGCCGCCACCGGCGCCGGGAGGCGCCGCCGGGTGGTGGCCGGGACAGAGCCTACCGGTGCTGGTGGGGTCTGTGCAGCCGATGTGACGGAAGGTGCCGGCACCATCGCGAAGGATGACGGTCACCACTCGACGGAACCGCAGGCGCCCGGGGCGGCACCGGGTTCGGTCTGCAGCGTGGCGTGCTCGATGCGGAAGTCGTCCCGCAGGGCGGTACGCGCCGCAGTGAGCACCGCGCCGACCTCCGCGCCGGGCGCCATGGTCAGGTGCGCGGAGGCCACCTCCATGCCCGAGGTGAGCGTCCAGACGTGCAGGTCGTGCACCTCGACCACGCCGGGCACCGCGGCCAGACGGTCGTGCACGGCGGTGACCTGGAGGTGTTCCGGGGCGGCCTGCACGAGGATGCGTACGGCGGCCCGCCCCAGCCGCCAGGTGCGCGGCAGGATGAACACGCCGATCGCGACCGCGACCAGCGGATCGGCCCACCACCAGTCGGTGACGGCGATGAGCAGCGCAGCGCCGATCACGCCGAGCGAGCCGAGCAGGTCGCCCAGCACCTCCAGGTAGGCGCCCTGGAGGTTGATGCTCTCCCGGGCGCCGGCGCGCAGCAGCCCGAAGGCGACCACGTTCGCGAGCAGGCCGAGGATGGCCACCGTGAGCATCGGACCGCTGAGCACCCGGTGCGGGTCGCCGAACCGGCCGATCGCCTCGATCACCACGTAGACCGCCACGCCGGAGAGCAGGACGGCGTTGGCCAGCGCGGCGAGAACTTCGAGGCGGTAGAGCCCGAAGGTGCGTTGCGGGTCGCCGGTGGCCCGCCGCGTGGCGGTGATCGCGGCGAGCGCCATCCCGATGCCGAGTACGTCGGTGAACATGTGCCCGGCGTCGGAGAGCAGCGCCAGCGAGCCGGTGTGGAAGGCGGTCACCGCCTCGACCACCATCAGGGCAGCGAGCAGTCCGAAGGCCGCCCAGAGCCGTCCGCGATGCTGGTGGGCGGCGTTGGCGACCGACCCGTGGTGGTGGTCATGTCCTGCTCCCACGAGACCCACCCTCCGACGTCGCCCGGGACCCGGTCAAATGTATGCTCACATCGCTATGTGTGCAAGTGTAGGGCGAGGGCCGGCCCCTGGGCGCGCCAACCCGACGGTCAGCCGGTCGGGTCGACGGTGGTGAGCCGCTGGGTTGCCCGGGAGAGCGCCACGTAGAGCGTGCGTACACCCGAGCCCGGATCGGCCCGGATCTCGCTGGGGGCGACCAGCACGACTCCGTCGTACTCCATGCCCTTGGCCTCCAGGCTGGTCACCACCTGCAGGCGCGTCGCGCCGAGCGCGTCGAGCCAGCCGGCGACCTCGTCGCGGCGGGTGACCGGCGTGATCACCCCGACCGTGCCGTCGACCTCGCCCAGCAGGCCGGTGGCCGCCTGTACGGCCGCGGCCTGGAGCCCGGCGGGCGGCACCACCAGCTCGACCGGGTCGACGCCGGTGGAGCGGACGGCCCTCGGCAGGGGCAGGTCCGGATAGAGCCGGCGGATCTCCGCCGCCGCCACCGCGAAGATCTCCGCCGAGTTGCGGTAGTTGGTGGTGAGCGTGAACTCGTGCCGTTTGCGCCGGCCCAGCGCCTGGTCGCGGGAGCGGGTCAGCTCCTCGGGGTCACCGGTCCAGGCGGTCTGCGCCGGGTCGCCCACCACCGTCCACGAGGCCAACCGCCCACGCCGACCGATCATCCGCCACTGCATCGGCGAGACGTCCTGCGCCTCGTCGACGACCACGTGCGCGTACTCCCGGTAGTCCTCCGGCCGCTCCCGGGCCGCCGCGCGGGCGGCCCGCTGCCGGTCGGCCGCGGTGCTCAGCTCACGAACGCCGCCCGCGAGCTGGAACGGGTCGCGCCGGGCCCGCGCCGGTTTCACCGGCTTGCCGAGCAGCGCGTCCAGCTCGTCGAGCAGCGCCACGTCCGCGATGGTCAGGCCCTCGGAATCCAGGCTCTGGTACGCCGTGCCGAGCAGCCGGATCTCCGCGCCGGAGAGGATCCCGCCGGCGTACCGGCGCAGCCGATCCGGTCGAGCCAGCCAGCCCAGCACGTGCCGGGGGTGCAGGCGCGGCCACCAGGCCTTGAGGAACTCCCGGAACTCCGGCCGCTCCGCGATCTCGTCCTCGAAGGCCCGCTGCTCGGGCAGCCGGCCGATGTTCACGCGCCGGGCCTGCGCCCACAGCGCGGCGAAGACACCGTCGAAGCCGGCGCGGCGAACCTCGTTGCGCCGGGCGCCCCGGTGCAGCGCGCGGTCCCGAATCGCGTCCAGCTCGCGGCGGTCCAACCGCAGCAGCCCGCCCCGGTAGAGCAGGCGCAGCTCGCCAGGAGCCCCCGGCACCGCGTCGCGGGCCGCCCGTTCCAGCACCCGGCGCATGCGCAGCGAGCCCTTCACCGCCGCCACCTCGGGCGGGTCGGTTCGGGTGGCCGTCATCCCCGGGAACAGGGTGCCCAGCGAGTGCAGGGTCGCGGTGTCCTCGCCGAGCGACGGCAGCACCGAGGCGATGTACTCGACGAAGACGGTCGACGGCCCGACCACCAGGATGCCGCCACCGGCGTACCGGCTGCGGTCGGAGTAGAGCAGGAAGGCCGCCCGGTGCAGGGCGACCGCCGTCTTGCCGGTCCCCGGGCCGCCCGCGACGATCGTCACCCCGGAGCCGGGCGACCGGATCGCCTCGTCCTGCTCCCGCTGAATCGTCGCGACGATGTCGCGCATGCCGCGACCGGTGGCCCGGGAGAGGGTGGCCAGCAGCGCGCCGTCACCGACGACCGTCATCCCCTCCGGGGCCGCCTCCGGATCGAGCAGGTCGTCCTCTATGCGGGTGACCCGCTCCCGCTGGGACTGGATGGTGCGGCGACGCACCACGCCCAGCGGCTGCGCGGGGGTGGCCTGGTAGAACGCCGACGCGGCCGGCGCCCGCCAGTCGACGACGAGGGTGCTGGCGTCCTCGTCACGGATGCCGAGCCGCCCGACGTGCAGCACCTGCCGGTCGCGCAGGTCCAGCCGGCCGAAGACCAGGCCCTCGTGTTCGGCGTCGAGGGTGTGCCGCCGCTGAGCCGCGTGGAAGACCATCGCGTCGCGTTCGACGAGCGCGCCGAACGTGCCCACCCGCGCCATCCGGTAGCCGTCCCGCTCGGCGCGCACCGCCGACTGCCGTAGCTCGGCCAGTCGGGCGTACACCCGGTCGAGGTGCCGTTGCTCGACGGCGATCTCCTGCTCCAGGGCGGTCTGGTCGGTCAACGCACGCTCCTTCGATGTCGCCGGCAAGCGGCGCGAACCGCGCGGGCCAACCGCAGAAGGGTACGGCCCCCGACCCGACCCGCCGCGCCCGAGGTGCGCGAACGTGCTCAGCGACCCGCCGCGACGGCGCTCACGACCGGCCCGTGCGGCGGGGGTGCGCCGTTCGGGCCGGGCCCGTGCGGCGAGGGTGCGGCGCTGGGGCCGGGCCCGTGCGGCGGGGGTGCGGCGAGCACCCGGCCCAGGACACCGGTCAGGGCCGCGTTCACCTCAATCGGACGCTCCATCATCAGCATGTGGCCGGCGCCCGGGCAGACGGTCAGCTCGGTGGCCGGCAGGACGGCGGCGATCGACTCGGCGCACGGCGGCGGGGTCAGCCGGTCCCGGTCACCGACCAGGGCGGCGGCCGGCAGGTGCGCCAGGGCGGCGAGGGTGTCCAGCCGGCGCTGAGCGCCGATCGAGGCGCGGAAACCGCCGATCGAGCGCAGCGAGGCGCGGGCCACCGCCGACGTGACCAACCGGATGTCGGAGGGATCGCAGCGGTCGCCGAAGAGCATCCACCGGATGCTCGGCTGCAGCGCGTTGAGCAGCGCCCGGGGCGCTCGCCACGAGCCGCAGCGGGCCAGCACGCCGGCGCCGGTCGTCTCGGCGAGCCGGATCAGCCGGGCGATGCGTGGTGAGAGCCCGTACACGGTGTGCGTGTGCCCCTCGGCGGTGGTCGAGACGAAGACCAGTCCGGCCGTACGCGCGGCGAAGTGCTCCCGGTGGCGGTGCGCGTACTCCATGATCGTCATTCCGCCCATCGAGTGCCCGACCAGAACCACCCGACCGCTCGGCGCGACCGCGTCGAGGACGGCGGCCAGGTCGTCGCCGAGCTGGGCCAGGGTGGCCGTGGGCAGCGCCATGCAGCTCGACCGGCCGTGACCCCGCGCGTCATAGGTGACCACCCGCACCGAGTCGCCGAAGGACGACGTGAGCGCGTCGAGTTGCCGGTGCCAGCTGCGCCCGTCCAGCGTCCAGCCGTGCAGGAGGACCGCCGTCACCGAGGCGTGCACGGGACCGGTGGTCTCGACGTGCAGCCGTACGCCGTCGGGCATACCGACTTCGAGTCGCTCCGGCATCGCCACCTCCCAGGCTCGCCCCGGCATCACCCGTACCTCCGATACCCGGCGGTAACACCGGCTACCCGTCGGGACGCCACGCCAATCGCGGTCGGGCGAACATTCCCGACCCCGCCCCTGGCCGTGCGCCGGCGGGCCAAGCTGAACGGCATGGAGTCGGCGCGGGCGACGCCGGTTCCGCCGACGGGCGGGTCCGGGGGGCGGGGACGGCAGGCCGGCGGCACGCCCCGGGCCGCGTTGGCCGACCTGCTCGGCGGCAACCGGAGGTTCGTCAGCGGCCAGCCGATCCACGGGCACGACGTCACCGCCGCCGCGGCGGCCGCCTCCGGAGACCAGCAGCCGTACGCGGTGGTCCTCGGCTGCATCGACTCGCGGGTGCCGCTGGAGGCGATCTTCGACCAGACCTTCGGGGCGATCTGCGTGATCCGCACCGGCGGGCACGTGCTCGACCGGGCGGTGTGCGGCTCCATCGAGTACGTGGTGGGGCAGCTCGGCGTGCCGTTGGTCATGGTGCTCGGGCACGAGCGCTGCGGTGCGGTCGGCGCGACCGTGGACGCCCTGCGCACCGGCGAGCGCCCCGGTGGGTCGCTGGCCCACCTGGTCGACGAGATCGCCCCGGCGGTCGTCGAGGTGGGGCTCGACGATCCGGCGGTGCTCGCGCTCACGGTCCGCCGACACGTCCGGCGCACCGTGGACGCGCTGCGCGTCGACGACCTGTTGGCCGGGCCGGTGGCCACCGGCCGGGTGGCCGTGGTGGGCGGCCTCTACGACCTGAGCACCGGCGAGGTTGCTCTGCTCGAGGCGTCCTGACAAACGAACGACCGCCCGCCGGGAACTCCCGGCGGGCGGTCGGTGGTGCGGTGGGGGAGGGCTCAGCCCTCGAAGACGCCGGCCGCGACCAGACGCTTCTCGGTGGCCTCCCAGCCGTCGTTCGGGTGAACGGTGGCCAGGTTGTTGATCTCCGCCCGGATCTTGGCGGCGTGGCCGGCGGCGGCCAGCGCCCGGATCTCCTCGACGAACGCGTCGGAGTCGGTACGCAGGTGCGCGGTCTTGCCGTTGGTCAGGTTACGCACGTAGGCGTGCTTGCCGCCGTTGAGCGGGATGAGGTACTTGAACTCGCCCAGCACGCTGAGGGCGCCACCCTGGCCAGCCTGGCCGGCCCGGACGGACGCGCGCGCGGTCTTAGAGGTGTTGCTCGCCACGGAGGTACTCCTTGCAAGACGTACGGGAGGACTGGACGTCCGGGGGCTGTGTGCGGGTGACACTGCGTCGGCCCGCAGAGGTGGAACGCGGCAGAAGCCGCCGATGGAACTGTACATGACCACGACATCAGGCTGGTCGTCGCGGTGTCCTGAGAGGCAACGGAGACCACCCGTCCGGCTATTCCGGGTGGCGTTTTTTCCGATTCTCTGGCGCACCATCCGTCACACGAGTCATCATGTGTTGCAGCAACCACTCGGGTGGACGAGGTCGTAGGGGAAGACGCACCTCGCTCTCCGGGAGGTCACCGTGCCAACGCGTGGCGTCGTATACGTCCACTCGACCCCGCTCGCCGTGTGCTCGCACGTCGAGTGGGCGATCGCGCGCGTCCTAGCCGCGCCGGTCAACCTGCAGTGGACGGCTCAGCCCGTCGACCCCGGCGCCCGCCGGGCCGAGTGTGGGTGGACCGGCCGTCCGGGAACGGGCGCCGAGCTGGCTGCTGCCCTCCGGCAGTGGCCCATGATCCGTTTCGAGGTCACCGAGGAGCCGAGTCCCGGCGTCGACGGTGAGCGTTTCATGTACGTGCCGGCCCGTGGCCTGTTCCGGGCCACCGTCGGGGCGGCCGGTGACATCCAGCTCGGCGAGGACCGGCTGCGGACCCTGATGGCCTCCGCCCGTGCCCCGGAGGCGTTGTCGCACGCCCTTGACAAGGCGCTCGGCACCGCGTGGGACGCGGACCTGGAGCCCTACCGGTACGCCGGTGACGGCGCACCGGTGACGTTGCTCACCCGGGTCGGCTGACGGCGGGGCCGCACGCGCTGCGGACCTGGGTGTTGCGTCACCCTCACGCTGGCGACCGGTAAGGTCAAGTTGCCCCGATAAGGGGGAACTGGTGGGATGGTCGGCGTGCCGATTCGCCCGCGACACGCAGGTGTCGCCGTCGCCGCCCTGACCGCCCTGATCGTCTCCGGCTGCTCGGGTACCCCGGATCGTCCCGACCCGACGCCCGGCCCGACCGGCGCGTCGGCGGCCCCGAGCGCACCCGCCTCGCCGCCGAACGACGACCCGGCCGCGCGGGCCGCCGCGCTGGTCGCGACGCTCTCCGACGAGGACCTGGTCGGGCAGGTGCTGATGCCCTACGCGTACGGCGACTCGGCCACCAAGGTCTCCACCGGCTCGGCGGCCGGCAACCAGGCGCTCGCCGGCGTCGACACCCCCGCCGAGATGATCGCCAAGTACCGGCTCGGCGGGCTCATCCTGGTCGGCTTCAGCGCCGACGACCCGACCAAGGGCAATCAGGAGACGACAAACGTCGACAACCCGAAGCAGGTCCACGACCTGACCACCGGACTGCGGGGGGCCGCCGGACGGCTGGCCGCCGGCCCGGCGCCCTTCCTGATCGGCACCGACCAGGAGTACGGCGTGGTCACCCGCGTCACCGACGGCGTCACCATCCTGCCCAGCGCCCTCGCGGCGGGTGCCGCCGGTGACCCGAAGCTGACCGAGGCCGCCTGGCAGGCCGCCGGCGCCGAACTCGCCGCGATGGGCATCAACATCGACTTCGCCCCGGTCGCCGACGTGCTGGCCACCCGCAGCACGGTCATCGGCTCCCGGTCGTTCGGCGCCGACCCGAAGATCGCCGCCGCGCAGGTCGGCGGCGCGGTCCGGGGCCTACAGGCCAGCGGCGTCGCGGCCACCCTGAAGCACTTCCCGGGGCACGGCCACAGCGCGGACGACTCGCACAAGGACCTGCCGGTGCTCACCCAGTCCGCGGCGGCGCTGCAGAGCGGCGCGTGGCCGCCGTTCAGCGCCGGGTTTGACGCGGGCGCGATGGCCGTGATGTCCGGCCACCTGGACGTGCAGGCCATCGACCCCGGCACCCCGGCGACCTTCTCCCACAAGCTGCTCACCGACGTGCTGCGCGGTCAGCTCGGCTTCAAGGGCGTGGTGATCACCGACGGGATGAACATGCCACCGGCGAAGCGGTGGGCGCCCGGCGAGGCCGCCGTCCGCGCGCTGAACGCCGGCAACGACCTGATCCTCATGACCCCGAACGTCGGTCAGGCGTACGACGGGCTGCTCGCCGCCCTGCGTGGCGGGTCGCTGCCCCGGGCCCGGCTCGTCGACGCGGTCACCCGGATCCTGACCATGAAGTTCCGGCTGGCGGCGGGACCCGCCGAGCCGATGTCCACGCTCAACACCCCGGCGCACCGGGCGGCGGCGGACGCGCTGGCCGCCGGAGCGGTCACCGTGCTGCGCGGTGCCTGCGGCGGCGCGGTGCGCGGCCCCGTCACCGTCACCTCCTCCGGCGGCCGGGACGGCACCCGGGCGGCGCTCACCGCCGCGCTGACCGCGGCCGGCGTGACGGTGAAGCCGAGCGGCGGGACGGTGGTGCACCTGGTCGGCTACGGCGACGGGGAGAAGGACCTGAGCGCCAGTGCGGCGGTCACCGTCGCCATGGACACGCCGTACGTGCTGGCCAAGGCCAAGTCGCCGACGCTGCTGGCCACGTACTCCTCCAGCCGGGCGTCGATGACCGCGCTCGCCGCCGTACTGGCCGGCAAGGCCCGCCCGGGTGGCCGGTCACCGGTGGTGGTGCCCGGACTGCCGGCCACCACCTGCAAGAGCTGACGGCACCGGCAGGAGATCCGACCGCGACTCGGTCAGTCGATGCCCTCGACGATGCGGAAGTCGCGCTCGACGCCGTCGGAGAGTGCGGCCAGCGCCTCCTGGTAGGCCGCACTCTCGTGCGCCGCGACGGCCTGCTCGAAGCTGTCGAACTCGATCAGGACCGTACGCTCGGCGATTCCGGCGTCGTACGCGGCGATCCGACCGCCACGGACGAGGACCCGACCGCCCCCGGCCCGGACAGCGGGACCGGCCAGCTCGTTGTAGGCGGCCAGCTTCTCGGGGTCGGAAACGGTGCGGTAGGCGCTGACCCAGTAGCCCTTAAGCATGGAACCTCCTGTGGTGGGGGAGTGCGTCCGACTCACGTGTTGGTCGTGGCCGAGCGTCGCCGGGCGAGAGCGAGGCTCGTCAGCGTCGCGATCGCCATGGCGCCGATCCCGACCATCGCCGCGGTGCGGTAGGCGCGGTCGTCGGGAAAGAGGTGGCCGGGGCGGGTGCCCGCGGCGAGGACCAGGCCGCCGACAGCGCTGCCCAGGGAGTACCCGACGCTGCGGACGACGTAGTTGAAGCTCATGGCGCTCGACGTCTCGCTCCTGACAGTGGCGGCCAGGATGACACCGGGCATCGCGGCCGAGAAGCCGCCGACGCCGAAGCCGAGCACGCCCATCGCCGCGAACAGTTCGGCCAGGTCCGACCGGGCCGCCGCGAACAGGGCGAACCCGACGCCGACCACGACAGCGCTGCCGGCCAGGAGCAGGGGGTCGGCGACCCGCGTGCGGATCCGCGGCGTGAGCTTGCCGGCGACGAACCCCAGCACCGAGAACGGGATCAGGACCAGCCCGGCGACGAAGGTCGTCAGCCCGAAGCCGTAGCCGACGCCGGGCGGCGTCTGCGCGTACCGGGTGATGAGCGTGAGCAGGAGGTACATGCCGATCCCGGCGACGAACATGGCGAGGTTCGCCCCGGCGACCGCCGGGTGCCGTACCGCCCGCACATCGACCAGGGGCGTCGGGCTGCGCAGCTCGATGACGGCCCAGACGCAGAGCAGCACCACCGCGACGACGGCGAGGCCCGCCGCCACGGCGAGGTGCCTGCTCCACAGATTCCGCTCACCGGCGAGGAACAGCACCAGGAGCAGCGCAGCGCTCAGGACGACCGCGCCTGCCACGTCCACGTGGGCGGACCGGCCTTCGGGAGCTTCGGGCATGGCGCGCCACGCGGTCAGGAGGGCGGCGGCGGTGACGACCAGGCCGAGGCCGTAGGCGGCCCGTACTCCGCCGAGCTCGGCGAGCAGGGCGGCCAGCGGGTAGCCGACGCCCGCGCCGATGATCGAGACCACCGAGATCAGAGCGATCACGGCCGCGCCGCGCTCCTCGGGGAGGTGGTCCCGGGCCACGCCCATCATCAGCGCCGTGAGCCCGAGCCCGACGCCCTGGGCCGCCCGGCCGGTCAGTAGCCACGCGAATGGCAGTGGCAGCACGGTGAGCGCGCTGCCGGCGACGACGACGGCCAACGTGGCGAGGATCGTGGCCCGTCGGTGTGGACCGGCTCCGAGCCGGCCCAGGACCGGCGTGGCGACGGCGCCGCTGAGCAGCGCGACGGTCAGCGTCCACTGCGCGCTGCCGAGCGAGACGTGGAACGACGTCGCCACGCTGGTGATGAGCGGCGTCCCGAGGCTGGCGACCGCCGCCACGACCAGGGCGATGAACATCAGGGCGGGGACCAGCAGCCGCGTCTCGGAACGGGTCACCGGAAACGCCTTCGGCGCGCCCCCGCCGATCGGTTGCCCGGTCACCGCCTCGGCCCTTCGCGGTCCTGTCCTTCGAGCGCTGCCAGATGCTCCAGCGCCGGCAGGGCCGCCGCCAGCGCCTCGACCTCGTCGCCGGTGAGCCGGCCGATCAACCGCTCGAACGCGTGGATCCCCGCCTGGCGGCGCGTCCGGACATAGGAGGCGCCGGCCTCGGTCAGGCACACCAGCGTGACCCGCTTGTCGGACGCGTCGCCCCGCCGCTCGACCAGGCCGGATTCCTCCATCACCCGGACCAGGGTGGTCATCGCGGGCTGGGTGACGCCCTCGACCGCGGCCAGATCGGTGATGCGCCGCGGACCCGTCCGGTCCAGGGTCGCCAGGGTGGCGGCAGAGGTCAGGCTCATGTCCCGGGGTAGGCGTCTCGCGGCCCTGGTGGCCAGGCCGTAGAGGGCCGCCCCGATGGCGGCGGACGTGCCAGGAGGAGTGTCTGGACGACGCACGCCAAAAGCATAGCGCTTTTATATTCACAGTCTATGCAAGAGGCCGCGGGCCCGGGAATCCGGTCGCGCCGGCACGGCCACCCTGGCAGCGTGTCGCCCATGGGTCAGGCGCAGGGCTTCCGGTACGACCAGCGGGCCGACGGCACGGTGGTGATCACCCACCACGGCCGGGTGGCGGGCACGCTGCGGGGCGCCCGCGCGGCGGAGTTCCTCGCCGAGGTCGACGACGACCCGCAACTGGTGATGGCCCGCTGGACCGGCAACTACCGCCACGGCAACGAGCGCACCGCCCGGCAACACCCCCGCAACCGACGCTGAACACGCGAAAGGGCCCCCTCGCGAGAGGGGACCCTTTCGGTGATCCGCAGATCGGCCAGCTCACGGCCGCTGTCTCACGGCCGCTGTCTCACGGCCGCTGTCTCACGGCCGCTGTCTCACGGCCGCGCGAAGACCAGCGCCACGTTGTGACCGCCGAAGCCGAACGCGTTGTTCAGCGCGGCGGGGATGTCCATGTGGCGTGCCTTGTGCGCGGCGACCTCCAGGCTGAGCCCGGGCTCCGGGTCGTCCAGGTTGATCGTCGGAGGCACGACGCTGTCGCGGATCGCCAGGATCGTGGCGATCGACTCCAACGCTCCGGCCGCGCCCAGCAGGTGACCGGTCATCGACTTCGTCGCGGCCAGCACCGGGTGGTCGCCGAGCGCCTTGTGCAGCGCGCCGATCTCCAGCATGTCGCCGACCGGGGTCGACGTCGCGTGCGCGTTGACGTGCACGATGTCCTGCTTGGCGATGTCCGCGTCCGCGATCGCCTTGGCGATGGCCCGGATGGCGCCCTCACCCTCGGCGTGCGGTTGCACGATGTCGTACGCGTCGGAGGTGATGCCGGCGCCCGCCAGGCGCGCGTACACCCGGGCGCCCCGGGCCGCGGCGTGGTCGGCCCGCTCCAGCACCACGATGCCGGCACCCTCACCGAGGACGAAGCCGTCGCGGCCGGTGTCCCACGGGCGGGAGGCACGTTCCGGGTCGTCGTTGCGGGTCGACATGGCCCGCATCGAGCTGAAGCCGGCGATCGGCAGCGGGTGGATCACGGCCTCGGTGCCGCCGGCCACCACCACGTCGGCCCGGCCGGCGCGGATGATGTCCAGGCCGAGCGCGATCGCCTCCGCGCCGGTCGCGCAGGCGCTGGCCACCGTGTGCACGCCGGCCTTGGCGCCCAACTCCAACCCGACCCAGGCGGCCGGCCCGTTGGGCATCAACATCGGGATCGTGTGCGGGGACACCCGCCGCGGCCCGGACGCCTCCAGGATGTCGTCCTGGGCGAGCAGGGTGGTGGCGCCACCGATGCCGGAGCCGACGCTGACGGCGAGCCGCTCGGCGTCCAGGCCGGCGTCCGCCAGACCGGCGTCCGCCCAGGCCTGCTGCGCCGCGATGAGCGCGATCGCCTCGGACCGGTCCAGGCGGCGCAGCTTCACCCGGTCCAGCACCTCGGACGGCTCCACGGCCAACTGGGCGGCGATCCGCACCGGCAGTTGCGCGGCCCACTCCTGGGTGAGGGCACTCACCCCGGAGCGGCCGGCGAGCATGGCGTCCCAGGTCGACGCGACGTCCCCGCCAAGCGGGGTCGTCGCGCCGAGCCCGGTGACGACGACGTCAGGACGACTCATGATCAGGACTGCGCCTCGATGAAGCTGACGGCGTCCCCGACGGTCTTGAGGTTCTGCACCTCGTTGTCCGGGATCTTGACGCCGAACTTCTCCTCGGCGGCCACCACGACCTCCACCATGGAGAGCGAGTCGACATCGAGGTCGTCGGTGAAGGACTTCCCCTCGGCCACGTCGTCCGGGTTCACCCCGGCAACCTCTTCGAGGATCTCGGCGAGGCCGGTGGTGATCTCGTCACGGGTCATTGCGGTTGGTTCCTCTCATAGGGGGTTCTCTGGCGGCCGGCGTCGCCGGGCGCCGCTCCTGGAGCGCGTACGCGCCTCAAGGGGGCTTCAGGGGCAGCGGACGACCTGACCGGCGTAGGTCAGGCCACCGCCGAAGCCGAACAGCAGGACCGGGGCGCCCGAGGGCACCTCCCGCCGCTCGACGAGCTTCGACAGGGCCAGCGGGACGCTCGCCGCCGAGGTGTTGCCGGACTCGACGATGTCCTTCGCGATGATCGCGTTGGGGATGTTGAGCCGCTTGGCGATGCCGTCGATGATCCGGGCGTTGGCCTGGTGCGGCACGAACGCGGCCAGCTCCGACGGGTCGACCCCGGCCCGCTCGCACGCCTGCAGGGCCAGCGGCGCGAGCGCGGTGGTGGCCCAGCGGAACACCGACTGGCCCTCCTGCTGGATGTACGGGCGCCAGCCCTCGATGCGTACCGCGTCGCTCTTCTCCGGCGCCGAGCCCCACACCACCGGGCCGATGCCGGCGGGCTCGTCGTCGGCGGTGGCGGTGACCACCGCGGCGCCGGCGCCGTCGCCGAAGATGATGCAGGTGGAGCGGTCGGTCCAGTCGGTGAAGTCGGACAGCTTCTCCGCGCCGATCACGATCGCGTTGCGCGACGCGCCGGCCCGGATGGCGTGGTCGACGGTGCCCAGCGCGTACGCGAAGCCCGAGCAGGCGGTGTTGACGTCGAACGCGCCCGGTGCGGCGATGCCCAGCTTGGCGGCGACCCGGCAGGCCACGTTGGGGCTCCGGTCGATCGAGGAGCAGGTGGCGACCACGACCAGGTCGATGTCGGCGGCGCTGAGCCCGGAGTTGGCCAGCGCCTTACCGGCGGCTGCGGCGGCCATGTCGGCCACCGTCTCGCTGTCGGCGATCCGCCGGGTGGCGATGCCCACCCGGTCGCGGATCCACTCGTCGTTGGTGTCCACCAGTTGGGCGATGTCGTCGTTGGTCACCACCCGGGAGGGCTGGTAGTGCCCCATCGAGACGATGCGACTGCCAGTCATGAGTGTCCTCCGATGGGGGCGAGCGGTTGGCCCGGCGTGGCGTGGCGGGCGATCAGGTCCCGTGCGGCCGGCAGGTCGTCCGGGGTGTTCAGGGTGACGATCTCCGGGGCGCCCTCGCCCCGGAGTTCCCGCTTGACCAGACCGGCGAGGGTGCCGGCCGGGGGCAGCTCGATCACGCCGGTCACGCCGTGCTCGGCAAGGGCGCGCATGCACAGGTCCCAGCGCACCGGCGCGGTGACCTGGCGGACCAGGCGTCGCACCAGCTCGTGCCCGTCGGTGACGGCGGTGCCGTCAAGGTTCGACAGCAGGATCCGCGCCGGGTCGACGGGGGCGATCCCGGCGGCGACGGCGGCCAGCGCGGCCTCGGCCGGGGCCATGTACGGGGTGTGGAAGGCCCCGGCCACCTGGAGGCGGATGACCCGGGTCTTCGCCGGCGGCGCGGCGGCGAACTTGTCCAGGCCGTCCAGCGAGCCGGCGGCGACGATCTGGCCGGCGCCGTTGCGGTTGGCGGGGTGCAGCCCGGCGGCGCTGATCGCGGCCAGCACCTCGTCCGGGTCGCCGCCGAGCACGGCCGCCATCCCGGTCGGCTCCAGCGCGCAGGCGGCGGCCATCTCGCGGCCACGGATGCCGGCGAGGGTGATCGCGGCCTCGGCCGACAGCACCCCGGCCACCGCCGCGGCCCCCAGCTCGCCGACGCTGTGCCCGGCGGTGAGCGCCACGCCGTCCAGCGGCAGGTGCTCGGCGGCGAGCAGCGCCGCCGCGACGAGCAGCGGCTGGGTACGGGCGGTGTCCTTGATCTCGTCCGCGTCGGCGGCGGTGCCCAGGTGCACCAGGTCCACGCCGGCCAGCGCGGACCACCAGCGCAGACGCGCCTCGGTGCCGGTCAGGTCGAGCCAGGGAGTCAGAAAGCCGGGTTTCTGGGAACCCTGGCCGGGACTAAGTACGGCGAGCACGCCTATGACTCTCCCGGATACGCGTGGGTAGCGCTGTGCCGGGGCCGACCAAACCGCACTAGAACCTTTGGAGGTTTCTTACAAAGATCGGCGGGGATCATCGCTGGTTTGGGCGGATTTCCGGGCGGCCGGGGTCAATGTCTGGGTCGGGACCGCCGAGGCCACCGGGACCACCGGGTCCAGCCGACCGACAGTCAACGCCACCTGGAGGGCGAACGCGTCCCGGGGCGACAGCGGCGAGAAACCGGTCACCTCCGCGATCCGGCGCAACCGGTACCGCACCGTGTTCGGGTGGACGAACAGCGCCCGCGCCGCGCTCTCCAGCGTGCCACCGGCGGCCAGGAACGCGTCCAGGGTCTCCAGCAGCTCGCCACCGGCGCGGACCAGCGTCGCGTACACGTCGTGCCGCAGCCGCCGGCGGGCCTCCGCGTCGCCGGCGAGGGCCCGCTCCGGCAACAGGTCGGCAGCGGCCACCGGCCGGGGGGCGGCCGGCCACGCCGGCGCCGCCCGGAAGCCGGACAGCGCCGACCGCGCCGACTCCGTCGCCTCGTCCAGACTGGGTACGGCCGGACCGACCACCACCGGGCCGTCACCGAACGCGTCCAGCAGCTTGCCGGTGGCGCTCAGCGGGTCCGCCGCGCCACCCAGCACGATCACCAACCGATCGCCGTGCACCCCGCCGATCACCTCGACACCGATCCGCCGCGCCAGCCGGTACACCACGTGCAGCACGGCGGAGACCTCCCCGCCCGGGGAGTGGCCGACCGCCACCGCGACCGGTGGCGCGTCCGCCCAGCCCAACGCGGCGGCCCGGCTCGCCAGGACGTCCGGCGAGTCACCCCGCAGCAGCGCGTCGACCAGCAGCGCCTGCAACCGGGCGTCCCACGCGCCGCGCGACTCGGCGGCCCGCGCGTACACCCGGGCGGCGGCGAACGCGATCTCCCGGGAGAAGCGCAGCACCGCCTCGCGTAGCAACTGCTCCTCGCCCTCGGCGGCGAGCTGCGACACCTGTTCCTCGACGACGTCGATGGTCACCTTGATCAGCGCCACGGTCTGCTGGAGGGTGATCGACCGGGCCAGCGCCTGGGGCGCCGCGTCGAACACGTCGTCGGAGACCTCCTGCGTGCTGTCCGCCGTGCCGCCGCCCTCGCGCAGCCACTGCACCAGCGAGCGGGCGCCGGCCTGGGCCACCAGCATCACCCAGGAGCGCTGGTCGGCCGGCAGAGCCCGGAACCACGGCAGCGTCTCGTCCATCCGGGCCACGCTGGCAGTGGCCAACGCTCCCGCCGAACGCTCGATCCGGCGCAGCGTGGCCGCCAGCTCCCCACCCTCGGCCGTGCTCACCCCTCTAGCCTGACACGTCGTGAGCAGGCCACGAACGCCGGCACCGATCAGCGGGGCGGCAGGCCGGTATTCCTGAGGGACCCGTCGAGCTGCCGGTTCGGGCTGTGCAGGAAGCAGATGGCGCTGAGTCGGCCAGCGAGCCATTCCGGCTCACTTTCCAGGACGTACGCCAACACCTCCAGCCGGCCCTCCAGGGCGGCCTCTGGCGCACCGACGTACCGGGCGACCGTCGATCGGCATCCCGCCTGCATGACCTCCTCGGTGAGCTCCTCCACCTCCGGGCCGGCCGGCCAGATGCCGGCGAACTCGGTGCCGTGCGGCCCGGTGCAGGAGGCCGGTGGCAGGTCGACCAGGTCGTCGGCGTTCTCCTCGGGCGCGGTGAAGCACGTCAGCCGCAGCGGTGAGTCACCCGTCAGGCCGGCCCGCAGGCTGTTCGCCCGGGGGTTCGGCACCCACCGGTCCAGCGCGAGCATCTCCACCAGGTCACAGCGGTACCACCGTTCGCCCGCCTGCCAACGCGCCGTCGACGGGGTCAGCGTCCGCATCGCCAGTCGTGACTCGCGCCACTCCCCGCCCAGGAAGCGGGCCGCCGCACTGTCGCAGGCATCGTGGAGACGCCACATCGCGTCGGTGTCCGCCGCCGGAGGCGCCGACGCGACACCGTCCGTGCCGCGGATGACGCCGACCAGGAACGTCTCCGCCTCGTGCTTGGAGGAGCAGGGGATCGGCGCGTACGTCTCGGGGCTGCGATCGTCGGAGGCGGTGGCATGGCACACTCCCGACGCGGGGGCGAAGGTCGAGCCCTTCGCCTCGGTGGGACCGCTGTCACAGCCGCTCACCCCCACGATCAGCGCCACCAGGACCGTCGTTTCCCACAGGCGTCGCATGTCGTCTCCGTCGGGCAGTGATCATCGGTACCGCTGGCGGGCAGCGTACGACAGGGCAGTCCGGCGGGGTGTCCCCTGTGGAGCTGCCGACTCAGGGTCGCGGCGGCGCGGACAGGCCCAGCCCCTGGGGCCAGGATCGCGGCCCGCACCCGGCTCGTAGGCTGCCGTCCGGCGATGCTGGTGGCGACGAGGGGAGCGGCCATGCTGGTCGCGGTGATCATCGGTGGTGAGATCGCGTTCCGGGTGCTGATCGCCGCCGGCTTGGTGGCCCGCTATCCGCTGCGCCGGCCACGGCTCGGCGGGGCGCTGCCGGTCCGCGTACCGCTTGTCGATCTGGCACTGCTCGCCGCGTCGGTGCTCGACCTGCGCGCGGCGCGACCGCGGACCTCGGTCACGGCCCCGCCGCCCACCTCGGCTTCTCGGTGGCCTTCGGGAACTCGATCGTCCGGTGGCCGGACCAGCGCTTCGCCCGCCGGTTCGCCGGTGGCCGGCCGCCCGTGCGGCCTCCTCGCGCCGGCTGGGCCCACGCCCGCCACGGGTGGCGGGAGTGGGCCAGGGCACTCCTCGGCTGGGCCGTCGCGTGCGGCCAGCTCGGTGCGGCGATCCTCTGGGTGAACGACGCGGAAAGAACCCGTGAACTGGGCAACTGGATCCGCAGCCTGACCACCGTGATCCTCATCTGGCTGGGCGCCTTCCCGGTCTGGGCGCCCCTGTTCCCCGGTCGCCCGAAGCGCTGACCCCGGGGTACGCCGTGCACAGGCCGTCGGTCCCGGCCAGTACGGTGACAGGGCACGTACGGGGGGAGCACCTGCGCGTGAGTGCGAGCGTGAGGAGACCGGGGATGGCGCACGGGGAGGCCGAGCACGGCTGCGCCCAGGGCGAGCCCTGCCGCCTGGGGCACCACGACCCGCAGGTGGCAGGCAAGCCTCGCCGGCCCGTCGGCCCGGCGGCGGCGCACCCGAGCGAGGCGTCCACCGGGCGGCCGGATGAGGAGATCCCGCGCCAGCGGGCCGCCGAGCCGGTGGCCCTGGGCGAGCCGGAGCCGGGTGACCCCGCTGGTTGCCTCAGTGAACTTCCTGGATGGGCGGGTGCCCACCGGCACGGCCCGGTCCGGCCACGTCAGCGGGGCACTCGACGGGAGCGCCCGCCGCGCCGCTGGTGCTGACCGCGTGGGGGCCGAGCGCTGTGGCCCGCTGAACCCGTGCCTTCCGGCGTACCCGTGCCTTCCGGCGTACCCGTGCCTTCTGGCGTACTCGTGCCTTCTGGCGTACTCGTCAGCGGGTCCGGCGGCGGATCAGCAGGGCGATCCCGGCGAGGCCGACCGTGATGGTCAGCATCACCCCGACGTTGAGCAGCAGCAGCCGCTGCAACTCACCGAGTGCTTCGTCGATGTCCCGCACCGGATCCATCGTGTCCTCCGGCAGCACCCGCTCGCCGCCGCCCACGCCGCCGCTGACCGTGTCGAACTGTCGCTCCAGCGGCACCCCGGCGGTACGCAGCGTCTCGGACATGCTGAGCCGTCCCAGGAACCAGCCAGCGCTGGTCCGGCGACCGTCCGGCTGTTTGGCCGGGCGGTAGACGCGCGGGCCGCCGGCCGCCTTGGGGTAGAGGTCGAAGATCTGCTTCGGGGTTTCCCCGGCGAGCACCACGACCGTGTACTTCGGACCGAGGTCAGCCGCCTTGGGGCCGGTCGGCATTCCGGTACGACCGAAAAAGTTGATCTGGTCGATGATCGCGAGGACGTGCGCGGGCTGGGTCTCGGACCGTAGCCGCAGCGGCTCGGTGAGCCCTTCGCCGGTGACGTCCACACCGGCGGGCGCAGGCTTGGGCGCCGCGCTCGCCGGGCCGGCCATGCCAAGCACCAGCACCGCCGCAGCCAGCGTGCCCGCCAGCACGGCGAGCCGGCGCCTCATCTGTCGGACCATCCCGCCTCCTCGCCCCGTTCGATGGATGGCTTCGCCGTGACGTCCGGGTCGGTCGGCCGGTGACGGCACCGACCGGGTCGGTCCCACTCTCACAGACTCCGCAGAACGTCGATGGATTGCAGCTTGTGGAACAGTATTTGGAACTATCTGCGATCTCTGCTCGACTAACGAGGAGCTGTTTGATCAGCGGGCGGATCGTACCCTTACGGAGGGGTTCATGGGGGGCAGGGTTACACGGATGGCACGGCTCGTGCCAGTGGTACTCGGCGTGGCGTTCGGTGTGTCGTTACTGGCCCCGGCGACGCCGGCCGCCGCGCACAACTCGCTGACCGGCAGCGATCCGCCCGACGGCGCCCGGGTGGCCACCGCGCCCACCCGGATCGAGCTACGTTTCCTGGCCAAGCCGCCGCCGGCTACGACGAAGATCACAATAACCGGACCGGACAATGTGGTCGCCGGCGGGCGGCCCACGTTCGACGGCACCCGGGTACGCGTGCCGTTCACGCCCGGCGCGGCGGGGCTCTACGCCGTCGCCTACCAGCTGCCGTCGAACGACGGCCACCCGATCAAGGGCGAGGTGCGGTTCACCCTCACCACCGGCACGGCTGCGGACCCGTCCGCCAGCCCCTCTTCAGCCCTCGGCCCGTCCGGCAGTCCGTCAGTGGCCAGCACCGGCCCGTCAGCGCCCGGCTCGCCCACGGCATCCCCCGCCGGACCCGTGTCGCCGTCGGCCGACACCGTTTCCGCCGTACCGGCCGCCGAGGAACGATCCGACTCGGGGAGCCGCTGGTGGCCCTGGGCACTCGGCGGCGCGCTACTGCTAGCCGCCCTGACGGCCGCCCTGCTGCTCCGCCGCCGAACCCGCTAACCGCCCCGCGTCCCCGCGTCCCCGCGTCCGCCGATCTTGCACTTCCTGTGGCGACGTAACGGGCATCCAACCCCATACCAACAACCGAAACTGCAAGATCGGCGCGGCGGGGTGCGAAGGCAGGGCGTGGCTCGGCGACAGCCGCTGCGTCTCGGCGCCGATCTTGCGCTTTCTGTGGCGACATAGCGTGCAACCCACTCATATCGACAACCGAAACTGCAAGATCGGCGCGGCGGAGAGCGCAGACGCGACACCGCCCAAAGCGAGCCGGACCCTCGCCGCCCCCGTCCCGCCGCCCCGTCCCCGCCGCCCGCCCAGTCTGGGTCGATCATGGACTTGTGGTGGAGGACAAAGTCGTTATAAGGGTGCCCAACCCGGCACCACAACTCCATGATCGACGGGGCGGGGCGGGGCGGGGCGGGGCCGCGAAGCGGCGGAGGCGGCGGCGGGGCGCAGGGGGTTAGGGGAGGCGGAGGCGGGCTGCGCGCATTCTGGTCAGGGTGCGTTCGCGGCCTAGTACCTCGAGGGACTCGAACAGCGGCAGGCCCACGGTGCGGCCGGTGACCGCGACGCGTACGGGCGCCTGCGTCTTGCCGAGCTTGAGGCCGCGCTCGGCGCCGACGGCCTCCAGTGTCGACTTCAGCGCCTCGGCGTCCCAGGACTCCAGCGCCTCGAAGGCCGCGACCGCGTCGTCCAGCAGTTCGGCGGAGCCGTCCTTCATCGTCTTCGTCCAGGCGGCCTCGTCGATCGTGGGCGAGGCCAGGAAGAGGAAGTCGACGTTCGGCACGATCTCGCTGAGCACCGCGATCCGGGTCTGGGCCAGCGACGCCACGGCGGCGAACGCGTCGGCGTCAAACTCCTCGGGCTGCCATGGCGGCGGCGCGATGGTCCCGGTGCCGGTCAGCCACGGCTGGCAGGCGTCGACGAACTCGGCCACCGGCAGCGCGCGGATGTACTCGCCGTTGAACGCGCGCAGCTTCTTCTCGTCGAAGAACGCGGGGGAGGGGTTGACCTCCTCCAGGCGGAACTCGTCCTCGATGACCGACCAGGGCACGATCTCCCGGTCGCCCGAGGGCGCCCAGCCGAGCAGCATGAGGTAGTTGCGCATCGCGCCGGCGAGGTAGCCCTCGTCGCGGTACGCCTCCAGGGCGACCTTGTCGCGGCGCTTGGAGAGCTTCTGCCGCTTTTCGTTGACGACCACCGGCACGTGCGCCCAGACCGGCGGCTTGACCCCGAGGGCGTCCCACAGGAGCTGCTGCTTGGGCGTGTTGGGCAGGTGCTCCTCGGCACGGATCACGTGGGTGATGCCCATGGTCATGTCGTCCACGACGTTGGCCAGCAGGAACACCGGCGATCCGTCGCCCCGGGCGATGACGAAGTCCTCGATGAGCTTGTTTTCGAAGGTGGGCTCGCCCCGGATCAGGTCGACGACCACGGTCGTGCCCTCGTCGGGCGTACGGAAGCGCAGCGCGTGGCCCGGCCCCGGCCCGAGGCCACGGTCGCGGTGGTAGCCGTCGTAGCCCTGGTACTGCGAGCCGGTGCGGGCCTGTACGTCCTCGCGGGTGCAGTCGCAGTAGTAGGCGCGGCCCGACTCGTAGAGCCGGGTGGCGGCGGCCCGGTGCTCGCCAGCGTTCTCGGACTGGAAGTACGGCCCCTCGTAGCTGCCCCGGGAGATGCCGATCCAGTCCAGCGCGGAGAGGATGCCCTCGGTCCATTCGGGCTTGTTGCGCGCCGCGTCCGTGTCCTCGATGCGGAGCACGAACACCCCGCCCTGCTGCTTGGCGTAGATCCAGTTCTGCAGCGCCGAGCGGGCGCCGCCGACGTGGAACATACCGGTCGGGGAGGGGGCGAAGCGCACACGTACCGTCACGTCCTCCAGCCTACGGCGGCCGTCGACCCGGTAAGGAAGGGCCCCTTCTTATCGCCTCGTGTTGTACAAGGTGCCCTTCCTTACACCTCAGGCGACTGAGCGGATCTTGACCACCAGGGCGCTGCCCACCACGGTGACCACGGCGGTGACCGCGTAGAGCGTCGGATAGCCGCCCAGGTGGACCACGAGCGGGGCGGAGAGCGCCGGACCGAGCACCTGCGGCGCCGAGTTGGCGATGTTGATCACGCCAAGGTCCTTGGCCCGATCGGTGGCGCGTGGCAGCACCTGCGTGATCAACGCGGCATCCACCGAGAGGTAGACGCCGTAACCCGCGCCCAGCAGCAGCGCGGCGACGATCGCCATCGGCCAGGTGGGTGCGACCGCGAGCAACAGCGCGGCCACGGCCATGATCAGCCCGGAGACGATCACGTAGATCTTGCGCCGCCCGGAGCGGTCGGACAGCCGGCCGGAGACCACGGCGGTCAGCATCATGCCCAACGTGTAGAGCAGGATCAGCACCAGCAGGCCGCCCTCGGGGTCGGGATAGTGAACCCCGTCGGTGAGGAAGTACAGCAGGTAGAGGGTGCCCAGCGCGTTGCCGAGCTGGACCAGGAACCGGGTGATCCACGCCCAGGCGAAGTCCGGGTGCCGGCGCGGGCTGATCCACATCGAGGCGAACAGCGTACGGACGCGCAGTGCCGGGCGGTTCGCGCGGGGCAGTGGGTCGTCGGGGGTGAGCAGCGCGAACGGCAGCGACAGCAGCAGGATGGCCACCGCGATCGCCAGGTAGCCGGCGGCGTTCCCGGTGACCACGGCGGTGACCAGCACCGCCCCGAGGACCAGCCCGAGCGCCTGCGGGATGCCCACCCAGCCCGAGACGCTGCCGCGCTGCGTCACCGGCACCCGGTCCGGGATGGCGGCGGTGAGGCTGGCCAGCATCGCGTTGAAGCAGACCTGCGCGGCGACCCAGCCGACGGCGACCCCGAGAATGGTCCGCTGCTGGGCCAGCAGCACCAGCGCCGCCGCGCCGAGCACCGCCCCGCCGGCGGTCCAGACGTGCCGCCGACCGAACTCCCGACCGCCGACCCGCAGGCAGGTCCGGTCGGACAACGCGCCGGCCAGGGGGTTGGCCAGCACCGCCGCCAACGCGCCCAGGCCGGTGACCACGGCCAGCATGGTCTCCTTGTCGCCGGGCGCGATCCGCTCGATCTGCTGCGGCAGCAGCACCTGGATCGGGGTGAAGAACGCCATCCACACGCCCAGGTTGGCGGCGAAGACCAGGCCGATCCAGCCGCGCCGGACCGGCACGGTCGGCTCGGCGAGCGCCGCCGGCAGCGCCGCCGCCGGGTCGACGGTGGTCACCGCGCCGCCCCCGGCGCGCTGCCCGCGATCAGGTCCCGCAGCCAGGTGTACGACGACTTCGGCGTACGCCTCTGCGTGGCGTAGTCGACGTGCACCAGACCGAAGCGCTTGGTGAATCCCTCGGCCCACTCCCAGTTGTCCAGCAGCGACCAGACGAAGTACCCGCGGACGTCCACCCCGTCGTCGATGGCGGCCCGGACCGCCCGCAGGTGCCCGTCGAGGTACGCGATCCGTTCCGGGTCGGCCACCTGCCCGTGCGCGTCCGGCTCGTCGTCGTACGCGCAGCCGCCCTCGGTGATCTCGATGGGTGGCAGCGCCTCGCCGTACGTGTTCCGTAGCCAGCGGAGCAGCTCGTGCAGCCCGTCCGGGGCGACCGGCCAGTCGAAGGCGGTACGCGGGTAACCGTCCAGCGGCACCAGGTCGAACGGCAGCGGCGAGCCCTCCTCGGCTGCCCGTACTCCGGTGGGGTTGTAGTAGTTGACCCCGAGCACGTCGATGGGCGCGGCGATGGTGTCCAGGTCGCCGGCGCGGACGACGGTCGGGTCGAGGCCGGGCAGGTCGGGGTACCCGCGTCCGAGCAGCGGGTCGGTGAAGAGCCGGTTGTGCAACGTCTCGTACGCGGCCCCGGCGGCCCGGTCGGCGTCGCTGTCGCCGAGCACCCGCACCGGCGAGTAGTTGTTGGCGATCGCGACGGGGCTGTCGGTGTGCGCCCGCAGCGCCTGTACCGCGAGCCCGTGGCCGAGCAGTTGGTGATGGGCGACCGGGAAGGCGCCGAAGAGGAGCATCTGGCCGGGGGCGTGCACGCCCATGCCGTAGCCGAGGCTCATCTGGATGAACGGCTCGTTGAGGGTGATCCAGAGCCGGACGCGGTCGCCGAGGCGGGCTGCGGTCCGCTCGGCGTACTCGGCGAAGTGGGCGGCGGTGTCCCGGTGCAGCCAGCCGCCGGCGTCCTCGAGGGGTTGCGGCAGGTCCCAGTGGTACAGGGTGGCCACCGGGTCGATGCCGGCGGCGAGCAGGTCGTCGACCAGCCGGTCGTAGAAGTCCAGGCCGGCGGCGTTGGTCGCGCCGCTGCCGTCCGGCTGCACGCGGGGCCAGGCGATCGAGAACCGGTACGCCCCGACGCCCAGCCCGGCCATCAGCGCGACGTCCTCGGCGTACCGGTGGTAGTGGTCGCAGGCGACCGCGCCGCTGCTGCCGTCGCTGATCCGGCCCGGCTCGCGCGCGTAGGTGTCCCAGATGGACGTTCCGCGTCCGTCGGCCGTGGTGGCGCCCTCGATCTGGTGGGCCGAGGTGGAGACGCCCCAGCGGAAGCCGTCGGGGAACTCGGGCATCGGTGCGGTCGACATGCGCTCTCCCGGTGAACGTGAAACGTGTTCGGGACTCTAGGACGCTGTCGATGAATGCGCCATAGGCCGGGCTGGCGCAATCCGCAATGGTTGATCGGCGTGTCTTTTTCCGAACCCGTCCAGGTAAGTCCGATTTGACGCATAGAGTGCCGATATCGTGGGATGTCCTCACTGGAGGCAAGACGGAAATGATCCTCGTGGAACGTAGTGCGCACGTGGCGGCGCCGATGGAAGTGGTCTGGGACGTCGTCCAGCGGGCCGAGCAGTTGCCGGCCTGGCTGGCGGGGGTTCGCGCGGCCGAAGTGCTCTCGGGGGAGGGCTTCGGGCGGCGACAACTGGTCCAGGCGGGGCGCTCGGCGCATGAGGCCGAGGTGATCGCCTATCAGGAGCCGACACTGATCGGCTGGCGGGAGCGGGCCAAGGGGGCCGGTGCCCGTGCGGAGGCGCGCACCGAAATCTACGTCCAGCTCACCGAGGACGAGGAGGAGGGCGGGACGGTCGTGCGGCTCATCGTGGTCCGCTGGCCGGCGGGCCCCGTCAAGGCGGCTCTGCTGCGCCTGGGCCTGCGCCGGGTCGGCGCCGACCTGGAGGACTCGTTGGCCCGGCTCACCGACCTGGCCGCCGTCGGCTGACCAGCCGCGTCCTCCCGGCGTCACCCGCCCCGGCGGTGGCCCGGCGTCCCCACCAGGAACGTCGGCCCACCGCCGCCCCATCCCTGCCGCCCCCGCTCCGCCCCGCCCCGCCCCGTCGATCATGAACTCGTGGTGCCCGGAACGAGGCGACTTCACCGCTTCGTCCCCCACCACAACTCCATGATCGACGGGGCGGGGTTTGGGGCCTTCCCCAATGGTCCGCTGCTGAGCGCCGGCGCCTTGGTCCTCAGCGGGGCGCAGGTCACCCGCGAATCGGTCCACCA
>NZ_JBFAOC010000007.1:0-95661 GCF_040675055.1 Micromonospora sp. NPDC049662
GCGCGGACGCGCGGTCAGGTGTCGGCGAGGAAGGCCAGCGCGCGGGGCCAGAGCGCCGTGGCGGCGTCCGGGGCGTACTCGGTCAGGGCCGGGTCGGTGAACAGGTGACCCACGCCGGGGTAGCGGAACACCGTCAGGTCGGCGCCGGCGGCGGTCATCGCCCGTTGCCACTCGTCGATTTCGTCCGGCGCGTCGTACGGGTCCGGGTCGGCGACGTGCAACTGCACCGGCAACCCGGGCCG
Organism: Micromonospora sp. NPDC049662; assembly: GCF_040675055.1. NCBI lineage: Bacteria > Bacillati > Actinomycetota > Actinomycetes > Micromonosporales > Micromonosporaceae > Micromonospora > Micromonospora sp. NPDC049662. The sequence continues at coordinate 243 of NZ_JBFAOC010000007.1, forward strand.
CACGACGTCCGGCGCACCGCCGGTGCCGTGCAGCAGGAGGAGGGCGGCGGCGTCGGGGCGTTCGGCGAGCAGCGCCCCGGCCACCCCCGCGCCCATCGAGAAGCCGGCGAGGACCGTCTGCGGCGGCAGGTCGCGCAGCGCGGCGCGGGCCCGGTCGAGCACCAGCTCGTGGCCGATCTTGTCGAGCAGCGCGAAGCCGTCCTCGACGGTGTCGGCGGCGGGCACGCCGTACAGGTCGGGGGTCGTGACCTGGTGCCCGGCGGCGCGCAACCGGTCGGCGGCGGCGCGGACGGCGGGCCGCAGCCCGTACACGGAGTGGAACAGCACGACGTGGCGCATCCGGTCATCCTGCCGCCGCCGGGCCGCCGACCGGCGGGGACACGCGGGGGTGGGCTCAGACCAGCGCCGCCAGCCGGGCGATCAGGGCCGACGGCGGTGGCATCGCGGCGATCTCCTGGCTGACCTGCACGGCGACGGTCCGCAGGGTCTCGTCGGTGAGGAGCCGGGTCAGCGTGCGCGCGGTGATGTCGGCCGGGCGGGACGCGAGACCCGCGCCCCGGCGAGCCACCAGCTCCGCGTTGTGCCGCCGGTCCCCCGGACCGACGGTCGCCAGTTGCGGCAGGCCGGCGGCGAGGGCGCCGAGCGCGCTGCCCGCGCCCCCGTGATGAACCAGCGCCGCGCTCGCCGGCAACGCCTCGTCGAGCGGGATCCAGTCGACGACCCGGACGTTGGCCGGCAACGGACCGGCCGCCGTACGCCGGTCGGGGCGGACCAGCACGATCTCGGCGTCCACGTCGGGCGCGGCCGCGACCACGGCGGGCATCGGGCCCCGGTCGCCGGGGCCGGTCAGCGTGCTGCGGGTGACCAGGATCCGGGGCCGCTCGGCGGGCTCCCGCAGCCAGTCCGGCAGCTCACCGCCGCCCACGTAGGAGGTGTGGCGCAGCGGCCAGCCGTCCTGGGTCGCGACGCTGGGTGGCGCCACGGCGAGGGCGGCGGCCGGGGCGGGCAGCTCGGACAGGCCGTGCCGGCGCAGCGCGGCGCCGAGCCGGACGACGGTGGCGGCGACCAGCTCCCGGCCGTCGAAGAGGCTGTTCTCCTGGCGTACGGCGGGCACGCCCAGCCGTGCGGCGGCGACCGCCCCAGCGACCGCGAACGGCTCGTGCAGCACCAGGTCCGGTCGCCACTGCGTAGCCAGCGTGACGACCGGGTCGGTGAGCTGGTCGTTGAGCGCGCCGAAGAGCAGCCCCGCGCCCCGGGTGTCGGCGGTGCCGGCCATCTCGGCACGGGCGATCAGCGGATGGCGGAGGAAGACCCGCCGGGCGATCCGGCCGAAGTCGAAGCCCGGCGCGATGTCGTGCACGGCCAGTCCGGCGTCGGCGGCGGCCAGGGCGCCGCCGCCGGTGGCCAGCAGCACGTCGTGGCCGGCGTCGCGCAGCGCGACCGCCAGCGGCACCAGGGGGAAGGCGTGCCCGACCAGCGGAGCGGAGACCACCAGCACACGCATGGCGTCGATCCTAGGTCGACACCGGCCGACCCGTTGTCCCGCTGACCGGACGGGGTCAGCTGGCCCGTCGCTGGTCGACGATACGGCGCATCTTGCCCATCGACCGCTCCAGCGCGTCCGGGGCGAGCACGTCCACAGTGACGCTCACCCCGATCGTGTTCTTCACCAGCTCCACCAGGGCGGCACCTGCCCGCTCGGCGGCGTCCACGGCCACGTCGGCGCGTCGCTCAACCCGTACGGTGAGGGTGTCCAGCCGGCCCTGCCGGTCCAGGACGCACTGAAAGTGCGGCGAGAGCTGGGGCGTCCGCAGGATCAGCTCCTCGATCTGGGTGGGGAAGACGTTCACCCCCCGCACGATCATCATGTCGTCCGTCCGGCCGGTGATCTTCTCGATCCGGCGCATGGGGCGCGCGGTGCCGGGCAACAGCCGGGTGAGGTCGCGGGTGCGGTAGCGCACGACCGGCATCGCCTGTTTGGTCAGCGAGGTGAGCACCAGTTCGCCCTGCTCGCCGTCGGGCAGCACCGCGCCGGTGACCGGGTCGATGATCTCCGGGTAGAAGTGGTCCTCCCAGAGGTGCAACCCGTCCTTGGTCTCGACGCACTCGGTGGCCACGCCGGGGCCCATCACCTCGGAGAGCCCGTAGATGTCCAGCGCGTGGATGTCCAGGCGCTGCTCCATCTCACGGCGCATGTCCTCGGTCCACGGCTCCGCGCCGAAGATGCCGACCCGCAGCGAGGTGCTGCGCGGGTCGACGCCCTGACGCCGCATCTCGTCGACGATGGCGAGCATGTAACTGGGCGTCACCATGATGATCTCGGGCTCGAAGTCGCGGATCAGCATGACCTGCCGTTCGGTCATGCCACCGGAGACCGGGATGACCGTGCACCCCAACTCCTCGGCGCCGTAGTGGGCGCCGAGGCCGCCGGTGAAGAGCCCGTAGCCGTACGCGACGTGCACCCGGTCGCCGGGTCGTCCGCCGGAGGCGCGGATGGACCGGGCCATCAGCCGGGCCCAGGTGCGCAGGTCGTCGCGGGTGTAGCCGACCACGGTGGGTCGGCCGGTGGTGCCGGAGGACGCGTGCAGTCGGGCCACCTGCTCCCGGGGTACGGCGAACATGCCGAACGGGTAGTTGTCGCGCAGCTCCGCCTTGCCGGTGAACGGGAAACGGGCCAGGTCGGCGAGGTCCCGGCAGTCGTCGGGGTGCGCTCCGACGGCGTCGAAGGCCCGGCGGTAGTGCGGCACGTTGTCGTACGCGTGCCGCAGCGACCAGCGCAGTCGCTCGCGTTGCAGGGCGCGCAGCTCGTCGACGTCGGCGCGCTCGATCGGCTCCAACTCCTGGAGTGCCGGGGTGCGGTCCTGCATCGCGTGCCTCCCTTGGTGCGGCGATCCCGGGTACCGTACGCCCGCCGTCGTCAGCCTGACCGGGCGGTCAGCGGACGGCCGGCAGCCGGTGCAGGGCGTCGACCAGTGGGGCCAGCTCGGGGGTGGCGTGCGCCTCGGCGAGCGCGTCGGTGAGTACCCGGTCGTGGGTGGGTCGGGCGCGGGCGAGCAGCTCGGACCCGGCCGGGGTCAGCTCGGTGTAGATGCCGCGCCGGTCGTCGGCGCAGAGGATGCGGGTCAACAGTCCGCGCTGCTCCAGCCGGGTGACGAGGCGGGTGGTGGCGCTTCCGGAGAGCGCGGCGGCGCGGGCGAGTTGGCTCATCCGCATGTGCCAGCCGTCCTGCCGCGAGAGCGCGTCGAGCACCGTGTACTCGACGACGGACAGCTCGTGGCCGGCCTGCAGCGCCCGTTCCAGGGACGCCTCGATGAGCCCGTGCAGGGCGGCGAGGGTGCGCCAGCCCTGGGCGCGGATCTCGACCGCGTCATCGGCGATGCCCATCTCGGCCTCCTCGATGTGATCTGACCTGGAGCCCAGGCTACCACGCTTGCGCTTATATAGAGCGTGTGCAAGCATCTCGTTGTTAACGCGTGTAGTTGCACACGCTGCACATCCGACCCCTCCCCGATGGGATGACCATGTCCGCACGCCAACAGTCCCTGCCGCCCGGCCTGATCGCGCTGGCCATCGGCGCCTTCGGTATCGGCCTCACCGAATTCGTGATCATGGGATTGCTGCCCGAGGTGGCCGCCGACTTCGCGGTCACCGAGCCGGTCGCCGGCTGGCTGATCTCCGGCTACGCGCTCAGCGTGGCCGTCGGCGGAGTCGCCCTCACCGCGGCGGTCACCCGACTGCCCCGTAAGCCCGTACTGCTCGGCCTGATGGTGCTCTTCATCGTCGGCAATCTCCTCTCCGCCCTCGCGGGGAACTATTCGGTGATGATGGCCGGTCGCGTCGTCGCCGCGCTCTGCCACGGCGCGTTCTTCGGCATCGGCGCCGTGGTGGCCGCCGGCCTGGTCGCGCCGGCCCGTCGCGCCGGCGCCATCGCCATGATGTTCGCCGGACTGACCATCGCGAACGTGCTCGGCGTACCCTTCGGCACCTTCCTCGGGCAGCACTTCGGCTGGCGCTCCACGTTCTGGGCGATCACCGCCATCGGCGTGGTCGCCCTGATCGGGTTGGCCGTGCTCATCCCGGCCCGCGACACCGCCGACGCCAACCGCCCCGCCGGCGGCCTGCGCGGCGAGCTGGGAGCCTTCACCCACACCCAGGTCTGGCTGTCGCTGGTGATCACCGTCCTCGGCTTCGGCGGGATGTTCGGCGCGTTCACCTACATCGCCTACACCCTCACCGAGGTCAGCGGCTTCGCCAGCGGCACGGTGCCGTGGCTGCTCGTCCTCTTCGGGGTGGGCCTCTTCGCCGGCAACCTGCTCGGTGGCCGGGCGGCCGACCGGTCGCTGTCGCGCACGCTGGTCACCGTCCTGGCGGCGCTCACCGTGGTCCTCGTCGGCTTCGCGCTGACCGCGACGAGCCCGACCCTGACCATCGTCGCGCTGGTGCTGATGGGTGGGTTCGGCTTCGCCACCGTCCCGCCGCTGCAGATGCGGATCATGCACTACGCCCGCCAGGCACCGACCCTGGCGTCCGGCGCGAACATCGCCGCGTTCAACCTCGGCAACGCGCTGGGCGCCTGGATCGGCGGGGTGACCATCGCCGCCGGGTTCGGCTACACCTCGCCGATCTGGGCCGGCGCCGCGCTCACCCTGGCCGGGCTGCTGGTCCTCGTCGGGGCGCTGCGGCTGGCTCGGCGGAGCGAGCCGGCACCGACGGCCGACACGGAGGTGGCGGAGACGGCGGCCTGACCGCCGGGACGACGACGCCGGGTCGGGCGGTTGCCTGACCCGGCGTCACCTCGATCATCGCCCTGCCATCTTCTCGCAGTTGCAAAAGATGTGCAACAAGGTCTGGACAACACTCCGGTGCTGTAACTAGCCTTTTTCTTATGAGTCCTTACATCACCGATCCCTGGGCATGGCAGGAGAGCTGGGACCGCCAGCAGGAGGCGTACCTGCCGGACCGGGAACACCGCTTCACCGCCATGCTCGACACCGTCGACGCGGTCGTCGACGGTCGACCGCCGCGCGTGCTCGACCTGGCGGGTGGCACCGGGACCATCTCGCTGCGCACGCTGGCCCGCTTCCCCGACGCCGAGGTGACCCTGGTCGACCTCGATCCGGCGCTGCTCGCCATCGCCCGCGCCTCGCTCGGCGGACGCGCCACGATCGTCACCGCCGACCTCGGCGCCCCCGACTGGCACGCCGCGCTCCCCCATCGCGACTACGACGCCGTCCTCACCGCCACCGCCCTGCACTGGCTGCCGGCCGACCGGCTCGGGCAGCTCTACGCCGAACTGCGCGACGTGCTGCGCCCGGGCGGCGTCCTCGTCAACGCCGACCACATGCCCGAGGACGCGCTGCCGGCGCTGACCAAGCGACTCCTGGATCGGGCACGTGACCGGCGCGAAGCCCGCTACGCCGCCGGCTCGACGCTGTCCTGGTCGGACTGGTGGGCCCGCGCCGGCGCCGACCCGGCGCTCGCCCCGCTGGTCGCCCAGCGGCAGACGATCTATCCGAGTGGGCACAGCCCCGAGTGGACCCCGCCGGTCTCCTGGCACCTGACCGCCCTCACGGCGGCCGGCTTCGACCAGGTCGGCACCCTCTGGCGAGGCGGCGCGGACGCCGCCGTCGCGGCCGTACGCTGAGGCTGACACGCGCGGCCGCCGGCGTCCGTGAGCCGTACGCGGACACCGCCGGCGGCGGCAGTACGCTGAGAACCCGTGGCAGAGCCGCTGGACCCGCGCACCGACCCAGACGTCGACCTCCGGGTGCCCGCCGACCGGGGTGAGCTGACCGCGCACCCCGCGGCGATCGTCGCCGCCATCGCGGCGGGCGGCGTGCTCGGCGCGCTGGGCCGGGCCGGGCTGCAACACCTCGCTCCGCACGCGTCGACCGGCTTCCCGTGGGCGACGTTCGCCGTCAACACGTCCGGCTGTCTGCTGATCGGCGTGCTGATGGCGGTGCTCGGGCACCTCGGCGGCGGGCACCCCCTCGCGCGCCCGTTCCTCGGGGTCGGGATTCTCGGCGGCTTCACCACGTTCTCCACCTACGCGGTCGACATCCAGCAGGCGCTGGTCGCGGGCGCCGCGGGCACCGCGCTGGCCTACCTGGCCGCGACGCTGCTCGGGGCGCTCGTCGCGGTCGCGCTGGGTGACGCCGTCACCGCCCGACTGCTGAGCGGCGCGGCGGCCCGATGACCGTCCTGCTGATCGCCCTGGGCGCGGCCGTCGGCGCTCCCCTGCGCTACCTCACCGACCGGGCCGTGCAGTCCCGGCACACCTCGGCGTTCCCCTGGGGCACGTTGACCGTCAACGTGGTGGGCTCGCTGCTGCTCGGCGCTCTCGTCGGCGTACCGGCGGGTCCGGCGGTCAGCGCTCTCGTCGGCACCGGATTCTGTGGGGCCCTCACCACCTACTCGACGTTCAGCTACGAGACGCTGCGGCTGGCCAGGGGCGGTCGCCGGCTGTTCGCGCTGGCCAACGTGGCGGGCTGCGTCGCCGCCGGGCTCACCGCGGCCAGCGCCGGCTACGCCCTGGCCCACGCCCTGACGGCCTGACCCGCAAGGAAGGGCCCGTTACTAACGCTATGCGTTAGTAACGGGCCCTTCCTTGCAAACACCCAGCACACCCCCGGGCCAGGAGCGCGACGGCGAGTACCCCGAGGGTATATACGCGAGGTATACCCTCGGTGTAGTCTCCTGGGCATGAGCGTGCCACTGACCCTGCTCGGTCTCCTCGAACGAGAACCCAGCCACGGCTACGACCTGAAGCGCGACTACGACGCCTTCTTCGGCCGGGGCAAGCCACTGCCGTTCGGCCAGGTCTACTCGACCCTCAGCCGGCTCGCCCGGGACGGAAAGGTGGTGATCAGCGACGTCGCACCCGGCGCGGGGCCCGACCGCAAGCGCTACATCATCACCGACGTCGGCGCGACCGAGGTCGAGCAGTGGTTGACCCAGCCCGTCGACCCGGAGCCGCACCTACAGACGGTGCTCTTCGCCAAGGTCGTCCTCGCGCTGATGCTGGACCGGCCGGCCGCCGACTACCTCGACACCCAGCGCAGGGCGCACCTGCACCGGATGCGCGAGCTGACCGAGATCAAGCGCGCCGGCAACCTGGTCGACGCGCTCCTGGCCGACCACGGCCTCTACCACCTGGAGGCCGACCTCCGGTGGATCGAGATGACCGGCGCCCGACTGGACGCCCTGCGCAAGGAGGTGCGGCCATGAGCGTCGTCATCGAAGCCCGTAACGTGACGTTCGCCTTCGGACAGACGCCCGCCCTTCGGGGTGCAACCATCAGCGTCGACACCGGCGAGATCGTCGCGATCATGGGGCCCAGCGGCTCGGGCAAGTCCACCCTGCTGCACTGCCTGGCCGGCATCCTGGTGCCCGACTCCGGCGAGATCCTTTTCGACGGGGCACGCGTCGACGCCATGGACGAAAGCCGGCGCAGCGGTCTGCGCCGGGACCGGTTCGGCTTCGTGTTCCAGTTCGGTCAACTCGTCCCCGAGCTGACCGCCGTGGAGAACGTCGCGCTGCCGTTGCTGCTCGACGGCGTACACCGCAAGCAGGCGCTGCCGAAGGCGAGCGCCTGGTTCACGCGCCTCGGCCTGGACGGCCTGGAGCAGCGCCGCTCCGGCGAGCTCTCCGGCGGGCAGGCGCAACGCGTCGCCCTGGCCCGCGGCCTGGTCGCCGAGCCGCAGGTGCTCTTCGCCGACGAGCCGACCGGCGCGCTCGACTCGCTCACCGGCGAACAGGTGATGGACCTGCTGGTCAGCTCCGCCCGCGAGCAGGGCACCACAGTCATCCTGGTGACCCACGAGGCGCGGATCGCCGCGTACGCCGATCGCGAGGTCATGGTCCGCGACGGGCGCGTGAACGCGCCGGAACGGATCGCCTCATGATCCGCTTCGGCCTCCGCCTCGCCGTGGCCGGTGGCCGGGAGGCACTCACCCGCCTGCTCGTCATCGCCGCCGCCGTCGCGATCGGCAGCGGGCTGCTGCTCACCACCCTGGCCGGGGTCAACGCCGTCAACGCCCAGCTCACCCGGTACGCCTCGATGTATCCCAACGCCTCGGCCGGCGACGTCGACCCGCTGTGGTGGTCGACCCGTCAGGACTACTTCCGTGGCAAGCAGATCATCCGCATCGACGTCGCCGCGACCGGCTCGACGTCGCCCACCCCGGTCGGCGTCCCGACCGTCCCCGGCTCCGGGGAGTTCTACGCCTCGCCCGCGTTCCGCGATCTGCTGGCCGCCCACCCGGCCGCCGAACTGGGCGACCGCTACCCGGGGCGTAACCTCGGCACGGTGGGTCCGGCCGCGCTGACCTCGCCGGACACCCTGCTCATCATCGTGGGCGGCACCCCCGACCAGGTCGCCGCTCTGCCCGCCGCCAAGCAGGTCACCAGCGTCGGCGACACCCCCGCCCTCCCCGAGACCACGGTGGACCTCATCCTGGGCGTGATCGCCGGCGGGTTGCTGTTCCCGGTGCTGATCTTCATCGGCACCGCCACCCGGCTCAGCGCCGCCCGCCGGGAGCAGCGCTTCGCCGCGATGCGCCTGGTCGGCGCGACGCCCCGGCAGATCTCGACGGTCGCCGCCGTGGAGGCGACCGCCGCCGCCCTCGCCGGCACCGCCGTCGGCTTCGGTCTGTTCTACGCCTTCCGCGACCCGCTCGCGGGCATCCCGTTCACCGGCATGCCGTTCTTCCCCAGCGACATGTCCCTGGGCGTGCTGAACATCCTGCTGGTGGCGCTCGGCGTCCCGGCCGGCGCGGCGCTGGCGGCCCAGATCTCGCTGCGCCGGGTCCGGATCTCGCCGCTGGGCGTCACCCGACGGGTCACTCCCCGCGCCCCACGCGCGTACCGGCTGATCCCGATGGTGCTCGGCGTCGCCGTGCTGCTCTTCGCCCTCGGCTTCAAGCCCGCGACGTCCGACGGCCAGACCGCGGTGTTCCTGCCCGGCCTGCTGCTCATCATGGCCGGCCTGGTCCTCGCCGGTCCCTGGCTGACGATGGTCGGCGCGCGGGTGATGGCCCGGTACGCCAACCGTCCCGCCACGCTCATCGCCGCGCGACGTCTCGCCGACAACCCGAAGGCCGGGTTCCGGGCGATCAGCGGCATCATGCTCGCGCTGTTCGTGACGAGCGTGGCCGTCGGCGTGATCACCACGATCGTCGCCAACCGTGGTCCGGCGCCGGTGGGCTCGACCGACGCGGGCACGGTGAACACCGTCTTCGACGAGAAGGCGCAGTCGGTGCCCGACACGCTCTTCGCCGACCTGCACGCGATCAGCGGTGTGCGGTCGGCGACCGCCATCCGGGAGAACCCGGCGCCCACCGGCTCCGGCGAGGTCGGGGTGATCGCGTGCGCCGACCTCCCGAGCGCGTACGGCCGGTGCGCCGAAGGCGCGAGCGTCATCGAGGTGCCGATGGGCCTCAGCCGCTGGCGGGAGTCGGCATCGCCCGCGACGGTCTGGCCCGCCGCCTCGCTCACCCTCGACGACCTCCAACGGCTACCGGTGTTGTCGGTGGTCGTCGGCACGGACGGGTCCGCCACCGCCATCGAGGGCGTCCGCACCGTGCTGGAGGTCGCCTTCCCGACCTTCTGGGTGGGGCCGAACGTGCCCGGCGACTTCGAGTCGGACTTCGCCGACACGCTGCGCGGCTGGGAACAACTGGCCAACGTGATCATCGTGGCCAGCCTCGCGCTCGGCGGGTGCAGCCTCGCGGTCAGTGTGATCGGCGGTCTCACCGAACGCCGTCGACCGTTCAGCCTGCTACGCCTCAGCGGCGCCCCGGTACGGGTCCTGCGCCGGGTGGTGGCGCTGGAGAGCGCCGTACCGATGCTCGCCGTCGCCGCCGTCGCCATCGGGATGGGACTGCTCGCCGGGCACCTGTTCCTGCGGGCGCAGATGCACTACACGCTCGTCGCGCCGCCGCCGCGCTTCGCTCTGATCGTCGTCGTCGGCCTGGCTGCCTGCCTGGGCGTCATCGCCTCGACCATGCCGCTGTTGGAACGCGTCACCGGCCCGGAGACGGCCCGCAGCGAGTGAGCGTCAGGACCCGGTGGCCACCGCGATCGCCCCGTGCCCGTGGTGGTGGTGATGGTGGTGGCCAACCGGGTCGTCGGGGTGGTCGTGCGGTTGCTGCGGGCGGCCCACCTTGTCGGCGAAGCCGGGCATCAGGACCCGGTAGGCGCAGGTGTCGCAGTTCATCCGGATGTCCCCGCCCAGCGCCTCGTCGTAACGTTCGCGCACCAGGTCGGCGAGGGCGTCGCAGTCGCCGATCACGTCGGCGACGCGGACGTCCAGGTTGGGGTGGGCGGCGGCGAACTCGGCCGACTGGGCGACGATCCGGTCGGGCAGCACCCCGGCGAACAGGAAGTACGGCGCGACGACGATCCGCCGCGCGCCGAGCCGGCGCAGCCGTTCCAGCACCGCCGGCACGGACGGTTCGGCGAGGGAGATGAACCCGGGCTCGACGCCCGCGTACCCGCGCCCCTCCCAGAGCAGCCGGGCGACCTTGGCGACCTCGGCGTTGGCGTCCGGGTCGGTGGAGCCGCGCCCGATGAGCGCCACCCAGGTACCGGCCCGGTCGGCGTCCGCCGACGTGGTGCCCGCCAAGGCGGCGTCGATGCGCTCCTCGAGGGCCGTGTGCAGCAACGGGTGAGGGCCGAGCGGACGCCCGTAGCGGTACGTCAACCCGGGGTGCCGCTGCTGTTCACGGGCCATCGCGGCCGGGATGTCGCCCTTGCCGTGCCCGGCGCCGGTGAGCACCAGCGGCAGCGCGACCAGGTTCCGGTGACCGCGCCCGACGAGCGTGCCGACCGCGTCGGTGAGCGGCGGACGGGACAGCTCGATGAAACCGCCCTCCACGTCGCCGATCTCACCCCGACGGCGGACCCGCTCGACGAGCGCGGCGAACTGGTCGACCCCGGCCGCGCTGCGCGTGCCGTGCCCGACGATGACCAACCCGGTCATGACCTCTCCTCGCTGTAGAGCAGGGCATTGAGGGCGGCGGCGGCGACCGCCGAGCCGCCCTTCTCGCCCACGTTGGACACCCCGGGCAGGCCGCTGGCCCGCAGCGCCGCCTTCGATTCGGCCGCGCCCACGAAGCCGACCGGCAGGCCGACGACCAGCGCCGGGGCGGCGTCCAGGGTGAGTAGTTCGACGAGCGCGGTCGGCGCGCAGCCGACCACCCAGACCGCGCCGGGGCCGACCCGGTCCAGGGCGATCCGCACGGCCGCCGCCGAGCGGGTGATGCCGGCCGCGCGGCCCAGCTCGGCGGCGGCCGGCTCGGCGACCGGGCAGACGAGTTCCAGTCCGGCCCGGGTGATGCCGGCGGCGACCATCGCCACGTCCGTCACCACGGGTGCGCCCGCGCGCAGCGCGGCCAGCCCCGCCTCCAGGGCCACCTCGTCGCAGACCAGCTCGTCGACGTACGCGAGGTCGGCGCTGGCGTGCACCACCCGCTCGGTAACCGCCCGGGTCAGTGGTGGCAGGTGCGACAGGTCGACGCGCTCGCGCAGGATGCGGTACGACTCGACCTCGATGGGATGCACCGTCCGGCTCATCGGGCTCCTTCCCAGGGCTCGGTCACGCGGATCGCGTCGACCGGGCAGATCTCCAGGCACTCCAGGCAGCCGGTGCACCGGTCGGCGCGTACCGTGAGGCCGCCGGCGACCGGCCTGATCGCGTGCGTGGGGCAGGTCAGCAGGCACGCGCCGCAGCCCTGGCAGGCGTCGATGGTCACGAGCGCCACCGGTACCCCCGGGGTGTGACCATCCGCCCGGCGACCAGCCGGGTGTCGCTGTTGCCCACCACCACCACGCTGTACATGTCGACGATGGCCGCGTCGAGCGTGGCCACCGTCGCGAGGTGCACCCGCTCGCCGGGGCGGCTGGCGTTGCGCACCACCCCGACCGGGGTGTCCGGCGGCCGGTGCGCGGCGAGGATGCCGAGCGCCTTGCCGAGCTGCCAGTCGCGGGCGCGGCTGCGCGGGTTGTAGAACACCGTCACGAAGTCACCCTCGGCGGCGGCGCTCACCCGCCGCTCGATGACCTCCCACGGAGTGTGCAGATCGGACAGACTGACGTAGGCGTGGTCGTGCCCGAGTGGCGCGCCGAGCAGCGCCCCGGCGGCGAGGGCGGCGGTCACCCCGGGCACGCCCACCACGTCGATCCGCTCGTCGGCGTACTCCAGGGCGGGGCTCGCCATCGCGTACACCCCGGCGTCGCCGGACCCGATGAGCGCGACCGCGCGGCCGGCGGCGGCCTCGGCCACGGCGGCCCTGGCCCGCGCCTCCTCCGCGCCGAGCGAGCTGGCGAGCACCCGGGTGCCCGGCCGCAGCACGTCGCGGACCTGGTCGACGTACTGGTCCAGGCCCACCACCACGGCCGCGCGGCGCAGCTCCGCCACCGCCCGGGGAGCGCGCAGGTCGGCCGCGCCCGGCCCGAGACCGACGACGGCGAGCCGGCCGCGCGGCGCGTGCCGCGCCACCGCCACGGTCGCCATCGCCGACGCGGTCTTGCCCACCAGCAGCGTCGCGTCGCCGGCCCGGCCGTCCGCGCCGAGCAGGGCCGCGGCCTCCGCGACGCTCGGCGTGCCGACCGCCGCCCGGACCACCTCGCTGGGGTGCGGCACGTCGACCGCGGCGAGGCGCGTCGCGGGCCAGGTCACCAGGGGTACGCCGAGCGCGTCGGCGGTGCTGCGGATGCCCGCCTCGTCAGCCTTGATGTCGGCGCTGGCCAGGCAGCTCAGGCTCGCCGGGTCGACGCCGGCCTCGGCCAGCACCCGGTGCAGCAGTTCGGCCACCTCGGCGGCCGGTACGCCCCGACTCGCCCCGACACCGGCGACCAGCGACGGCGGTCGCAGCACGGCGGTCCGCGCGTCGATCGGCACCACCCGATCGGTGACCAGCAGTCGGTAGTGACCGCCGGTCGCCTTCTCGTCGGCCGCGCTGCCGGTGACGCCCTCGTCGAACGCGCCTTCGACGAACGCGCCTTCGACGAACGCGCCTTCAACGGCCACGCCTTCGACGGACGTGGCCCCGGGGTGGCCGGCATGGCCGGCGCCGGCCTCGGGCTGGACGACGCGCACGTTCGGTGGCAGGGCGGGTAGCGGCCAGGCGGCGTCGGCGACCAGCTCGACCGGCTCACCGTCCAGGATGGCCCGGGACACCGCGGCGACCGCGCCCCGCACGGGCCAGCCGAGGGTGTCCAGCCCGGGCAGCCCGACCGCGTCGGTGGCGGTGGTGACCACCGGTTGGGCGTCCAGTAGCGCGCCGACCCGCTCGGCGAGGTCGTTGCCGCCGCCGGCGTGACCGCCCAGCAGCGCCACCGAGTGCCGGGCCGCCTCGTCGACGACCACCACGGCCGGGTCGGTGCGCTTGTCGCCGAGCAGCGGCGCGAGGACGCGTACCACCGCGCCGGTGGCCAGGAACGCGACCACCGCGTCACATTCCGCCCAGGCGGCGCGTAGCGCGTCGGCGACGCCGTCGCCCTCGACCAGCCGGGCGTGCGGCCAGGCGGCGGCCAGGATGTCGGCGTGCCGCCGACCGGCGGCGGTGGCCGCCACCAGGCCGATCCGCGCCGGAGTGTTGTCGTTCACGGGCGCTCCCCGGTGAGGACGACCACCGGGTTGGTGGCCGCGAGACGGATCGACCCGCCGGGCAGGTCGGCGAGGCGGGCGGCGGCGAGCTGGCTGCCCTCGACCCGGTAGCCGGCGGCGCGCAGCAGCGCCACCGCCGGCGCGACGCGATCCAGCGCGGCCAGGGTGAGCACGATCCGCTCGGGGCGGCGGGCCACCACGGCGGCGAGGACGTCGACGCCGCCGCCACCCACGAAGACCGCGTCCGGTTCGGGCAGACCATCAAGCGCCGTCGGGGCACGCCCGACGACGATCCGGACGTCGACGGCGTGCGTGGCGGCGTTCTCCCGAATCGTCGCGGCGGACGCCGGGTCCTGCTCGACGGCGAGCACGGCCGCGCCGAGTAGCGCGCACTCGATGCCGACCGAGCCGCTGCCCGCGCCGACGTCCCAGACGAGGCGACCCAGCCGGGGGCGCAGCCGCGCGACGACCAGGGCACGCACCTCCGACTTGGTGATCATCGAGTCGCGGTGGGCGTACCGGCTCTCCGGCAGCGCCCAGCCGCCGACCGGCGCGGCGGCCGGCTGGTTGTCGACGCGCATCCCACCGACCGCGACGGGTTCGGGAGCTGGCGCGGGCACGGCCCGCGCGGGCGCAGACACGGGCACGGCTGGCTCGGACACGGCGGGCACGGGCACGGCGGGCACGGGCACGGCGGGCACGGGCACGGCGGGCTCGGACACGGCGACGCTGAGCAGGACGTGTGGGTCGGGCCAGGTGCCGGCGGCGGCTTGCGCAGGGCTCATCTCCCGCACCCGTTCGGCGTCGGTGCCGAGGTTCTCGGCGACCAGCAGGCGTCGGGACCAGCCGACGAGGCCGGCGCCCACTTCGGCGGCCCCGGCCCCCGGCGCGGTGAGGACCGCGACCAGCGGCAGCGCCCGGCAGGCGTTCAGCGCCGGTCGGAGGTCGCGGCCGTGCGCGGTCACCACGGCCGCGCCGTCCCAGGACAGTCCGGCGCGGGCGAACGCGGCGGCCACACTGGACACCGCCGGCACCACCCGCAGCGGCAGCCCGGCCGCGCGCAGCCGCCGGACGATCCCGAACAGGCCGGGATCGCCGCTGGCCAGCACGACGGCCGGCACCCGGGCGTCGACGGCGTCGGCCAACCGGCGCAGGGCCGGGGCGAGCGGTCCGAGGACGATGGTCTGCGCGCTCCCCGGTACGGGCACCGCGGCCAGGTGCCGGGCCGCCCCGACCACCAGTCCCGCGCCGGCCAGCGCGGAGGCGAGGGCGGGATGCGGCGGCGCCCCGGCGGCGTCGAGCCCGACCACGGTCACCAGCGCGTCCGGGGATGCCACCGTCGCCGTCGCTTCGCTTGAGGTCACTCCGCCCACCAGCGCGTCCGGGGCGCTCATCGCGGCCACCGGCCGGACGAGGCGACGACCCGCGCGCCGGCGAAGTCGACCATCGCCACGTCCACGGTGACCGTCGGCCCGGCGAAGCGTCGTAGCACCGCCTGGACCCGTTGGCAGAGCAGGTCCCCGGCCGCACCGAGCAGGCCGGCCGCCTCCCACAGCTCGTACGCGTGCCGCCCGGTGTTGGCCTCGGTCACGGCGGCGACGAGCGCCGGATCGCCACCGGCGTCGGCGGTCACCGCGCCGAGCAGGGACAGGTCCACCGTGGAGCGGGTGTAGTGGGTCATCAGAATGCCGGCGGCGAGCTTGGCGAGCTTGCCGGCCATGCCGACGAAGACCACGCCGGTCATCGCGTCCTCGACGGCGGCGCTCACCGCCGCGCCGGTGAAGTCGCCCACCTCGACGAAGCACACCTCGGGCAGGTCGGGCAGCAGCGCGCGGGCGGCCCGCTCGGTACGCCCACCGGTGCACAGCACCACGGTCCGCTCGCCCTGGGCGGCCATGACGTGCACGGCCTGCACCACGCTGGCCCGCCAGGAGGCGGTGGAGAAGGGCCGGACGATTCCGGTGGTGCCGAGGATCGAGATGCCGCCGAGGATGCCGAGCCGCCGGTTGGTGGTCTTGCGGGCCATGATCTCGCCCCGGGGCACGCTGATGACCACGCGCACACCGACCTCGGTGAGGTCGACGACCTCGGCCACCGCCTCGCCGATCATCCGGCGGGGCGTGTCGTTGATGGCCGGTCCGCCGACGGCGAGCCCGAGGCCGGGTTTGGTGACGGTGCCGACGCCGGTGCCGCCGGCCAACCGCAGCCCAGGGGCGTCCGTGTAGTCCACGGTGGCGGTCAGCTCGGCGCCGTGGGTGACGTCCGGGTCGTCCCCGGCGTCCTTGACCACGACCGCCTCGGCGCGCACCGGTGGGCTGCCGGTCACCTCGCAGCGTTCCACCGGGAAGCGCACCCGTCGCCCGGCGGGCAGGCCGATCTCCACCTCAGGTTGGATTTCGCCGGTGACCAGGGCGGTGACCGCCGCCTTGGCCGCCGCGGTCGCGCACGCGCCGGTGGTCCAGCCGGTCCGTAGCGCGGTGGGCCGGACCTTCGCCGTACGCGGCAGGTCCGGCTCGCGCAGCGGCGGTTCGGCGTACGTCATGGGGTTTCTGTCTCTCCGGCGCGGGCGCGGCGCAGCTCGGCGCGGGCGGCCGGTTCGGCGCGACGGAAGGTGTGGAAGTGCCCCGGGTGGTAGAGGTGCGAGCGGGTGCCCGTCGCGGCGAGGGCCGGGCCGACCAGGAACAAGGTGTGTTTCCACAGCTTGTGCCGCTTGACGGTGGCCTCCAGGGTGCCGACCGTGCAGCGCACGACCAGCTCGTCGGGCCAGGTGGCCTGGTACGCCACGACGGCCGGAGTGTCCGCCGGGTAGCCGCCGGCCAGCAGTTCGGCCTGCACCTGCCCGGAGCGGGCGGCGGAGAGGAACAGCGCCATGGTGGTGCCGTGCCGGGCGAAGTCGCGGACCCGCTCGCCGGGCGGCATGGGGGTCTTGCCGCCTTCGAGGCGGGTGAGGATCACCGACTGGGCGACCTCGGGCACGGTCAGTTCCCGCCCGACGATCGCGGCCACGGCGGTGAACGACGACACCCCGGGGACGATCTCGACGGCCAGGTCGAGCGCCCGGCACAGGTCCAGTTGCTCCTGCACCGCGCCCCAGAGGGCCGGGTCGCCGGAGTGGATGCGCGCCACGGTCAGCCCCTGCGCGGCGGCCCGCTCGTAGAGCGGCAACACCCCCTCGATGGGCAGTTGCGACGAGTCGACGACCTTCGCGTCGGGGCGGGCGTGGTCGAGCACGTCGGCGTGCACCAGGCTGGCCGCCCAGATCACGACGTCCGCCGTGGCGATCACGCGGGCGGCCCGCAGGGTCAGCAGGTCCGCCGCGCCCGGGCCGGCGCCGACGAACCACACCTTGCCGTCGCTGGTCACAGTTTTCCTCCTCGGTACGCGCGCCGGGCGGGGACCAGCAGCGTGGACAGGTACGGCAGGTCGGGCCCGGCGTCGTCGACCGGGCCGATCCGTTCGCCGGGCAGGCCCAGGGCGCGCCCGAGCACCGCGTCGGGAAGGCGGTCCTGCCGGCGTAACTCGGCCAGCAGCTCGGGGTGCCGTCGCCAGCCCTTGTAGACGACCACGGTGCCCGGCCCGGCGAGGGCGTCGGCGAACGGCGCGAGGCCGGCGGTGGCCGGCAGCAGCGTGAGCGGTTCGCGTCCCTCCACGAGCGGGGTGCCGCTGCGCGCGGCCAGCTCCTGCATGGCGGTGACGCCGGGCACCGTCGCCACCCGCACGGCGGGGCGCAGGGCCCGCACGCTCTGCGCCAGGTAGCCGAAGGTGGAGTAGACGTTGGGGTCGCCGATGGTGGCGAAGGCCAGCGATCGCGCGCCCGCGTCGATCGCCTCGACGACCGTCCCGGCGGCCTCGTCCCAGGCCGCCGTGCGGCGGGCGGTCACCCCACCTCGATCGTCGAGGGCGAACGGCAGCCGGCGCAGCCGGTCCGCCGCGACGTAGGCCCGGACGGTCGCCTCGGCCCGTCCGGCGTCCGCGCCCGGCGGCGTCGGACCGGTCGTCGCGCTGGTCTCGGCCCGGTCCGCCATCACGGGTACGAAGACCACGTCGGCCTCGCGCAGGACCCGCACCGCCTTGACGGTGAGCAGTTCCGGGTCGCCCGGTCCGACGCCGACGCCGGTCAGCGTGGCGGTCATCGGGCCGCCTCGACCAGCCGGCGGGCCGCCGCGGGGTGCCCGGCCCAGTGGGTGTGCAGGTAGGAGGCGTGCACCCGACCGTCGACGAAGCCGTGCTCGGTGTCGTTCCAACGCCACGCCGGCGCCTTGCCGTGTCCGGGGTCGGTGGTGGTGCGGTGGAACTCGTGGCCGCGTACCGGCTCGCCCGTCCGGGCCACCGGTGAGTCGGTGACGGCGACGGCCTCGCGGTAGCCGAGGGTGAGCCGGCCGGTCATCTGGGCGGTCAGGTCCAGCCGCCCGCACATGGGTACGCCGTCCAGGGACCGCCCGAGGTAGAGCAGCCCGGCGCACTCGGCCACGATCGGCCCGTCGAAGTCGGCCAGCTCGGCGCGGAGCGTGCCGTTGCCCGCGAGGGCCTCGGCGTACGCCTCGGGGAAGCCGCCGCCGATGACCACCGCCCGGGTGCCGCTGGGCAGCGCCGGGTCGCGCAGCGGGTCGACGGTGACGATGTCCGCGCCGGCAGCCGTGAGGAGTTCGGCGGTCTCGGCGTACGAGAAGGTGAAGGCCGGACCACCGGCGAGCGCGACCCGTGGCCGCCCGACGCCGGCCGGCCCGCCGACGGCCTGGACCGGGTCCCAGGCCGGGGCGGTCAGCGGCCCGGCGCTGCGGGCCAGGTCGAGGACGGCGTCGAGGTCGACGGTGGCCTCGACCAGTTCGGCGAGCGCGGTGACGATGGCGAGCGATTCGGGGGCCCGTTCGGCGACCGGTACCAGCCCGAGGTGCCGGGCCGGCGCGGCGACCTCGGCGGCGCGGGTGACGGCCCCGAGCACCGGTACGCCCACCTCGGCGAGGGCGTCGCGCAGCAGCGTCTCGTGGCGGGGCGAGCCGACCCGGTTGAGGATCACGCCGCCGACCCGCACGGCGGGGTCGAACGCGGCCATGCCGAGGGTCAGCGCCGCGGCGGAGCGGCCCTGCGCGGTGGTGTCCAGCACCAGCAGCACGGGCGCGTCGACGAGCCGGGCGACGTGTGCCGTGGAGGCGAAGTCGCGCCGGCCCACCGCGCCGTCGTGCAGGCCCATGACGCCCTCCACCACGGCGATGTCGGCGGGCGTGGGGACGCTCGCGCCGTGCCGCAGCAGGCCGGCGATCCGCTCGGCCCCGACCAGGAACGGGTCGAGGTTGCGACCGGGCCGGCCGGCGGCGAGGGCGTGGTAGCCGGGGTCGATGTAGTCCGGGCCGACCTTGTGCGGGCTGACCGCGAGGCCGCGTCGACGCAGCGCGGCGAGCAGCCCGGTGGCGACCGTCGTCTTGCCGTGGCCGCTGGCCGGCGCGGCGACCACCACCCGGGGCAGCGACAACGGTTCGGCGGGGGCGATCACCACTCGATGCCCTTCTGGCCCTTCTGACCGGCGTCCATCGGGTGCTTGACCTTGGTCAGCTCGGCGACCAGGTCGGCGGCGGCGACCAGGCGCGGGTCGGCGTCGCGACCGGTGATGACGACGTGCTGGAAGCCGGGCCGGTCGGCGAGGGTGGCGACCACCTCGTCGACGTCCACCCAGCCCCACTTCATCGGGTAGGTGAACTCGTCCAGCACGTACAGCCCGTAACGCTCGGCGGCCAGGTCCCGCTGGATCTGCCGCCACCCCTCCAGGGCGTCGGCGGCGTGGTCGGCCTCGCCGCCGCGCTGGATCCAGGACCAGCCCTCACCCATCTTGTGCCAGGCGACCGGCGCGCCCTGGCCGGTACGCTCGTGCACCTCGCCGAGCGCCCGGAAGGCGTTCTCCTCCCCGACCCGCCACTTGGCGCTCTTGACGAACTGGAAGACTCCGATCGGCAGGCCGGCCGTCCAGGCCCGCAGCGCCAGCCCGAAGGCGGCCGTCGACTTCCCCTTCATCTGTCCGGTGTGGACGACGAGCAGCGGCCGATTCCGCCGCTGCCGCGTCGTCAACCCGTCCGCGGGCACGTGACTCGGCTGTCCCTGCGGCATCAGAGTTCCCCCCTCATCGTCAAGCCCCGCGCGCCCTCCGCGCCCCGCGCGCCCTCCGCGCCCCGCGCGCCTTCCGCGCCCCGCGCGCCTTCCGCGCCCCGCGCGCCTTCCGCGATCTTGCAGTTTCTGTTGCTCATATGCGTATCTCGTCCTTTTATGTCGCGACAGAAACTGCAAGATCGCGGGGGGCGGGGTGGGTCAGGGCGTGCAGGGGATGCAGGGGGGCGTTGAGTTGGGTGGCCAGGCGGCGGGCCAGGTGCAGGCGGATCGGGCCGGATTCGCAGTCGACGACCACGCAGGGGGCACCCGTCGCCGCGAGGATTGCCGCCGCTCCTGCCGCCCGGTCGAGCGGGCGGGTTCCGGCGGTGGCGCGGCCGTCGGTGACCACCAGGACCAGGGGGCGGCGCTTCGGGTCGCGCAGGCGCTCCACCCGCAGCAGTTCCGCGGCGGCCAGCAGACCCTCGGCCAGTGGTGTCCGCCCGCCGGTGGGCAACTCGGCCAGACGGGTCGAGGCGGCCAGCACCGACGAGGTCGCCGGCAGCACGGTGCGCGCGCCGGCTCCCCGGAAGGCGATCACCGCGACCTTGTCCCGCCGCTGGTACGCGTCGGTGAGCAGGGCGAGCACCGCGTCCTTCACGGTGACCATCCGCTGCCGGGCGCCCATCGAACCGCTGGCGTCCACCACGAACAGCACCAGGTTGCCCTCGCGCCCCTCCCGGACCGCCTCGCGGACGTCGTCCGGACGCAGGCGCAGCGGGCCCGCCAGTCGCCCCCGAGTCGCCTGGTGGGGTGCGGCGGCGCGGATGGTGGCCGGCAGGTGCAGCGCGCCGACCCCACCGTTCGGCACCCGGGCCCCGGTGGTGCGGCCCCTCCCGGTCCGGGCCCGCGACCGCCGGCCCGGCACCCCGTCACCGACGCCGGGCGCGGTCAGCAGCCGGGCTCGCAGACCACCCCGGGGTACGGCCACCCGTCCGCCCTCGCGCTCCCGGTCGTTCCCGGTGCCGCTGGGCTCACCCTCCTCGGCCCGCCGACGGCGACCGCCCCGACCGTTCACCCCCGAGAAGTCCCCGTCCGCGCCGACGTCGGCGGCGTGCGGCTCCGGGCCGTCGGCCCTCCCGGAGTCGCCGTCGCCGGAATCGTGCCCGCCGCTGCCCGACTCCCCACCGTCCACGTCGGTGGGACCGCGGGCGTTGTCGTCGGAGCCACGACCGTCGGGGCCGTTCCCATCGTGACGATGTTCCCCGGTGTCGCCGTCCACGCCGGAGGAGCCGCCCAGGTCGCCGGCACTGCCGCCGGGGCCGCCCCCACCGCCACCATCGGGACCGTCGGGGCGCGGGCCGGCGGAGCCGCCGTCGTCCGGGCGGCCGTCGTCGTCCGGGTCGTCGGGGTGGTTGTCCTGGGCCCGTTGCAGCGCCTCGTCGAGGCGCTTCTCGTCCAGCCCCGGCGTGTCGAACGGGTCGCGGCGACGGCGGTGCGGCAGGGCGAGTCGGGCCGCCACCCGCACGTCGTCGCTGGTGACCCGGTCCCGGTCGTGCCAGGCGGCGTGGGCGAGGGCGGTACGCGCGGTGACGATGTCGGCGCGCATCCCGTCCACGTCGAACGCCGCGCACACCTCGGCGATCTGCCGCAGCGCGGCGTCCGGCAGGCGTACCCCGGGAAGCCGGCGGCGGGCGGCGGCCACCTGGGCGGCGATCTCGGCGTCGGCGTCGGCCCAGCGGGCGGCGAACCCGGCCGGGTCGGCGTCGGCGGCGAGCCGCCGGCGGACGACCTCCACCCGGATCTCCGGGTCCCGGCTGGCGTTCACCTCGACGGTCAGCCCGAACCGGTCGAGCAGCTGCGGGCGCAGCTCCCCCTCCTCCGGGTTCATGGTGCCGACCAGCAGGAACCGGGCCGCGTGGCTGACCGAGACGCCCTCGCGCTCGACGTGGCTGCGGCCCATCGCCGCCGCGTCCAGCAGCAGGTCGACGAGGTGGTCGTGCAGCAGGTTGACCTCGTCCACGTAGAGCACGCCCCGGTGGGCGGCGGCGAGCAGGCCCGGTTCGAAGGCGCGTACGCCCTCGCCGAGGGCCTTCTCCAGGTCCAGCGACCCGACCACCCGGTCCTCGGCCGCTCCGACGGGCAGTTCGACGAGGCGCGCCGGCCCGGTCTCGACGGCCGCCCCGACCGGGTGCGGCCCGTCCGGGCAGCCCGGGTCGGGTTCGGCCGGATCACACCCGAAGCGGCAGCCGGCGACCCGGCGCACCGGGGGCAGCAGCGCGGCGAGGGCGCGTACGGCGGTGGACTTGGCGGTGCCCTTCTCGCCCCGCACGAGGACCCCACCGATCGCCGGGGACACGGCGTTGAGCAGCAACGCCAGCCGCATGTCGGCCATGCCGAGCACGGCGCTGAGCGGGTAGGTCGTGGTCATGCCCGGTCCTCCAGGTCGCCCTCGCTGGCCAGGTAGGTGTCGCGCAGGCGGTCCAGGGTGGCCGGCTCGGGCTTGGCCCACAGCCCCCGGTCGGCGGCCTCCAATAGCCGCTCGGTGATGCCGCGTAGCGCCCACGGGTTGGACTTCTCCAGGAACTCGCGGGTGGTGTCGTCGAACAGGTACGCGGCGGCCAGGTGCTCGTACATCCAGTCGTCCACCACACCGGCGGTGGCGTCGTAGCCGAACAGGTAGTCCACGGTGGCGGCCAGCTCGAACGCGCCCTTGTAGCCGTGCCGGCGCATCGCGGCGATCCACTTCGGGTTGACCACCCGGGCCCGGAACACCCGCCGGGTCTCCTCGCCCAGCGTGCGGGTCCGCACGTCGTGCGGCATCGCCGAGTCGCCCACGTACGCGGCCGGGGACGTGCCGGTGAGGTGGCGGACCATCGCCACCATCCCGCCGTGATACTGGAAGTAGTCGTCGGAGTCGACGATGTCGTGCTCGCGGGTGTCCTGGTTCTTCACCGCGACCGCGATCCGCGCGAAGGAGCGTTCCATGTCGGCGCGCGCCTCCCGCCCGTCCAGGCCCCGGCCGTACGCGTAGCCACCCCACACCGCGTACACCTCGGCCAGGTCGGCGTCGCTGCGCCAGGTCCGGGCGTCGATCAGCGGCAACAGGCCCGCGCCGTACGCCCCGGGTTTGGAGCCGAAGATCCGGGCGGTGGCCCGCCGCTCGTCACCGTGCTCGGCGAGGTCGGCGGCCACGTGGGCGCGCAGGTAGTTCTCCTCGGCCGGCTCGTTCAGGGCGGCGACCTGCCGGACGGCGTCGTCGAGCAGCGCCACCACGTGCGGGAACGCGTCGCGGAAGAACCCGGAGATCCGTACGGTGACGTCGACGCGGGGCCGACCCAGCTCGGCGGTCGGCACCACCTCGACGCCGGTGACCCGCCGGGACCGCTCGTCCCACACCGGCCGGCAGCCGATAAGCGCGAGCACCTCGGCGATGTCGTCGCCCTGCGTCCGCATGGCGCTGGTGCCCCACACGGTCAACCCCACCGAGCGGGGGTACGCGCCGGTGTCGGCGAGGTGCCGGGCCAGCAGCGAGTCGGCCAGGGCCACGCCGACGTCCCAGGCGTTGCGGCTGGGGATGGCCTTCGGGTCGACGGAGTAGAAGTTCCGGCCGGTGGGCAACACGTTGACCAGGCCCCGGGTGGGTGAGCCGGACGGGCCGGGCGGCACGAACCGGCCGTCGAGCGCACCGAGGGTGTTGGTCAGCTCGTCGGTGGTGCGAACCAGCCGGGGCACCAACTCGGTGGCGGCGAAGCGCAGCACCTCGGCGGCGTCCGGGATCGGCTGGCCGGTCACCTCGGCGACGACCGCCTCGGCCGTGTCGGCGGTCCAGCCCAGGGTCTCCATGCCGACGACCAGCCGCCGGGCGAGGGTTTCGATCAGGTCGATGGCATCGGCGGCGGTGCCGGCCGGCCCGTCCACCGCGTCGGTCAACGCGGCCGGCAGGGCGATCCGCTGGCCCGGCGTGGCAAGCAGTTCCTGTTCGTCGAGGCCGTACGCGGTGGCGAGGGCCTGCCGCAGGCCGGGCAGGGCCTGGACGCCACCCCAGATCTGCGGGGCGCGCAGCACCGCGAGGACCAGGTTGACCCGCGGCTCGCCGGTGGGCGCGTCGGCGAGGATGTGCAGGCCGTCGCGGATCTGCACGTCCTTGACCTCGCACAGGTAGCCGTCGAGGTGCAGCACGAAGTCGTCGAAGTCGTCCGCGTCGGGCATCGCCTCGGTGTGCAGGTCGTGGTGCAGCTCGGAGGCGCGGACCAGGTCCCAGATCTGCGCCCGCACGGTCGGCACCTTCGCCGGGTCGAGCGCCTGCACGGTGGCGTACTCGTCCAGCAGTTGCTCCAGTTTGGCCAGGTCGCCGTAGGTCTCGGCGCGGGCCATCGGCGGCACCAGGTGGTCGATGACCACGGCGTGCGCCCGCCGCTTGGCCTGGGTGCCCTCGCCTGGGTCGTTGACGATGAACGGGTACACCAGCGGCAGGTCCGCGAGGACCGCGTCGGGCGCGCAGCCGGCGGCCAGGCCGAGGCCCTTGCCGGGCAGCCACTCCAGGGTGCCGTGCTTGCCCAGGTGCACCACGGCGTCCGCGCCGAAGCCGCCGTCGGAGACCGGCGCGGCGAGCCAGCGGTACGCGGCCAGGTAGTGGTGGCTCGGCGGCAGGTCCGGGTCGTGGTAGATGGCGATCGGGTTCTCCCCGAAACCACGCGGCGGCTGGATCAGCAGCGCCACGTTGCCGAAGCGCAGCCCGGCCAGCACGACGTCCCCGCCGTCGGTGTACAGCTCGCCGGGCGGCTCGCCCCAGTGTTGCCGCATCCGCTCGCGCAGCTCGACCGGGACCGCCTCGAACCAGCGCCGGTACGTCTGCCCCGGTATCCGCGCCTCGGCGGCGGCCAACTGATCCGGGGTGAGCCACTCCACGTCGTGCCCGCCGGCGGCGATCAGCGCGTGGATCAGCGCGTCACCGTCCGTGGGCGGCGGCGTGCCGCCGAGGTCGTAGCCCGCCTCGGCGAGCGCGGCGAACAGCCGGACCGCCGAGGCCGGGGTGTCCAGCCCGACGGCGTTGCCGACCCGCGAGTGCTTGGTGGGGTACGAGCTGAGCACCACGGCGATCCGCTTGTCGGCGTTCGGCACGTACCGCAGCCGGGCGTGCCGCACCGCGATCCCGGCGACGCGGGCGGCCCGCTCGGGGTCGGCGGCGTACACCGAAAGACCGTCGGCGTCGACCTGCTTGAACGAGAACGGCACGGTGACGATCCGGCCGTCGAACTCGGGGATGGCCACCTGCATCGCCGCGTCCAACGGGGACAGTCCGGCGTCGCTGGCGGCCCACTGCTCGCGCGTGCTGGTGAGGCAGAGCGCCTGGATGACCGGCACGTCCAGGGCGGCGAGCGCGCCGACGTCCCAGGCGTCCTCGTCGCCGCCGGAGGAGGCGTCGGCGGCGACCGCGCCGCCGGCCGCGAGGACGGTGACCAGCAGCGCGTCGCAGCGGGCGAAGAGCCCGAGGGGGCCGGCGCCGGCCGTCAGCCCGCGCAGCGAGCCGCAGAAGATCGGCAGGGGGTTGCCGCCGGCCGCGCGGACCGCCTCGGCCAGCACGTCGACGAACGCGGTGTTGCCGGCCAGGGCGTGCGCCCGGTAGAAGACGATTCCGATGGTGGGCCGACCCGGTTCGGTGGGGTGCTCGCCGTGCACGCCGTACGCCGGGGTCGGCGCGGGCGGTGCGAACCCCTCCCCGGTGAGCAGGACCGTGTCGGAGAGGAACCGGGCCAACTCCCCCAGGTTGTCCGGGCCACCCTCGACCAGGTACGCGAGGGCCTGGGCGACCACCCCGGACGGCACCGTGGAGACCGCCATCAGCTCCGCGTCCGGCAGCGCCTCGCCGCCAAGGACGACCGTGGGCACGCCGCTGGCGAGCACGGCGGCGAGGCCGTCCGGCCACGCCTGCCGACCGCCGAGCAGGCGTACGACGGCGAGGTCGACCCCGTCGAGCAGGGCGGGCACCTCGTCGGCCGCCACCCGGGCAGGGTTGGCGAGCCGGTAGTCGGCGTCGCTGGCGCGGGCGGCCAGCAGGTCGGTGTCGGCGGTGGAGAGCAGCAGAATGCGCACGGCAGGCTCCGGACGGTAACGTCGGCGCGCTCGCGGAAGCGGTTCGGCGACGACGTGCGGGTGGGCGCGGGGTTCAGCGGGCACCGCGACCCGGACCGCTCACCGGCACGGGGCCGGCGGCGACGGGTGGCGTGGCGCGGAACTCAGCGGGAAACGACGCCCAAGCGAGCGGATGCCGGCGCGGTTGTGCGGCCGGGTCGGGGCGCGGCGGTGCGACCGCCGCTCGGGGTACGACGGTGCTCGTGGGTGCGCAAGACGCCATGCGTCATCGGGTCCTCCTCGGGTGTCCACGCCCTGGGGTACGTCCCGACGGCCGAAGTATCCTGGCTTCCGGATCGACGCTCTCCCCCGGCCTTCCAACCGCAGACACACGGCCGTGACTCGCGAGGGGGGATCACTCCCCGGTGACAGTGGCGGGACCGCGTCGGATTCGCACCGACTTCCTTCACTGCCGTCAGGCCGCGAATGCTGCCACACCCTCGCGCCGCCGGTCAACGCGGACCCCGGTGCCGCCCGGTCACGAGCACCACATTGACCTGCGAAGATATCGGGGCGAGTCACTCATGGTTGAAGCGACGCGGCCGGCGAGTCAACGACAGCCAGCCGAGGAAACGCGCGTGCATCAGGGCAAGGTCGGGGCGACCGCCGAGACCGTACAAGTCGTGGATGGCCTCGTTCATGCAGGACGTAAGGTAGAGGGCCAGCGCCAGCGAGTGACCGTAGAACTCGGCGACGAGATCGAGTTGGGCGCGGGAGCATGGCCATGCTGCGGCACAGTTGCGGCACAACCAGGCGGGGCGCATGGGCAGGTGGGGGCGGGACCGCAGACTCACACCACGACCCTGCTCACCACAACCGCAGCGATCCATCACGGCGGGTGAATCCTCGATGGATAACTTTCATCCGCCCTCTGGATGTCCTCCCGGCATGCCATCCCACTACTGGATAAGCTGGCCCTCGGCCCTTGTAGCAGGAAGGAAGCCAGCCGTGAGCGTCCGCACAACTGCCACGCTTACCACTGACGACCTGCTGTGGGACACCACTGACATGCTCGACGCCCTGGCCGCTCGTAACATCGCTCAGGTATTCCGCCTCGTCCAGCGAGCCACCCGCGCCAGCCAGACCACTCTCGGCGTCGCCACCGGCCTCAGCCAGGCTCAGATCAGCGAGATCACCAGCGGTGCCCGCCGGGTCAGCAGCATCGATGTCCTCACCCGCATCTGCACCGGCCTGTCCATGCCCCGCCACGCACGAATGACGCTTCTCCTCGGCGAACGCGAGCCGGCCCCGGACCTCGCCGGACACCAGCTCAGCACGGCCGTACGGAACCAATGCGCTGATGTCAGCGCGATCTATTCCAGCCGATCAGATTTTATGGCGGAGCTGCCCCCGCAAGCCCTTTTCGACCATGCCACGGACATCCGAGCGGCCGGGCTGTCACTGAACCTCATCTGTCAGCAGTACGGCGACAATCGCCTCCTGAGACTCCTCGCCGCCGGCACCCGCCTCCGCTGCCTGTTCCTTGACCCGGCCGGCGAGGCGATCAGGCGGCAGGAGCGGGAGGACGACTATCCAGATGGGCACCTCAGCGCGCTCACCGAACTCAACATCCAGAACTTGGCCCGCCGCATTCGTGACCGGCTCCCGGCGGATGCCCGGGACAACCTCACCATCGGCGTCTACGACGAATCCATCCGCGCCAACGTCCTTCTGATCGATGGTCGACTCTGCGTTGTCCAGCACTACCTACCGCAGATGCGCGGTGTCGACTGCCCGACGCTGGTCATCGAGCGCAGCGCCAGCCCCAGCCCTTCCGGCCTCTACCCGATATTCGACGAGATGTTCAACTCGCTGTGGGAGCGCAGCCGCCAGCTATGACCGGCTACGCGCACCTCCTCCCTCTCGCACAGGAGGCCGTCGACCTGGCCCACGACCTGATGCGCAGGCTCCAGCCCGGTGCGCTGACCTTCAAGGGTGACCGCGACATGGCCTCGGACGTGGATTACGCCATCGAGCGAGCGGTCCGCGAGCATCTGGCCGCCAAGGCGCCTGACATCGGTTTCCTCGGTGAGGAGTACGGCAGCAGCGGCGACACCAGCGCGCTGACCTGGGCACTCGATCCAGTCGACGGCACCGTCAACTTCATCCACGGCTCGCCCCTGTGCGCGATCTCTCTCGGCCTCATCCACCGCACACACGCCGTCCTCGGTGTCATCGACCTTCCGTTCCTCGGCACCCGCTACCACGCCGTGCAGGGGCACGGCGCCTATGCCGACAACCGGCGCATCCGCGCCAGCCAGGTCACCGATCTGCGGGACGCCGTCGTCGCCATCGGCGACTATGCGGTCGGTGCCGAGGCCAGCCGGAAGAACACCGAGCGACTCGCCATCACCGAGCAGCTCACCCGACACGTCCAACGGATACGCATGCACGGGTCAGCCGCAATCGACCTCGCCTGGTTGGCGCACGGCCGGATCGACGCGTTCGTCATGCTCAACAACAACCCGTGGGACACCGTCGCGGGCGTCGTCATCGCCAGGGAGGCTGGCGCGCTGGTGGTCGACATTGACGGCACGCCCCACCACGTGAACGCTGGCGCCACGATCGGCGGCGGTGAGCTGATCCTTCCACCCGTCCTCACGCTCATCCAGCGATCACTCGCGCAGGCGAAACCCGCTTGAGCCCGGTTACGGCCTGACCGGCTCAGCGGGCGTGGCGTTCCGGGTGGGCCCGATTCCACACCCGCATCCGCTCCGGGTAGCCGGTGCGGGCCGCCTCGTACAGCGGCACCGCGTGTTTGCGGGCGATGTCGCCCGCCGCCCGGGGTGTGCCGGTGCGGCGACGGATCCACTCACCGTCGTAGGCGATCGCGACCACGGTGGTGTCGGTGGCGGTCGTCTCCGGTTCCAGGTAGAACTCCACCCCTCGCCGGCTGGCGACGAACGCCTCCAGCGCGGCGAGGTCGTCCCGGGTGGCCTCACGGTCCAGCTTCGTCGGGGTCGCCTCGCCGCCGCGAGACCGCCGGTTGAACCAGCCCATGCCCAGCCCCTCTCCTTCGACGCCACTCCCAGTTCAGCACCGATTCCTGGCAATAGGCTGCACGGCGGGTGGGAGAAATCTGACTCCGCTGGGGCGGAACCCGACGGGCGCGGGCGGTGTCATCAGTGCGAGTCCGACCGGAGGTACCCCTGGACGACGACGTGCTCGTCACCCGCGCCCGAGCCGGTGACCTGGAGGCGTACGACCTCCTGGTCGCCCGGCACACCGCGTCCGCGTACCGGACGGCGGTGCTGCTCGGCGCGGGTTCGGACTCCGAGGACGTCGTCCAGGAGGCGTTCGTGAAGGGCTACCGCAAGCTGTCGCGCTACCGGGGAGAGTCGTCCTTCCGCTCCTGGTTGCTCGCGATCGTCGCCAACGAGACCCGCAACCTGCACCGGTCCCGCACGCGCCGGGAGGGCCTGGTCCTGCGGGCGGCGGCGAACCCCCCGCCCGAGGTCGCCGAGGATGACGCCGTTGACGCCGTCCTGGCCGGCGAGCGGCGGGCCGCGCTGGTGGCGGCCCTGCGGCAACTGCCGGTACGCGACCGCGAGGTGATCGTCTGCCGGTTCTTCCTCGATCTCGGCGAGCAGGAGACGGGCGTCATGCTGGGCTGGCCCCGGGGAACGGTGAAGTCGCGTACCTCACGGGCACTGGCGAAGCTGCGCGCCCTGCTCGCCGACGAGGAGGTGCGTCATGGATGACCTCGCCCGGGACGGCCTAGAGGCGGAGCTGCGTGACCTCGGCGTCTGGTTGGACACGCCCGCCACGCCGGACGTGACCGCACGGGTGCGCGACCGGCTCGTCGGGGACGTACGCGGGCGACGTCGGTGGCGCTCCCTGGCCGCGGCGGCGCTCGTTGCCCTGCTGGTCGCGGCGCTGCCGCCGACGCGTGCGGCCGTCGCCGACGCGGTCGGCGAGGTGCTGCGCTTCGCCGGCGTCGGCATCGTCACGTCGTCCACGCCGTCGCCGCCCGAGGACGAGCCGTCGCCCCTGCCGTCGCTGCGGATGGTGGGGCTCGACGAGGCACGGCGGGCGGTCCGCTTCCCGATCCGGGTGCCGGCCGCGCTCGGGCCGCCGGAGCGGGTGTCGGTCGCCGACCCCGACGGCACCGGCGCGTACCGGGTCGCGACGCTGCTGTACGAGGGCGGCGGGGTGCGTCTCGACGCGTTCGACGGTCGTCTCGACCTGACCTTCCACAAGCGGACCAGCCGGCCGGGTGCGGAGTGGACGCAGGTCGACGGTGACTTCGCCGTCTGGGTCGACGGTCCGCACGTGCTGTCCTACGTCGACCGGTCGGGGCAGATCCGCCGGGAGACCGCACGACTCGCCGCGTCGACCCTGATCTGGGAGCAGGCCGGCGTGACCTACCGGCTGGAGGGCGCGCGCAGCATGGCCGAGGCGCTCGAGATCGCCGGCTCGCTCCCCTAGGAACCCGCCCGGCCCGACCGGTGTCTCTCTGGTACGGGACACGTCCTTGTGGGAGGGAGCGAGATGATCACTTGGGGCAGGTTTCTGCTGGGGTCGGTTCTGGTGCTGGCGGGCTGCGGCACGGCCGGTGACGGGCCGGCGACGACTGCCGGCGGTCCAACCACTGCGGCGGTCGGCTGCGCGTCGCGGGTCGAGACGGGGTCGCTGCCCGACTGGGCGGACGAGGGGTTCCACGGGGACACCCGCATGCCGCACGTCTTCGGCGCACGGGGTGAGATCGTGGCGGTGCTGTTCGGCCACCCGCTGGCGCAGGTCCGACCGGACGCGTCGAGCAACAAGATCCTCTGGGTGGCCCGGCCCGCCACGACCTCGCCGCCCCCGGGCGCGTCGACCACCCTGAAGATCATCGCCACGTTGGACGGCACCGACACGCGAGTGACCCACGAGGTCGCCGGCGGGCCAGCGCCGTCGATCATCGACATGCCGCGAGCGGGGTGCTGGCATCTCGACCTGAGCTGGGGCGGGCGCGCCGACACGATGGATCTCGTCTACGCCGAGCGGAAGCCGTGACGACGAGGAACAACCCCTCCCGCCATATCCAACATATACCGCATGGGGGGACTTGCGGCAAGGCCCCCGCTGTGCCGCAGAATGGCCCGTCCAAGGCCATGACCTGCGCAAACGGGAGCCATGAAGATGAACGTGTCGTCGGCGGCGGCCAGTGTGTTCGACCTCCCCGAGAACCTCGCCGCCAAGGCCGACCCGGCGCTCGTCGCCCGGGACGAGCAGCACTTCGCCGTGATCGCGGCGAGCCTTCAGCGGTCGATCGCCGACCTGTCCGACCGCCTGGACGCCGAGCGCCGGGCACCGGCGGGCAAGGGTCGGCAGGCGGTCGTCCGGGACGAGGAGGTCCGGCGGCTGACCGCCCGCCTGCGTGCGCTGCGCCGTTTCGGTCTGGATCTGTGTCTCGGTCGCATGGTCCACGCGGACGACCCCGAGCCCGTCTATATCGGACGGTTCGGCCTCAGCGACGGCGATGGCCGCCGGCTGCTGCTCGACTGGCGTTCACCGGCCGCCGCGCCGTTCTTCGGAGCGACCCACGCCAACCCGATGGGCCTCGCGAGCCGACGCCGGTATCGCTGGACCCTCGGCCGGATCAGCGACTACTGGGACGAGGTGTTCACCCCGGACGGGTTCGAGGGGCACGCCGCGCTGGACGACCAGTCGGCGTTCATCGCCAGCCTCGGCGGCAACCGCTCCGCCCGGATGCGCGACGTGCTCGGCACCATCCAGGCCGACCAGGACGCCATCATCCGGGCCGGATCACGCGGCGCGCTCGTCGTCGACGGCGGTCCGGGCACGGGCAAGACCGTCGTCGCCCTGCACCGCACCGCGTACCTGCTCTACTCCGACCCGCGCCTGCGGCAGGGGCGCGGCGGGGTGCTGTTCGTCGGGCCGCACCAGCCCTACCTGGCGTACGTCGCCGACGTCCTGCCCAGCCTCGGCGAGGAGGACGTGCAGACCTGCACCCTGCGGGACCTGGTACCGCAGGGCGCCTCGGCCGCCGCCGAGAGCGACCCGGAGGTGGACCGCCTCAAGTCCTCGCTCGGCCTGGTACGGGCGATCGACGCGGCCGTCCGCTTCTACGAGGAGCCGCCGACGACGGCGCTGACCGTCGCGGCCGGCGACACCGACATCCGGCTGAGCGCCGACGACTGGGCCCAGGCGTTCGAGGCGCCCGGATCGGGCACCCCGCACAACGAGGCCCGCGACGAGATCTGGGACGAACTGCTGAGCATCCTGCTCGGCAGGTACGACGGCGACGAACCCGAGGACCTCGTCCGCGCGTCGCTGCGGCGCGACGCGGAAATCCGTACCACGGTCAACCGCGCCTGGCCGCTGCTCGACGCGGCCGACATCGTCGCGGACCTGTGGTCGGTGCCCGCCTATCTGCGCAGGTGCGCCCCCTGGCTCGGTCCCGACGACGTCCGCCGGCTCCAGCGCGCCGACGCCCGCGCGTGGACGGTGTCCGACCTGCCGCTGCTGGACGCGGCACGACAGCGGCTCGGCGATGCGGAGGCGTCAGGGCGTACCCGCCGCCGCGACGCCACGATCGCCGCCGAACGGGAACGCATGGCGACGGTGGTCGACGAGCTGATCGAGGCGCACGCCTACGACGACGGCGAGGGCGTGCTGTCGAGCCTGCGCCAACTGGACCTGCAGGACGCGCTTGTCGACGAGGCCGTGCTGCCGGGCGTCGCCGCGGATCTGCTGGCCGGCCCGTTCGCGCACATCGTGGTGGACGAGGCGCAGGAGCTGACCGACGCGCAGTGGCAGATGCTGCTGTCGCGGTGCCCGTCGCGCAGCTTCACGATCGTCGGGGACCGGGCCCAGGCCCGGCACGGATTCACCGGGTCGTGGCGCGAACGGCTCGCCCGCGTCGGGCTCAACGAGGTGACCCTGACCTCGTTGACCGTCAACTACCGGACGCCCCGGGAGGTCATGGCGCAGGCCGAACCGGTCATCCGGGCCGTACTCCCGGACGCGAACGTGCCGACCTCGATCCGCGGCAACGGGATCCCCGTCACCCACGGATCGGTGCGCGACCGGGACGCGATCGTCGACGGCTGGCTCGCGGAGCACGCCGAGGGAATCGCCTGCGTCATCGGCGACCCCACGTTCCGGCCGGCGACGAGTCGCGTCCGGTCGCTGAGTCCGGAACTGTCCAAGGGGCTGGAGTTCGACCTGGTCGTCCTCGTCGATCCGGAGGCGTTCGGTGAGGGCGTCCAGGGGGCGGTCGACAGGTACGTCGCGATGACGCGCGCGACCCAGCGGCTCGTCGTGCTCACCGATTAGGCTGCCGGACGTGCCAAACGACGTGCGGGAGGCGGCGGCGCACAACAACGCGCAATGGTGCGACGTGGTGTGCGCCAGCCACGGCCTGGTCGGCCGGATCGACGCCGACGCGTGGTCGGTGCCCCGCCGCTCCCCGCCCTGGTATCCGGACGCGGTCACCCTGCGCCCCGGCGTCGACCCCGAGGCGCTGCTCGCGCGGATCGACGCCGGGGCCGGCGCGTCGGTGAAGGACAGCTTCGCCGACCTCGACCTCGCGGCGTACGGGTTCCGGGTCCTCTTCGACGCGCAGTGGATCCACCGCCCGCCGACCGATCCGCCGACCGGCGTGCCGCTCGACCGGGTCACCACGGCGCGGGGGCTCGCGGAGTGGGCGAGCGCGCACGGCGGTGGGGAGCTGTTCCGCCCGGCGCTGCTGGCCGACCCGGGCATCCGGGTGCTGGCCCGGCACGACGGGCGGGGCGCTGTCGTGGGTGGGGCGGTGGTCAGCGGCGACGATCCGTCGGGCGTCTCCAACCTGTTCAGCACCAGCGACGATCCGGACGAGATCTGGCTGGCGATCTCCGCCACCCTGCCCGACGTACCCCTGGTCGGCTACGAGTCCGCGCCCGACCTGCCCCCGGCCCGCCGAGCCGGCTTCCACCCCGCGGGCCTCCTGCGCATCTGGCTCCGTTGATCATGAAGTTATTGCCACGACACGCCGACATCGATGGCAACAACTTCATGATCAACGCCGGCGGGACGGGGGTGGGGGACGGCGTCAGCCCAGGCGGGTCAGGTCCTCCGGGGTCAGGTCCAGGGACGCGGCGGCTATGTTCTCCTCGAGGTGTGCGGGGTCGCTGGTGCCGGGGATGGCGAGGACGTGCGGGCCCTGGTGCAGGGTCCAGGCCAGGCGTACCTGCGAAGGGGTGACGCCGTGGTCGCGGGCGACCGCCTCGACGGCCGCGCCCGGCGCGGCGGTCGCTCCCGCCTCCCGGGAGGTTCCGGCCAGCGCGAAGAACGGCACGTAGGCGACTCCCCGCTCGCCGCAGGCCCGGACGAAGGCGTCCTGTTCCCGGTAGGCGTCCAAGCCGTAGTTGTTCTGCACGCAGACCACCGGCGCGATGCCGGCCACCTCGTCCAGCTGCTCGGGCCGGACGTTGGACAGCCCGAGGTGCCGGATCAGCCCGGCGTCGCGCAGCTCGGCCAGGGCGCCGAACCGCTCGGCCAGCGGCACCGCCCCCGGCCCCCGGCCGAGCCGTAGGTTCACCACGTCGAGCTGGTCGCGGCCGAGACGACGCAGGTTCTCCTCGACCTGCGCGCGCAACTGCGCGGGGGTGAACGCCTCGGTGAACCCGTCCACCGGGTCGTAGCCGAAGCCGACCTTGGTGGCGATCACCAGATCCTCGGGGTACGGGGCGAGGGCCGCCCGGATCAGCTCGGTGGCGTACCGGGCGGGACCGGTGCCCACCCGCAGGGTCCCGCCGGGCGAGACGTAGAACGCGGCCGTGTCGAGGTGGTTGACGCCCAGCTCGACGGCGCGGCGCAGCAGCGCGATCGCGCGCTCGCGGTCGGGGTTCGCGGTGATCCGCATCGAGCCGAAGCCCATCCGGCGCACCGTGCGGTCGCCCAGGGTCCAGGTGCCCGCCGCGGCGGCGGTGATCTCGTCGATTGGCATCGGGCGACCGTAGCCAGCACGGGCGCGCGGCGCACTCGGCCGCGCGCCCGATACCGGCACGCCCTGATCCGGGCTAGTTTTGTTGTGCTGCCGACGACCGCTCCCGCTCGGCGGCGCGCGGCGGGCGCAGCGCCGGCACCAGCGCCAACGTCGGCAGGAGCAGCAGCGGCACCACCAGCAGCGCCCGCAGGACGCCGACGTGGTCGCCGAGCAGCCCCAGCAGCGGCGGGCCACCCAGGAAGGCCGTGTAGCCGATCACGGCGACGACGCTGACCCGTACCGCCGCGTGCGCCTCCTCGTCGGCCGCCGCGCTCATGCCGACGGGGAAGCCGAGTGACGCGCCGATCCCCCACAGCGCGACGCCGACGATGGCCACCGGTCCCGAGCCGGCCAACACGGCCAGCGTCGCGCCGGCGGCGGCGAGCAGGACGGTGCCGGTGAGGACCGGCACCCGCCCCCAGCGGTCCAGCGCGACCGTGCC
Source organism: Micromonospora sp. NPDC049662 (assembly GCF_040675055.1). NCBI lineage: Bacteria > Bacillati > Actinomycetota > Actinomycetes > Micromonosporales > Micromonosporaceae > Micromonospora > Micromonospora sp. NPDC049662. Next base: position 35,481 of record NZ_JBFAOC010000007.1, read on the forward strand.
GGCGGTGCGACCGAGGGTCATGCCGACGACGAACACTCCGAAGACCGCCGCGCCGGCCGCCTCGCTCAAGTCCCGGCCGTCCACGAACGCGACCGCCAGCCAGTCGTTGGCGCTGCCCTCGGTGAAGGCCGCCACCAGCACGAACAGCCCGATCAGCAGGGTGCGCGGCTCGCGCCAGGCGGCGAGCTGGGCCCGCCGACGACCGGCCGGGGTGGTGTCCGTCGGCCCGTTGGCCGCGTCCACGGCGGGCTGGGGCAGGTACGCCCGGGACGCGAAGACGGTGCCGACCAGGACCACCACGGCCACCACGGCGAGGTGCGCGCCCACCGGCACGTCCAGGCGGGCCGCGCCGGCGCCGACGCCCGCGCCGGCCACCGACCCGAGGCTCCAGGCCGCGTGGAAACGGGGCATGACGGTACGCCCCAACCGACGCTCCACGGCCGCGCCCTCGACGTTCATCGCCACGTCACACGCGCCGGAGCCGTAGCCGAAGGCGACCATCCCCAGCGCGACGACGGCGGCCGACCCGGCGACCGTCGCGCCCAACCCGGCCACGATCAGGCCCACCGCGACCAGCACGGTGGCGAGGGTCACCGTGCGGGCCGAGCCGAGGCGCTGGGCGAGCAGCCCGGACGTCGGCATGGCGAGCAGCGCGCCGACGCTCAACGCGAGCAACAGCAGCCCGAGGCGGCCGGCGGACAGATCCAGCGCCTCCCGGACGGCCGGCACCCGGGAGAACCAGCTACCGACGGCCAGGCCGTTCAGGGTGAAGGTCAGGGCGACGCCGTTGCGGGCGAGCACGATGGCCCGCGTCGGCGCGGCGGCGTCCGGGGCGACGGCGGGACTGGTGGGGGCACTCAAGGGGGTGGTCCTCTTCCTGGGGGGTGATCTCCTGGCACGATCGCACACCTGAGAGCGCTACCACCACAAGCGGGCCCCGCCCCTTACCGCAGGCCCGCAGCTCGGGGGATGATGGCTGGCAGGCGCACGCCCGCCGGGGGCGGGCGTCGTCGGGGAGGACACGATGACGGCAGCGGCACCGCGCCCAGCCACCCTGGAGGACGTCGCCCGGGCCGCCGGAGTGTCCCGGTCCACCGCCTCGCGGGTGATCGCCGGCACCGGGTTCGCCTCGCCGGCCGCCCGGGCACGGGTGGTGACGGCCGCCGACCAGCTCGGCTACGTGCCCAACCCGGCCGCGCGCGCACTGGTCCGCGGCGGCGGCGTACGGCTGGTGGTGGCCGCCCTGGGCACCAGCGCGGCCGTGCTGGACGACCCGTACGTGGACCGCGTGGTCGGCTCGGCCGCCCGGGTGTGCGCGCCGGCCGGCGTCGGGGTGGCCCTGCACTGGCTGCCGCTGGGTGACCCGCGCGGCCTCGACCAGCTCGCCGCCGACCGCAGCGTGTGCGGGGTCGTGCTGGTCAACACCACCGAGGACCTGCTGGCGGCCGTACCCCGGGCGCTGCACGGCCGGATCGCCTCGATCGGCATCGGCTCGGCCACAGTGCCGTCGTTCGACGTCGACAACACCACCGGCGCGGGCGCGGTGTTACGCCACCTGTACGGCACGGGCCGCCGCCGGATCGCCATGGTGACCGGTCCACGGTGGCTGCCGTGCGCGCAGCGGCCGGTGCGGGCGTACCGGCACCTGATGCGCGAGGCCGGCCTGCCGGAGCGGGTCGTGCGGGGGGACTTCACGGCGGCGCGGGGCCGGGAGGCGGCCGGCGAGGCGCTGCGGCGCTGGCCGGACGTCGACGCGATCTACGCGATCAGCGACGAGACGGCCCTGGGCGTGATCGCGGAGCTGCGCGAGGACGGCGTCCGGGTGCCCGGTGACGTCGCGGTGGCCGGCTTCGACGACATCCCGCTGGCCGGCATGACCGCGCCGGCGCTGACCACCGCGAGCCACCCCGTGGGCCGGATCGCCGCCGCGGCGGCCGCCGCCGTGCTGGCCGGTCGCCCGGGAGCGCCGGTGACGCTCTTCCCGTCCGACCTGGTGGCCCGGGACAGCGCCTGAGCGGCCGCCCGGTTAACCGGCGGCCGGCCGGGTAACCGCCTCGCACCTCTCGTCGACCGCGAGGAGTTGGTGGCCCGTGTCCGACCCCGTGCCGCCGAGCCGGGCGCCCGCGCAGGGTCACCGGCACGGCCGGTTGACCACCCGCCCACACCCGCCGGTGGTGACCGGGCCGAGCGGCATCGTGCCGCTGCCCGGCGGTGACGGTGGTCGGCCCGCGATGGCGTACGTGCCGGAGCCGGCCGCCGACGGGGCCGCGTACCGGCTGGTGGTGCTCCTGCACGGGGCGGGTGGTTCCGCGCGGCACGGACTGGACCTGCTGCTCGCGGAGGCGGACGCGCAGCACCTGCTGCTGATCGCCCCGCAGTCGTCGGCGACCAGTTGGGACCTGATCGCCGGTGGCCTCGGGGTGGACGTCGGGCACATCGACGCGTTGCTGGCCAGCGCGTTCGACGGCTACCCCGTACAGGGTGTGACGCTCGGCGGTTTCTCCGACGGAGCCTCGTACGCGCTCTCGCTGGGCCTGGCCAACGGCGACCTGGTCGACGCGGTGCTGGCCTTCTCCCCCGGCTTCGCCGCGCCGCCGGTCGTCCGTGGGCGACCACGGATCTTCGTCTCGCACGGGGTGGACGACCCGGTGCTGCCCGTCGACGTGTGCAGCCGCCGATTCGTGCCGCACCTGCGCGGAATCGGCTACGACGTCACCTACGAGGAGTTCACCGGCGGCCATGAGCTGCCCGCGGAGATCCGGGCGAGGGCCACCGGGTGGCTCACCGGGTGACCCTCGGTGTCGGTCAGACGGCGGGTAGGCCGAGGGCCGCGTCCACGCGGGCCAGGACGGCGACGTCGTCGTCGGGATGCACGCCCCGCAGCAGGTCGATCGCCGTCGCCCGGACCTGGCCGATGATCATGGCGAGGGGGAGGGTCTGGGTCGACCCGAAGAGCTGCCCCGCGGTACGGACGGCCGCCAGCGCCGCCTCGTCCGCCCGCAGGGCGTGCCGGTCGGCGACCTCCTCCTGCCCGTCCAGGTCGGCGGCGAGCGCCGCGCCGGCCTCCCGGACCGCCTCCACCAGGCAGCGCAGCGCGTCGCCCAGCTCGGGCGGGGTGGAGGTCCCGAGTCGACTGAGCGTCACGCCCGCGCGGGCCAGCACCCGGACGTTGCGGACCACGTAGTCGATCTGCCGGACCGACTCGTCCACCGACCGCAACCGGCCGATGTGTCGGCGTCGGCGCACGTTGAGCCGCAGCGCCTCGCCGGCGGCCAGCACGCCGTCCCGCAGCCCGTCGACCCGGGCGTCCATGCCCCGGGCGCGCGCCAGGGCGGCCACCGCCGCCGGCTCGTCGCGCCCGTCCAGCGCGTCGGCGATCCCGCCCAGCAGGCCGGCCAGCTCGTCGAACGTGCGCCGCACCTCGACGACGAGCGGCGCGAGCGGGTGCCGGGCGTCGACGAGCAGGCTGACGGCGAGCGCCACCGCGCCGCCGATCAGCGCGTCGACGAAGCGGAACGGCACCAGCGACCCGTCCGGCGGCGCGACCACCACCAGGTAGAGCGCGGAGACGGCGGCCTGTACGAGGGTGACGCCGGTGGCCCCGAAGGCGACCGCGAGCAGGACGGTGAGCAGGATGACCGTGCAGACCGTCCAGGTGCTGCCGGGGCCCAGCGCCTGCACGACCAGGTCCGCGACGAGCACCCCGGCGGCCACCCCGAGCACGACCTCGACGGCCCGCCGGATGCGCTGCCCACGGGCCTGACCGAGGACGATCAGCGCGGCGGCCGGCGCGAAGAACGGCTGCGGATGCCCGAGCAGGCGGGTGGCGAGCAGCCAGGCCACGGTCGCCGCGACGGTCGCCTCCAGCACCGGCCGCCACCCCTGCCGCAACCGGTGGCCGGCGACCCGCAGGCCCGCGAACCACGCCATCGGCACCTCCCACCGGTCGACCGACGCGTTGTGCGGCCGTCAGCGATCACCGGCGTCCGCCGGCTCGCCCTCCGCGATCGTCCACCATCGGCCGGCGGAGCCGCCGACCGGGCCGCCCGTCGGCCGCCGTCGCGTCCGGCGCGCGATCACCGGCTCCGGTCACCTCCCGGTCAGGGCGCGCAGCAGCGTACGGACGGCGTCCGCGAGATCGGCGCGGCTGTCCGGGGTGCCGGGGGTCGGGGCGGTGAGCGCTCCCGCGCCGACCAGCCGGTCGAAGAGGAGCCCGTCGACGTACGCGACGAACTGGTCGCCCTGCCGGTCCGGGTCGGTGGCGCCGGCGCGGGTCAGCAGATCGCGGGACTGGGCCCGGATGCCGATGCCGTGTCGCAGGATGCCGCGTAGTTCGGGGCGGTGCACCGCCTCCAGCAGGCAGGCGTAGCGGGTCAGGGTACGGCTGCGTCCGACGCCCAGCCAGCGGTCGAGCACCTCGGCCACCCCGGCGGCGAGCTGGTCGAGGTCGTCGCCGTCCAGGCGGGGGCCCGCCTGCGGGGCGGGCGGCTCGGTCGGCAGGTCGTACGCGGCCAGGTCGGCCCGGTCACGCTCGACGAGGCGCCGCACCACCGCCTCGATCAGCGCCTGGCGGGTGCGCAGGTACGCCGAGGTGGTGCCGGGCGGCAGCTCGGCGCGGGCGTCGACGGCCCGGTGGGTGAGCGCCCGCATGCCGCCGTCGGCGATCAGCTCGATGGCCGCGTCGGTCAACAGCGCGATCCGGTGGGCGCGGGCGTTCAACGGGGTTCCTCCTCTGCGCGGTGCGCAGGTAGTATCCCCCTTCTACAGGTGTAGAAGGGTGGACGACATGGACGAGCCACACGCGGTGGTGGTCGGCGGCGGCATCGGGGGGCTGAGCGCGGCGCTCGCCCTGCACCGGCGTGACTGGCGGGTCACCGTCCTGGAACGCGCCCCCGAACTGCGCGAGGTGGGCGCTGGGTTGAGCCTGATGGCCAACGCGCTACGCGCCCTGGACGCCCTCGGCCTCAGCTCTGCCCTGCGGTCCAACGCACACGCCGAGGCCCCCGGCGGGGTCCGCGACCGGCGGGGCCGGTGGCTGTCCCGCATGGACGCGGCAGAGATGGTCCGACAGCTTGGCACCAGCGCGCTCGGCGTCCACCGGGCCACCCTGCACCGCATCCTGCGCGAGGCGCTGCCCGCGTCGTCGCTGCACACCGGGGCCGAGGTCGAGCACGTCGACTCCGACTCCGACCACGCGACGGTGCGCTACCGCGGGCCCGACGGCCCGCGAACCCTCCACGCCGACCTGGTGGTCGGTGCCGACGGCCTGCGCAGCCGGCTGCGCGCCCAGCTCTGGCCGAAGATTCCCGCCCCGGTGTACGCGGGCTCGACGGCCTGGCGGGCCGCCATCGCGTTCCCGGAGCCGATCCCGACGGCGATCACCTGGGGCCCGGCCGCCGAGTTCGGCATGGTGCCGATCGGCGACGGCTGGCTCTACTGGTACGCGGCCCGCAACGCCCCGCCCGGCGGCCACGCCCCGGACGAGCTGGCGGCGGTTCGGGAGCACTTCGGCACGTGGCACGACCCCATCCCCGCGCTGCTGGCGGCCACCCCACCCAAAGTGGTTCTCCGCAACGACATCCACCACCTGGCCACGGCGCTGCCGTCCTACGTGCGGGGACGGGTGGCGCTGCTCGGCGACGCGGCCCACGCGATGACGCCGAACCTCGGGCAGGGCGCCGGCCAGGCCATCGAGGACGCGGTGGTGCTCGGCGCGGCCTGCGCCGGGGGCGCGCAGGGGTTGCCGGCCGCCCTGGCGGCGTACGACGAACAGCGTCGCCCCCGCACCCAGGCCATCGCCCGCGCGTCCCTGCGCGCCGGGCGGTACGGCCAGCAACTGCGGAACCCTCTCGCCCTCGCGGCCCGTACCGCCGCGCTGCGCCTCGTCCCGGCCAGCGTCACGCTGCGGAGCATGACCTGGTGCGTCGACTGGCGGCCGCCGCAGGGCTGAGTCGCCCGCCATTCCGGCCGGCGGCGCAAAGCTTCAGTCTATTCTTCGGGGCCGCTCTCCGCCTCGGCCAAATACGACAGTGCGCCGGTACAATCGGCGACTACCTTGTGACCAATCGCTGACTGCTCGTGGTGAATTGGATCACACACACTGAGCGCATGAACAGGAGCGTCAACCGCGGTAGGGCACTCCGCGTCGCGGTGTGCCTCCTTCTTCTCGGCGCGTTGAGCGGCTGCATGCAACTCAACATGGGGCTCACCGTGAACGCCGACGACACGGTCGACGGGCAGTTGCTGCTGACCGCCCAGAAGTCGGTGCTGAGCTCCCAGAACAAGAACATCCCGGCCGCGTTCGCCGAGCTGCGGAAGAACATTCCGGCGCTGCCTCCCGGCGAGGAGACCGGCTACGAGGACAGCAAGCTCTTCGGCGCACAGATCAATTATCGCAAGGCGCCGCTGGCCGGCTTCGACAGCGAGAGCGTCAAACTGGTCCGGGACGGCGAATTCTACCGTTTCACGTTACCGCTGGATCCGAAGAAATACGGCGGGAAAGCCGCCCAGCAGAATCCGCAACAGCAGCAGGCCTTCCTCAAGCTGATGTCGTTCGAGATCTCGGTGACCTTTCCCGGACGGGTGATCGACACCAATGGCACCGTCAACGGTCGATCGGTCACCTGGAAGGTCGACGCCAACCAGGACAAGCCGATGGAACTGCGCGCCGTCGCCGAGGCGCCGCCGCGCCCCTCGGCCTCGCCGGCAGCCGCCGACACCGACTCGGGTGGTTTCCCGTGGCTGCTGGTCGTCGGCGGCGTGCTCCTGCTGCTCGTCCTCACCGCTGTGGCCGTACTCCTGTTGCGTCGCCGTCGCTCGACGGCGCCGGCGGCAGCCGGTCCGACCGCGACCGACCCGACCGCGCCCGGCCCGACCCCGCCGGGGCCGCCCGCCGGCGCGCCCGGGCCCGGCTGACGCATCCGGTGGCCGGCCTCCGCCGGCCGCGTCCCCGCTCCGGCCGCCCCGCGACGGCGGCGACCGGCGTCGGTGCTCCCCGCGCGGGAGCGCCGGCCTCACCACCACCACATCCCGGTCGCACCACTGCAGAAAAGGGGGGATCGCCGTGAACGATCTCTTCACCTGGGCAGCCCTGGGCAGTCTCGCCGGAGCGAGCGCCGCCACCCTGCTGGCCACCAACGTCATCGGCGGGTTGATCGGTCCGAGCGGCGACAAGCTGCGCAAGTGGATCGCCATCGCCATCGCCCTGCTGCTGTCCTACCTCTCGGCGGTGTTCGCCGACGAGGTCGGCGGCGAGAAGTGGGTCATCGCGTTCTTCAACGCGCTGGTCATCTTCTCCGCCGCGCTCGGCGTCAACCAGTTCCCGCCCGGCAACCGCCAGGCGACACCCACCCAACTCGCGAGCGGTCGCGAGCCCCGCGTCTTCCGCTCCTGGGTCTGAGGGGGGTGACGACATGATCTTCGGAATCCTCAGCGCGGTGATCCAGATGGCTGCCGGCGCGGTCCTCGGCCTCCTGGCCGGCGGGCCGATCGGCCTGCTCGTCGGGGCCGTCGTGGGCCTGCTGGTCGGGGCCGTGTTCGGCTGGGCGGTCACCTCCGCCGGGGTGTACGCCCCGGACGCCCGCGGCATCGTCCTCTTCGTCGTCGACCACACGTGGAGCCTGCTCAACACGGTGGTCGGGGCCGTCTACCTGGTCGTGCACCTCGTCTTCGGGCACTCGTTGGACCGGCCCACGTCGGCCGCCAGCGGCCGGGTCTGCGTGGTGCAGGGGGTCTCCCCGCGCTACGCCACCACCATCGGCACCGTCTGCGCGGGCTCCAACTCCGGCATCCAACGCCACGAGGACGTGCACATCTTCCAGGCGCGACTGCTCGGACCGCTGTACATCCCGCTGGTGCTGGCGAACTACGCGCTCTTCACCATCGCGCCGATCTGGCTGATCTACCACGACCACACCAACGCGCCGATCAACCGGTTCACCCGCTACTTCGAGATCGGCGTCTACCCGCACGTGTGGAACGAGGCCATCGCGTACCGCATCCAGGGGACGCCGCCGCGATGACCGTTGACGGGCGCGGACCGATCGAGACGGCCACCGCCGAGCTGGTCGAATGGCTGACCGGCGCGGCGGGGGAACCCGTCCCGATCGGTCCACCCCGCGCGGGCGGCGACGCCGACGGGCTGACCCTGTGGCCCCTCGAACTGCGCCCGGCCCAGCAGACCCGCTCCAGCGGCGCGGTCCGCGAACCGTACCGGTTCACGGTCCGCTACCTGCTCAGCGTGGCCGGTCCGGCCGGGCTCGCCGTGCTGGACCGGGTGCTCGCCGCCACGACCCGGGACGGCCGCTACCCGGTGGTGCTGGAGGCCGGAGCGGCGGCGCTGTGGCACGCGCTGGACGCCGCGCCCCGCCCGGCGCTGCTGATCGACGTACCGGCTCAGGTGGACCACCCGACACCGGCCGCGCCCCCGGTCCTGCAGCCGCTGCGGCTGCGTCAGGTCACGGTGCGCGCGCTCGCCGGCCGGGTCGTCGGCCCGCAGGACCAGCCCCTCGCCGCCATGCGCGTCGAGGTGCCCGGCACGGCGTCCACGACCCGCACCGGGCCCGACGGCCGGTTCCTGATCGCCGGGGTCCCGCACGACCCCGAACACCCTCATCCGGTACGACTGCGACTGAGCGGTCGCGGGCTCGTGCTCACCGCCGACGTGGACGCGGACGACGACGACGACATCGTCATCGTCTGCGCGCCACCGACCCACTGACGCCCGCCCCACACAGGAGGACCGATGCCCAGCTACTTCTCCCCCGGCATCTACGTCGAGGAGGTCCCCAGCGGCGCCCGACCGATCGGACCGGTGAGCACCAGCATCGCCGCGTTCGTCGGCGTCGCCCCGAACCGCGACGCCCACCTGGGCAAGGCCGTACCGGTCAACAACTGGACCGAGTTCCTACGGCTCTTCGCCGACGGCGACCAGGTCGAGAGCACCCCCCTCGCGCGGGCCGTCTTCGGTTTCCTGGACAACGGGGGCGCGCGCTGCTGGGTGGTCAACGTCGGCGACGGCGGCGCGATCACCGGCGCCGGCAAGCAACGCGGCGGCCTGCAACTGCTGGAGGCCGTCGACGAGATCTCCATCATCGCCGCTCCGGGCTTCTCCGACCCGGTGTCCCACGACGCGCTGATCAGCATGGCCGAGCGGACCCGCACCATGGTGGCGATCTGCGACCCGGCCCCGGACATCGACGACATCTCCGCGCTGACCCGGGTCGCCACCCCGTCCTCCGGCAAGCCGCCGAAACCCGCCGAGGGTGCGGGCCCTGCCGCTGGTCCGGGCGGCGGGGAGGGACCGCCGGCGTACCGGCCCCGGCAGTCCGAGTTCGCCGCGTTCTACTACCCGTACCTGCAGGTCCGTGACCCGATCACCGGCGAGCTGGAACTGACCCCGCCGAGCGGGCACCTGGCCGGCATCTGGGCCCGCACCGACGCCCTGCGCGGCGTGCACAAGGCGCCGGCCAACGAACCCGTCCGGGGCGCAGTCGACCTCGGCTACCGGGTCACCCGCCCCGAGCACGACGTGCTCAACCCCAAGGGCGTCAACGTGATCCGCTACTTCGCCGGCGAGGGCATCCGCGTCTGGGGCGCCCGTACGCTCGCCGCCGAGGCCAGCGAGTGGCGCTACCTCAACGTCCGGCGGCTCAGCATCGCCATCGAACAGGCCATCGCCAACGGCACCCGGTGGATGGTCTTCGAACCGAACGACTTCACCCTCTGGCGCTCGATCCGGCGCGACATCGGGGCGTTCCTCACCCGGGTGTGGCGCGACGGCGCGCTGCTGGGGCGCAGCCCCGAGGAGGCGTTCTTCGTCAAGTGCGACGAGGAGACCAACCCGCCGGACGTCCGCGACGCCGGCATGGTGATCGCCCACATCGGCATCGCCGTCGTCAAGCCCGCCGAATTCGTGGTGTTCAAGCTCAGCCAGTGGGCCGGCGGCACCGAGACCGAGACGATCGGAGGCTGACATGGCCACCCCCGCCACCCCGCAGCCCGGCGCGCCCGTCGACCCGTACCGGGCCTACAACTTCCGGCTGCTCATCAACGGCGTCACCAACGGCCACTTCACCGAGATGAGCGGACTGGAGGTGAACATCCCCGGGCAGCCGTACCGGGAGCACGGCCCCGGACCGACGCGGATGGTCCCCGGCCAGGCCGAGTACGAGCCGGTGACACTGCACTTCGGCCTCACCGCGTCCCGTGAGCTGTGGGACTGGGTGAACGCCACCGCCAAGGGCACCCTCAACCGCCGCAACGTGTCGGTGGTGCTGCTCGACGCGGCGGGCACCGCCGAGGTGCTGCGCTGGAACCTGATCGACGCGTGGCCCACCCGGTGGCGCGGAGCGCACCTCAACACGGTGAGCCACGAGATCGCCATCGCGTCGCTGACGCTGCGCTACGAGGGCCTCGAACTGGAGGCCGGCGGTGCCGCCGCGCCGACGCCCGCGTAGCTGGCTGGCCGGTCGCCTCCGCTCGGTGGCCGGCGCGGTGCAGCGCCTCGCCGGACGCGTCGACACCCCGACCGCCGAGCCGGAACGTCCGGCGGACCCGCCGCGTCGTCTCGGCGAGCCGCCGCAGCACTGGGTGGACCTGGTCGCCGCGCACGCCCCCGGCCTGCTCCGTGAGCTGGACCTCGACGTCGACCAGGCCGCGCCGACGCGGGACGAGACCCCGCCGGGCGCGGCGCCAACGCGGCGGCCGGACCGCTCGGGCGACCCGGGCGACCCGGCGTTCCGACCGGTCGCCGGTCGGACCGACCGGCCGGTGGCGGGCCGGACCGACCGGCCGACCGCCGCCCAGGGTCGATTCGGCGACCCGCGCCCGCGCGCCCGTCCGGGCGGCGCTGAGGATCACGTCCACCGTGGTCCCGAGTCGGGCGGTCCCCGACCCGCGGACGGCGGGTCCGAACGACGGCTTTCGATCATTCGACCAGCGATCCCGGACGGCTCGACGTCGTCGAGCGGGACGGCCCGCTCCGAAGGCTCCGCGTCGGCGAACGGGCGGGACAGCGCGGCGAGCGTCGGCAGGCCGTTCCGCGCGCCCGGTGTCGCCCACCCCGGGGAGGCGGTCGCGACCCCCGGCGCCGCGTCACATCTGCCCCCCACGCCTGGGCCACCCGGCGAAAGGGTGGAAGGTTTCGGCACCTCCGAAAGGGCTCTCTCTCGACGATCCGCTCTGGACGCCACGACATCGCGGCACGGACGCGGCGGCGGGAGGGAGGGCGGACCGTCCTGGCCCGCTCTGCCGGACGAGCCGGCCGGGCCGGCCCGGCTCGGAGAGCACCCCACCGAGGGGCACGCCCGGCCCCACGCCGGCCACCATCTCGAACAGCACAGCGACCGGCCCCCCGAGCACCAGCTCCCTGGACGCTCCCGGCAGTCGCCCGAGCACCGCGCGAGCCGGCTTCCTGCCCCGCAACCAACGGGCCGGTACGGGGAGCCGGAGAGACCCGACCAGCACGACGCACCACGCCACGGCCAGCACCCCCGGCCGAACCGCGACCAGCGCGTCGACAACCCGTACGCCGGTGTGCGGCGCGGCGGCGAGGTCGGGCGGTGGGACGCCCGGCCGGGGTACGAGACGGGCACCGTCGAGGTCGACAGCGTCGGACACTGGCCGGTGAGCACGCCGTTCCCGTCGGTGGCCGTCGGGCCCGGCGTGGACCCGTGGCCGGCGCTACCGGATGACGGACCGCTGTGGACGGTGCCCGGCGCGGCGCTCGACGCGGGCCACGAGCGCCGGCTCGACCGGGAGCAGGCGGGCGGCTGATGGAACGTGTGGCCTTCCTCATCGACTCCACCGGGGAGCGGGTGGACTGCCTGCTCAACCCGGAGACCGTGCAGGTGACCCGGCTCGCCGGCGTACGCCATCGGGGTGCGGGCGGCGCGCAGCTCACCGGTTCCGGTCTGGCCGACGACCCGCTGGTCTTCACCGGCGGTGGCCGTACGGAGTTGGTGCTGGATCTGCTCTTCGACGTCGACTTCGTCCAGGCGCAGGTGCGCCCCACCGACGTACGGATGCTGACCCGACCGTTGTGGATGCTGGCGGAGAACTCGGACGTCGAGCACGGCTGGCTGCGTCCGCCGCTGGTCCGGCTGGTCTGGGGCAAGACGTGGAACGTGCCGGGCGTGATCGTGGCGGTGGCCGAGCGGTTCGACGCGTTCACCGGTACCGGCTCGCCCCGGCGCTCCTGGCTGCGACTGAAGTTGGTCCGGACCGCCGAGAGCGCGGACCAGGCGCAGGCCGGCTTCGCCGAGGAGCTTGCCGTGGCGAGTACGCCGGTGGCCGCGCCGGGCAGCGCCGTGGTCGCGGCCGGCGACGGGGCCACCGAGCCGGGCCACGCCGGGGTCCGTTTCGACCTGCTGGCCAACGACGCGCTCGGCTCGCCGCTGCGGTGGCGGCTGCTGGCTGAACACAACCGGATCACCGACCCGCTCGCGGTGCCGGCCGGTACGACCCTGGCGGTGCCCCCCGTCGGCTCGGGCGGCTCCGCGCCGGAGTCGACGCTCGGCGCGATGGCACGGGCCGAGGGGTCGTTCGTGGACGCCTCGATCGCCGCCGCCGCGAGTTGGGCCGCCTCGATCGCCGCCTCGACCGGGGCCGGCCCGACCGGAACGGCCGCCGCGAGCGGGACCGCGTCGACCGGCGGCGCACCAGTCGCGGGGGGTACGCCGTGACCAGCGTCGCGCCCCGGGCGCTGACCGTTCTGCTCGACGGCGTCGAGCTGAACGCCGTGGCCCGCCAGCGGATCCGCTCGCTGCGGGTGGCCGCCCGGCTCGACCAGCCGACCCAGGCCGAGCTGGTGCTCGCGACCGCGGCCGGCACCGCGGCGCTCGACCCGGCCGTGCGCACCGGCTCGACCCTCGTCGTACGGCTCGCCGACCACACCGACGCGCTGTTCGTCGGGGAGGTGACCTGCGTGGAGGTCGAGTACGCCGCTGATGGCGCGGTCGTGCTGCGGCTGCGGGCGTACGACGCGCTGCACCGGCTGCGCAAGCGGCAGGACCTGCGGGTCTTCACCTCGGTGACGGCGGCGGAGCTGGCCCGGGACCTGTGCGGCGGGGTGGGGCTGACCGTGGCGGCCGAGGACGACGGCCCGCGGCTGGAACGGTTGGTCCAGCACCGGCACAGTGACCTGGAGCTGCTCTGCGAGGTCGCCGGGCGGGCCGGGCTGCACCTGGCCGCCGACGGCGACGGCGTACGACTGGTGACCCTCGCCGGCTACGGTGAGCCGGTCCCGCTGACCCTCGGCGCGGGTGTGCACGCCCTGCGGTTGTCCACGAACGCCGACCAGGCCAGCGGCGCGAGCGTCGCGTTGGGGTGGCACCCGCAGCGGGCGGAGCCGATCAGCCAGCGGGCCGACGAGGCGCGCTGCGGTCGGCCGTCCGGTGACCGTCCGGACCCGGCCGACGTGGGGGCCGACGGGGTCCGCACCGCCGTCGACCAGCCGGGACGCAGCGACGACGAGGTGGCCGCGCTGGCTCAGGCGCGGCTGGACCTGCGCGCTGCCGCCCTGTCCACCGCCGAGGGGGTGGCCGAGGGTGATCCGGCGCTGCGGCCGGGCCGGCGGATCGACCTGGCCGGGGTGCCCGACCCTCTCGCGGGGGCGTACATGCTGACCGAGGTGGTGCACACCGTGGACGGCGAGGGGTACCTCACCCGGTTCTCGACCGTGCCGCCGGTCGTGGCGCCGACGGCGGTCGCCGGCGCGGTCGTCACCCTCGGCACCGTGACCGACGTGGCCGACCCGGACGGGTTGGGCCGGGTACGGCTGACCCTGCCCGCGTACGGGGATCTGGACGCCGGTTGGCTCGGCGTGCTCTGCCCGGGTGCGGGACGTGGCAAGGGTCTGGTGGCGCTCCCCGATCCGGACGACACCGTGCTGGTGGTGCTGCCCGGCGGCGAGCCGGCCTCGGGCATCGTGCTGGGTTCGCTGTTCGGGGCCGTCGAGCCGTACGACGCGGGCATCGACGACGGTCGGGCCCGGCGCTGGACGCTGCGCACAGCCGGCGGACAGTCGATCGTCGTGGACGACGTCCAGCGCAGCCTGCGGCTCGGCACCGAGGGCGGCAGTTGGCTGGAGCTCACCCCCGACCTGGCCACCCTGCACGCGGCGACCGACCTGGTGATCTCCGCACCGGGCCGGGCCATGGTGGTCCGCGCCCGCAGCGTGGACTTCCTGCACGCCGAGGCGACCGAGGACCCGACCACCGCGGCGCGGCAGGCCCGTTCGCTCGCCCGCGCCCACCACGAAGGAGGCGGCTGATGCGTTGGATCCACCGCGACTCGGTGATCGCCTGTGACCACGACGGCCGGGTCGAGAACCAACCGTCGCAGCGGTGGGTGACCGTCACCGCCGTGCCGGTGCTGGTGGACGACGACCCGGAGGGACGGAAGATCGTCGCCTGCCCGAACTACGGACCGACCATCAAACCGTGCGCGAAGACGCTGACCGTCCGCGTCGGCTACAGCGACTGGCTCCGCGTCGACGGACGCCGGGTGGTGCTCTCGCACCTGGAGGGGTTCACCGACGGCACACCGCCGGACGCGATCCACCACACCGTCCGCGACCCCCGACAGCGCTTCCTGGGGGCGGACCGGTGAGGGCGTTCCGCTTCGTCGGGGCCGGCTTCGACGCCGGCCGGGGCGGCGGGTTGGCGCTCACCGCGGCCGGCGGGCTGGCCATGACCGAGGGCGACGAGAGCGTACGCCAGGCGCTGTTCCTGCTCTTGTCGACGACGCCCGGCGAGCGGCTGATGCGGCCCGGGTACGGCTCCCGGCTGCACCGGCTGATCTTCGCGCCCAACGACGACACCACGGCCGGGCTGGCGATCCACTACGTGCGGCAGGCCATCGCCCGCTGGGAGCCCCGGGTCGAGGTCATCGACGTCGACGCCGGGCCCGACGTGGACGACGCGTGGCGGCTGGTGATCCGGCTGGACTACCGGGTGCGGGCCAGCCTGACGCCCGGTCAGTTGGTGTTCTCCGTGGATCTGCTCCCCGCCGACGACGAACCGGGAGAATCGTCATGACGCTGCCCGTGCCGCACCTGGACGACCGAGGTTTCCTCGACCTCGTCACCGAGGCCCGCGAGCGGATCCGCCAGTCCTGCCCCGGCTGGACCGACCTGTCGGCGCACGACCCCGGCATGGCGCTGGTGGAGGCGTTCGCGCACCTGACCGAGGTGATGATCTATCGGCTGAACCAGTTGCCGGAGAAGGCGTACGTGCAGTTCCTGAACCTGCTCGGGGTGGCGCGGCACGCGCCCACCGCGGCCTGGGCGGACGTGGTGTTCAGCCGGGCCGGCGTCGACACCTCGGCGGTGCGGATCCCGGCCGGGCTGCGGGTCGCGGCGGCGCGTGGCGCCGACCCCCGGCCCGTCGTGTTCGTCACGACCGAGCCGGCGACGCTGCCGGCCGGCGAGTCCTCGGTGACCGTCCGGATGCACCACTGCGAGCCGGTGGACGCGGAGCTGCTGGGTCTCGGCACCGGCCAGCCGGGGCAGGTGCTGCGCGCGGCCCGCGCTCCCCTGGCCCACACCGCCGAGCCGCTGGACCTGCTGCTCGGCGTGGAGGTGCCGACCGGCTCGGTGGAGCTGGGGGCGGCGGCCCGCGAGCACGAGGGCCACACGTTCGAGATCTGGCAACCGGTGGACAGCTTCGCCGGGCTCGGCCCGCAGGCCAAGGCGTACCTGGTGGACCGCTGCTCGGGCACCGTCACCTTCGCCCCGGCCCTGGACCTGCGGCCGTCCGCCGACGGCACCGCCGGGCCGACGCCGGTGGCCGCCGTGCCCCCGGCCGGGCGGCAGGTCCGCCTCTGGTACCGGGCCGGCGGCGGTCCGGCCGGCAATGTCGCCGCCGGCACGCTGACCACCCTGCGCGATCCACTGCCCGGGGTACGCGTCGACAACCCCACCCGGGCGGCCGGCGGCCGGGAGATGGAGGCGTTGGAGTCGGTGCTGCTGCGCGGCCCGTACGAGTTCTTCGCCCAGCAGCGCGCGGTCACCGCCCGCGACTTCGAGGTCCTGGCCACCAGCTCGGGCGCGGTAGCGCGGGCCCGCGCGTTCACCCGCTCGGCCGTCTACAGCTTCGCCCGCCCGGGTGAGGTCGAGGTGGTGTTGGTGCCGTACGTGCCACCGGCGGCCCGACCGGGCGGCCGGCTGCCGGTGGCGGTGCTGCGCGAGTACGAGGTGCCCGAGGCCCGCCGCCGCGTCGAGGCGGACCTGGAACAGCGCCGGATGGTCGGTATCCGCTCGCGGGCGAGCTGGGCCCGGTTCAAGGCGGTGTCGGTGCGGGCCCGCGTGGTGGTGCGGCGGGAGGAGGACGTGGACGCGGTCCGGCGGCGCATCCACGACCGGCTGCACCAGACGCTCAGCCCGCTGCCCACCGCGCTCAACCCGAGCGGGTGGCCGTTCGGTGAGCCGCTGCGGGCGTCCAACGTGTACCGGCTGTTGGAGCAGGCCGAGCCGGGCGTGCGGTACGTCGAGTCGGTGCGGTTCGTGGTCGACGAGGCGCCCGACGCCAACGTCCGCGCCCTCGCCGTCGACGCGTACCAGCCGCGCACCTGGTACGCCGGGCGTGGCCCGGTGCTGTTCCGCTCCAGCAACGCGGGCTCGGGCTGGGAGCCGGCCGGCCGGTTCGACGACGACGAGACGGTGCTGCGGGTCGCGCCCGCCCCCGCCCCGGTGCGGCCCGGCATCGTGGCGCGTCCCGGCTCGGTGGCCGTGGTGACAGTGCGCGAGTCGGGCGGCTCCCGGGTACGACTGAGCACCGACCTGGGTGAGACGTGGTCGCTGCTGACCGACCTGGACTCGCGGATCTCCGACGTGGCGTGGCTGGACCGCGACGGCGCGGGAGCGCTGCTGGTCGCGACCGACACCGGGCTGTACGAGGTGTCGCTGCTGCCCGGCGCGGTGCCGTTGCAGATCCTCGTCGACCCTTCCGACGCCGACCGGGGCTTCTACGCGGTCCGCGCCTTCGTCTCCGAGCGCGGCGCGCCGGGCGTGGCGGTCGCGGCGCAGGCCAGCTTCGGGGTGTACCTGTCGACGGCCGGCGGCCGGCCGGGCAGCTTCACGCACGTCGGGCTCTCCAACGTGGACAACCGGGTCCTCGCGGTGCAGTACGACGGCCCGGCCACCCTGCTGTGGAGCGGCGCGGGCGAGCCGGACCCGAAGAAGCCCGGTCAGGGCTGTCACCGCACCCGGCTGTTCGAGTCCGACGTCAAATGGCAGTCGGTGCAGGCCGGCTGGATCGGCGGCACCTGCCGGGATCTGGCGTTCGCCGGCCAGCAGGCGGTGGCCGCCACGCAGAGCGGCGGGGTGCTGCGGCTGGACACCCTGGCCGCCCAGCCGCAGTGGCAACCGGTCTCGGTCAACTGCGGGCTGCCGTTGCGCGACCGGACCCGGTTCGTGCCGGTCGACGCCGTCGCCGTGAGCGGCCCTGCCGCGGCGGCCGTCGGCACGGGCGGTCCGGCGGCCTCCGGCGCGGGCGGTCCGGCGGCGGACCGGCTGGTGCTGGCCTGCGGCGAGCGCGGCGTCTACCGCAGCGCCGACACGGTCACCTGGACCGCCAGCGCCAACCAGGCCACCGCCGACGTGGTGACCGTCCCGGACACGTGGCTGCTCTGCTCCGGCGAGCACGACATCGAGGTGGTGCGCCAGGATGCGACGCTCGGCGATTGAGCGGCTGCTGCCCGCCGCGTACCAGCGGGCATGCGTGCCGGGCAGCGTGCTCTGGGCGCTGCTGGACGTGATGGAGGGACTGCACGCCCCGGACGAGGCGATCCTCGCCGAGGTGGACGCCCTGTTCGACCCGTACCGGGCCCCCGAGGACATGGTCGTACGCCTGACCCGCTGGGTGGCGATGGACCACGTGGTGGCGTCGCACCGACCGGACGCGCCGCTGCCCCTGCCGGTCGGGCGGCTACGGGACCTGGTGGCCCACGGCGCGCTGCTGGCGCGGTGGCGCGGCACCCCGTACGGGATGCGACGGGCCCTGGAGGTGGCGACCGGGGTGAGCGGCTTCGCCATCGACGAACCCGACGAGAGGCCCTTTCACATCGTGGTGCGGGTGCCGGCGGACGCCGCCGACCACCTCGCCGTGATCACCCGCATCGTCGAGGCGGAGAAGCCGGCGGCGACCACCGCCGAGGTCGTCCTCGCCGCCTCGCCACCATCGGATCAGCCGACCGCGGCACCGTCCGCTTAAGGAGCCTTCATGACCACCGAATGGGCCGTCGTCGGCGCCGCGTCGCAGTTCACCCTGGACGCCGCCAACCACGGCGAGCTGACGTTCACCGTCTCCAACCCGGGCCTCGCGCCGGACACCGTCGTCTTCGACGTGGCGCCCGGCGAGGGCAGCCAGCGGGCCTGGTTCACCGTCACCGAGCCGCAGCGGGTGGTGCCCGGTCAGGGTTCGGTCTCGTTCCTGGTCCGCCTCGCGGTGCCGGCCGGCACCGCGCCCCGCCGCTACGACATGACCGGGTTCGCGTACTCGGCGAACACCGCGCCGGAGGAGAGTTCGCGCTCCAGCGGCCGGGTGACGTACGAGGTCCGGGCGGTCGCCGCGCCGAAGCGGACGCCGTGGCCGTGGATCGCCGCCGCCGCGGCGCTGGTGCTCGTGGTCGCCGGGGTGGTCGGCTACCTGCTGACCCGCTCCGACGGCCCACCGACGCCGGGCACGCCACGGGTCGTGACGCTGGAGGCGGAGAGCCTGGTCGACGGGGCAAAGGTGGAGTCCCCGGCGAAGACCGCGGCGGGCATCGACGCGCAGCCGAACTGCTGCGACATCACCTGGTCGGACGACGCGCAACTGTTCTTCACGGGCCTGGCGCCCGGTGACCGGGTGAACGTCACCGTCGAACTGCCGGCCGACGCCCTCTGGCGTTTCTCCACCACGCGCACCACGAGCTTCGACTACGCCAACACCATCTGGCAGATCGACGGCGTGCAGCTCGGCAGCACCTTCTTCGGCTTCAGCCCGACGGTGATCCGGCAGGACTTCACCGACGTGGGCACCGTCCGGTTGGCGGCGGGCCGGCACACGCTCACCCTGGTCGCCGTCGGCAAGACGCAGGGCTTCGACAGGTACTTCGCGGGCGTGGACCAGATCCGCTTCACCGAGGTGCCCGGGGCGGTCGCGCGGCGATGAGCGGTCGGCAGAAGGTCGTCCTGGTGACGCTGGCGGTGCTGCTGGTGGCGTTCTTCGCGCTCGCCGTCGGCGTCGGCGGCGGCGAGCAGGGCCGCGCGAGCGATCGGCCGGGAATCGTGCAGCGGCTGGGCCGGCTGGCCGGGGCGAGCAGCACGATCGACCCGACGACCGTGCAGGCCGACTGCGACCGTACCGGCGACGTGCTCACCTTCGTCGGCGGCTGCGCGGTGCGGGTCGCCGACCCGGGCGAGCTGCGGACGTTGGTGCTGCGCAGTGGCCGCACGTTCGTGGTGAACGCCCCGGCGCCCGGGGACGCCGACCTCACCGTGCGGTCGGAGGTCGAACCGGACGACGGTGGCGAGGCGGTCGCCCGGATCGCCGTCGACAGCGCGACCACGGTGCTGCTGGGCTGCCCGGGAGGTGTGGGATGCACGGTCACCGTCGCCGCCGGGTGACAGGTCCACCCACCGGCCCGAGCCGGGCGCTCCCCGACCGTACGGAGGCCCGCCATGGGTGACCTGCGTAAGCCGTTCCTGCTGCTCGCGCTGGTCGCGATCACGCTGGTGGTCCTCGTCGAGGTGGGATCGTCGCTGCTCACCGGTGGCGGCGACGCCACCGGCGCGCTGCTGGTCGGCGCGGCGGACCTCGGCGTGGAGGTGGACGCGGCCGGAGTCAGCGAACCGTCCGGACGGGGCACCAGCTACCTGGCGCTGATCGACGCGGTGGCGCTCTGGACCACTGGCCTGTTCTGCCTGAGCCTGGTGGTGCCGGAGCGGGTGCAGGGCCGGATCCAGGGCGTCGCGACGCTGATCTTCTCGATCCTGCTCATCCTGGGCTCGCTGATCCTGCTGATCATCGCGTTCGT
Organism: Micromonospora sp. NPDC049662; assembly: GCF_040675055.1. Classification (NCBI taxonomy): domain Bacteria; kingdom Bacillati; phylum Actinomycetota; class Actinomycetes; order Micromonosporales; family Micromonosporaceae; genus Micromonospora; species Micromonospora sp. NPDC049662. The sequence continues at coordinate 55,500 of NZ_JBFAOC010000007.1, forward strand.
GGAGCTGATAATCATGGTGTCGCTGTTCCTGGCCGTGCCGTTCGGCACCCTGGCGTACCTGGCGCTGTGGGGCTTCTTCCCGGTCGGCGACGCGGCGGTGCTGCTCGGCCTGGCGCTGCTGCTCAAGCTGGTCTGGGCGGGGCTGTTGGTGCTGGCCCAGCCCCGGTTTCTGCAGAACAAGGGCCTCGTCCTGATAATCATCACCACCCTGCTGTGCACCGTCGTGCTGGAATTCCTGCACAATCTGGTGCCGGTGATCCTGGTGAGCATCCTCGACGACATCGGCGCGATCGTCTTCGCCATCATCGCCATCATCTGGGGGCTGGTGCTGCTGATCGGCTCGATCCCGGCGATAGTCAAGGCCATCCGCGTCACCGCCGCCGCCGTCCCCGCCGCCCTACCCGGTCGATCATGAAGTTGTTGTCACCACGCCCGGCGTGTCGGGACAACAACTTCATCATCGACGCGCGCTGGCGAGGGTGGCGCATTGGGCTGGGGACAGGGTGCCGTCGGCGATCCACACCTGGTAGCTGCCGTGGCGGGTGGTGGCGGCGGGGACCTCCGCCGGTTGGTCGAAGGCGAAGGCCACGCAGACGCCGGGATACATCGCGGTCCGCGCGAACCACCGGTCACCGGGGCCGAGGCCCGCGAAGACCAGGGTGTACGCGCCACCGCCCGGCCCGGTGCCGGCCAGCGCCAGCCACGGGGTGGCGCTGCCGTTGATCGCCTCCTCCCCCGTCGCCTCGGCGGTGAACACCGTCGCCTCGCCCCCGGCGGCGACCGCCCGCCAGAAGAAGCCGCCGTAGCCGGCCCCGCCGGGACGACCGTTGGTGGCCGGACTGCCCAGGCGCACGGACCTGTCGGGCGGCGCGGTGAGCGCGGAGTCCAGGTCGAGCCGCCAGACGTCCGGCGTCACCGCCGACGCGGCCAGCTGACGCCGCTCGGCGAGCAGCACCCGTCCGCGCGGGTCGCGCCACTGGAGCTGATGGGCCAGCCGGTCCGCCGAGCGCCGCGTCCAGCCGGTGTGGACAATCCGCCCGTGGTCCTCGCGCCACGTGTAGCCGACGTCGCGCACGTAGGTACGCCCGCCCCACAGGTTGACGCCGTCGACGTCCTGCACCGCGAGGGAGGCTCCCAGGTGCCACACATGGTCGGCGGGGAGCGCGTCGGTGACCACCGTGCCGCCGAGGGTGCGCACGGGGTGCAGGTACGGCCGGGGGCCGTGCCGCGCGTCCAACGCGGGGTCGACGACGTACCGGGCCACCTCGGTCACGCCGACCAACAGCCGAGCCGGTTCCTCGGCGACCGGAGCGGCGTCGGTGGCGGGATCGGTGGTCACGGCAGCTCCGGCCGGACGGCGGCCGGCTCGCGGCTGCCGACCTCGGCGGCGAAGGCGCGGCCGACGTCCGTGGGGACCGGCATCCGGCTGGCGACGGCGTGCAGGGCCGCCAGGGTGTAGCCGGCGAGGATGGGCACGGCCACCGGTGTGACCAGGACGGCGAGCAGCCCCGCCAACGCCGTCACGCCCGTGAGGGCGGCCCACCGGGTGGGCGCGTCGAGGCAGGCGCGGGCGCTGGACCGGGCCGCGACCCGCCACCGCCCGCCCCCGTTCCGGCCCGCCTCGACGACGACCAGCCCGGCGTACCCGGCCAGAGCGGCCGCGACCAGAGCGGTCACCGCCAGCGCCGGCGGGCCACCGGGCACCCGCCCGGCGGTCAGCGCCGCCAGGTCGGCGGCGAGCAGCCCGAGCACGCAGAGCGCGAGCAGGCTGACCGGCACGCCGGGCAGCACCGAGCGGCCGAACCGGCGCAGGCTCGTCCGCGCCGACGGCCAACCGCCGGTACGCGTCCAGTCGCGCACCGCCGCGCTGGCCGTACCGGCCGCCCCGGCGGCGGTGAGCAGCGGCGCCGCCGCGAGGGTCAACAGGATGCCGAGCAGCGCCAGGTCCGCGGCGTCGCGGGCGACGTCCCGCCAGTCCCGCCGCTCGGCGTCGTCGACGGGTTCAGCCCTTGATGCCACTGGTGTTGATCCCCTCGACGAGCATCCGTTGGAACGCGACGAAGAACAGGAAGACCGGCAGCAGCGACAGCACCGACATGGCGAACATCGGCCCGACCGCGCTCTGACTCGTCGAGTCGATGAAGAGGGTCAGCGCCACCGGCACGGTGTAGTCCTTCAGTTGGGACAGGAAGACCAGTTGGCGGAAGAAGTCGTTCCAGGTCCAGATGAACGAGAAGATCGCGGTGGTGACCAGCGCGGGTCGGCTCAGCGGCAGGATGATGTGCCGGAAGATCCCGTACGGGCCGGCGCCGTCGATCCGCGCCGCCTCGTCCAGCTCCCGTGGGACGCCGCGCATGAACTGCACCATGAGGAACACGAAGAACGCCTCGGTGGCCAGGAACTGCGGGATGAGCAGCGGCAGGTAGGGCCACTCGCCACCCACCAGACCGAGGGTGCGGAACAGGATGTACTGCGGCACGATCAGCACGTGCTGGGGCAGCAGCAGCGTACCGATCATGACGGCGAACCAGAGGCCACGCAGCCGGAACCTCAGGCGGGCGAAGGCGTACGCGGCCAGCAGGCAGGAGAGCCCGTTGCCGATGACGGTGAGCAGGCTGACCAGCGCGCTGTTGAGGAAGAACCGGCCGAATCCGACGTCGAAGTTGGACCAGCCGGCGGTGTAGTTGCCCGGGGTGAACCGCTCCGGCAGCAGCCCGACGTTGTTGACGATCTCCTCCTGGGACTTCACGGAGGTGCCGACCATCCAGATCAGCGGGTAGAGCACCACGGCCACGATCACCACCAGGATCAGCAGCCGCAGCACGGGCCGGCCGCCGGGGCGTCGTCCCGCTCCGGGCAGCGCCGCCGCCGTCGGAGTCGCCATCACCGGTCCTCCCCGTCGGAGTAGTGCACCCAGAACCGCCCGGTGCTGAAGAAGATCGCGGTGAGCACCGCGATGGCGAGCAGGAACACCCAGGCCATCGCCGAGGCGTAGCCCATCTCCAGGTCGGTGAAGCCGGTGATGTAGAGGTTCAGCGTGTACATGAGGGTCGAGTCGACCGGGCCGCCGGTGCCGTTGCTGAGCACGAACGCGGCGGTGAAGCCCTGGAAGCCGTTGATCGTCTCCAGCACCAGGTTGAAGAAGATGACCGGGGAGAGCATCGGCAGGGTGACGGCGCGGAACTGCCGGAACCGACCGGCGCCGTCGACGGACGCGGCCTCGTACAGCTCGGTGGGCACCTGTTTCAGCCCGGCCAGGAAGATCACCATCGGGGCGCCGAACTGCCAGATGGCCAGCACCATGAGCGTCTGCAGGGCCCAGTCCGGGTCGTTGACCCAGGGCCTGCCCTCGATGCCGAAGAGGCTCAGCAGCGAGTTGAACGCACCATCGCGGTTGAACATGTTGACCCAGACGATGGCCAGCGCCACGCTGCCGCCGAGCAGCGACGGCAGGTAGAACAGGCCGCGGAACAGGCCGACGCCGCGCCACGCGCGGTTGAGCAGCAGCGCCACGCCGAGGGCCGCGGCCAGTTTCAGGGGTACGGCGACCAGCGCGAAGGTCAGGGTGACCCGCACGGCGTGCCAGTACGACGGGTCGGCCGTGAACATCCGCTCGTAGTTGGCCAGCCCCACCCACCGGGCCTCGGAGAACGGGGTGAGGATGTCGTAGTTGGTGAAGCTCAGGTAGAGCGACAGCAGCATGGGGACCGCCGTGACACCCATCAGGCCGATGAGCCACGGCGACAGGAAGACGTACCCCGCCAGACCCTCGCGGTGCCGGATGCCGCCGGACCCACGCCGGGTGGGGTGGGTCCGGACGGATCCGGGGCCGGGTCGGGTCGGGTCGGGCGCCGTGGTCAACGCCACGATCGGCTCCTCTCCTCGCCTCGTGGGGCGGGTCAGGCGATGGCGCCCTTGCACGCCTCGATGAACTGGGCGGCGGCCTGCGCGGGGGTGGCCCGGCCGTACTGGGCGCTCTCGGCGGCCTTGACCAGCTCGGACTTGACCGTGCTGTGTCCCTTGATCGGCACCTGTGGCGACTCGCCGAACTTCTGGGTCAGCTCCGCCTCGACGGCGATCGACTGCTTCATCGCGGGGTCGGTGGTGCCGTCGCTGACGACCTGACGCAGGTCCAGGTTGGACGGCAGGCCCCGGTCGGTGCCGAGCAGGGTGACGGCCTCCCGGTCGTTGACCAGGAAGTTGATCACATCGACCGCGACGTCCCTGTTCTTGCTGCCCTTGAACACCGACCAGTACATCGAGGCCCGGGCCCACTGCGCGCTCGGATCGCCGGGGTAGGCGATCACTCCCAGCTCGTCCTTGGTGTTCTTCTTCAGGTCCGGCATCTGGTTGGCCCAGACCCAGGACGTCGCGGACTTGCCGGTGACCACCAACTGCTTGGTGACGTCGCTGGAGTTGCCCTCGTGGATGACGTCGGCGGTCGGGGTGGCCTTACGGTCCCGCGCGCCCTTCCAGAGGTCGAACCAGGCGGTCACGTCCTCGGCGGTGAAGCCCAGATCCTTGCCCTGGTAGAGGTCCTTGCCCTGCTGGCGCAGCCAGACCCAGAACGCCTTGTAGTCGGCGCTCGGATCCTGGGTGCCGGGAACCCCCGTCCTGGCGGACACTCCCTCGGCCCAGGCGATGTGCTGCTCCCAGCTCATCCCGGTGGTCGGTTCGGGCAGGTTGTGCTTCGCCAGCAGCGTCTTGTTGTAGACCAGACCCTGCGTGTTCTCCCCGGCGGCCAGGCCGGCGAGCTTGCCGTCGACGACGCCGTACTGCCACAGGCTCTTGGGGAACGTGGCGGTGTCCAGCTTGCCGGACTTCTGGTACGAGGTGAGGTCGAGCGTGGTGTTGCGAGCCGCGTACTCGGCGAGGTAGTTGTCGTCGATCTGGAACAGGTCGGGCGGGTTGCCACCGGCGGTGAGCGTGGCGAGCTTGTCGAAGTAGCCCTGGTTGGCCTGCCAGGTCTTCTCGAAGGTCACGTTGGGATGCTTCTTTGTGTAGAGGGCGAGGGCGTCCTCGGTCAGCTTGGCCCGGGCGTCACCGCCCCACCAGAAGATCGAGAGCTTGACGGGGGCGTTGGGGTCGGCGGCGTCGTCGTCGCCGCACGCGGCGGCGCCGAACAGCAGCGGCGCGGCGACCGTCGCGGCGAGCAGGCCGCGCAGCAGCCGCCGCCGGGGCAGCGGGGTGGCGGGCGGACGCCCGACGGGCGTGCCGGTGGTGGGGGACGTTGCGGGGTGCATGTGCGCTCACTCCTCGGCTTTAGGAGGCGACGGCATCACCCGAGGCCGCGGTCGGGATGCCCGGACCCGCAGGGCAGTGCGGGTCCGGGCCTTAGGGCGCGGCCAGGGGACGTGCCGGCCGGGCATGCGGACCCGGCCCGGTCGAGTCGCGGATGACCAGGTCGGTCTGGAGCATTACCTGTGCGGTGGTACGCCGGACGCCGACCGCCGTGCCGGTACCGGGCCCCCGCGCGCCGCGCGGTGACTCGATGTCCTGTTGCAGCAGCATGTCGACGGCCGTCCGGCCGGCGGCCCCGGTGGGTGTGGCCACCGTCGTCAGTTTGGGTCGGGTGAGCCGGCTCAGGGCGATGTCGTCGACCCCGACGACGCTCACCTGCTGCGGCACCCGGACCCCGAGCGCGTCCAGCCCTTCGATGAGGCCGATCGCCATCAGGTCGTTGTAGGCGAGCACGGCGGTGACGCCGCTGTGCCGCACCTGCTCGGCCACGGCGGAGCCGCCGGTCTCGGTGGGAGCGTTGGGGCCGAGCACGGTCAGTTCCCCGCCACCGGCCCGGACGGCCGTGGTGGCGGCACGCCGCATCTCCCGGTTGGTCCACGAGCTGCGCGGCCCGCCGAGCAGGGCGATGTCGCGGTGACCGAGACCGATCAGGTGCTCGACGGCTGCCCGGGCGCCCTGCCCGACGTCCATCAGCACGCAGGCCAGGCCGGTCACCTGACGGTTCACCACGACCAGCGGCACCTCGCGGCTGAGCTGTTCGATCAGGCTGTTGCTCATCCGGGGGCTGCACAGCAGCACCCCGTCGACCTGCTTGGCGAGGGCGTGGACCAACTCCTCCTCGGCGGTCGGGTCCTCGTTGGTGTCGGCCACGAAGACGTGGTAGTCGCGGTGGCGTGCCTGGCTCTCCGCCGCCTTGATCAGCGGTGGGAAGAACGGGTTCGCGATGTCGGCGATGATCAGCCCGATGTTGTGCGTACGCCCGGTGATGAGGGCGCGGGCGGCCCGGTTCGGCCGGTAGCCCAGGTCCTCCGCGCAGGCCAGCACCCGGACCCGGGTCTCGGGGTTGACGAGGTGCGGGGCGGAGAAGGTGCGGGACACGGTGGAGATGTGCACCCCGGAGGCGCGGGCGACGTCCCGGATGGTGACTGGCACGGCGGCCCCTTCGTCCGAGTGCGGCGGTGGTCACGCGGGTGCCGCCAATTAATGCAAACGGTTGCTCCACTGTCAACGGTCAATGTTTGCAGCTTTGTTGCATCGAGACGCCCAGTGGTGGCCTTCAACCCCGCAAAAACCCACAATTGCCGCCGGTTGTGCCGCTGTCGTTGACGCCATCACATTGATCGTGGTTACTTCACTGCAAACCTTTGCAGGGGTCATCCGGAGGGCGATCGCATGTCACCGAGATCCGGCGGGCGGGTCCGCTACGCCATCGTGGGCACCGGCGCGCGAGCGGAGATGTTCGTCCGGGCCCTGGTGCTCGACCACCCGGACTCCGCCGAGCTGGTCGCCTTCGCCGACGTCAACCAGACCCGGATGGACGCGCACAACCGCTGGCTGGGCGAGCTGGGACACCGGCCGGTGCCCACGTACCCCGCCGGCGGATTCGCCTCCATGCTGGACGCCGAACGCGTCGACGTCGTCCTGGTGACCAGCGTGGACGTCACCCACGACGAGTACGTGGTGGCCGCGCTGCGCGCCGGCCGGGACGTCGTCACCGAGAAGCCGATGACCGTGGACGCCGCCCGCTGCCGGCGCATCCTGGAGGCCGTGGCCGAGACCGGCGGCAGCGTTGCGGTCGCCTTCAACTACCGCTACAACCCGCTGCACGAGCAGGTCCGCCGGCTGCTCGCCGAGGGCGCGGTCGGCGAGATCGGCTCGGTGCACTTCGAGTGGCTGCTCGACGTGCGCCACGGGGCCGACTACTTCCGCCGCTGGCACCGCGACAAGGCCACCTCCGGCGGCCTGCTGGTGCACAAGGCCAGCCACCACTTCGACCTGGTCAACTGGTGGCTGGCCGCCACCCCGGTCGAGGTGTACGCGGCCGGTCGACTCTTCTTCTACGGCGAGAGCGGCCGCCGGCACGGCTACGCCCGCGACTACGACCGGGCGTACCGCTCCCCCGCCGCGGTTGACGACCCGTTCGCGCTGCGGCTCGACGCGCACCCCCGACTGCGCGAGCTGTACCTCGACGCCGAGGCCGAGGACGGCTACCAGCGCGACCGCAACGTCTTCGCCCCCGGAGTGAGCATTGAGGACGACATGGCGGTGCTGGCCCGCTACTCCACCGGCGCGACAATGACCTACCACCTCACCGCGTACGCCCCCTGGGAGGGCTACCGGGTGATGGTGAACGGCAGCCGGGGACGCCTCGAACTGGAGGTGACCGAGAACGACTACGTCGACCGGGGCACCGCCGGCGCCGTCAAGGGCGCGGCCCTGCACGGCGTCGAGGCGCCGACCGAGGGGGGCGACGCGACGCTCACGGTGCGCCCGTTCTGGGAACCGCCCCGACGGATCCTCATCGAGGGTCGTACCCGCCAGGGGCACGGCGGCGCGGACGCCCGGATGACGGCGGTGCTCCTGGGCGGTCAGCCTGATCCGTTGGGCCGCGCCGCGACGGCCGAGGACGGCGCGCTGGCCCTGCTCACCGGCCTGGCCGCCAACCGGTCCCTGGAGACCGGGCGAGCCGTGCGCGTCGCTGACCTGCTCACCACCCGCTGAGAAGCAGAACGAGGAGCCCCGTGCCGACGTCCGACCACACCGACCTGCTCCTGCCGGCCGAGCCGGGCCAGCGCGCGCTGGCCCGGGAGCTGTACGCCCTCGCGGCGCGGCAACCGATCATCTCGCCGCACGGGCACGTCGACCCGGCCCTGCTCGCCGAGGACCAGCCCTTCCCCGACCCGGCGCGGCTGCTCATCGTGCCCGACCACTACCTGACGAGGATGCTGCTCAGTCAGGGCGTACCCCCGGGCGACCTGGGGGTCCCCACCCGCGACGGCAGCCCGGTCGAGGCCGACGGGCGGGTGATCTGGCGGCGCTTCGCCGCACACTGGCACCTGTTCCGGGGCACCCCGTCGCGGCTCTGGCTGGAACAGACCCTCCGTACCGTCTTCGGGGCGCACACCCCGCTGCGTCCCGACACCGCCGACGCCCTCTACGACGAGATCGCCGCGCGGCTCGCCGAGCCGGAGTTCCGGCCCCGGGCGCTGTTCGAGCGCTTCGGGATCGAGGTCCTCGCCACCACCGAGTCACCGCTGGACGACCTCGCGGCGCACGCCAAGCTCGCCGCCGACGGCTGGGGTGGGCCGGGCGGTCGGGTGGTCACCACCTTCCGCCCGGACGACGTGGTGGACATGGAGTTCGACGGCTGGTCGGCCAACGTGGCGCGGCTCGGCGCGCTGGCCGGCGAGGACACCGGCACGTACCCCGGCTATCTGGCCGCGCTGCGGGCCCGCCGGGCCGCGTTCGTCGCGGCCGGGGCGACCTCGTCGGACCACGGGCACCCCACCGCGCGCACCCTGGACCTGAGCCCGGCGCAGGCCGCCCGCCTCTACGACCGTGGGCTGCGCGGCGCGGCGGACGCCGCCGACGCGGAGGCGTTCCGGGCGCACATGCTGATGGAGTTCGCCCGGATGTCCCTCGACGACGGACTGGTGATGCAGCTGCACCCCGGCGCGGTGCGCAACCACAACCGCTGGCTGTACGAGCGGCACGGCCGGGACGTCGGCGGCGACGTGCCGCAGGCCACCGAGTACGTGCACGCGCTCGCCCCGCTGCTGTCCCGCTACGGCAACGACCCCCGGCTGACGGTGGTGCTCTACACCCTCGACGAGGACACCTTCACCCGCGAGCTGGCGCCCCTGGCCGGCGGGTACGCCGCGCTGCTGCTCGGAGCGCCCTGGTGGTTCCTGGACTCCCCCGAGGCGCTGCGGCGGTTCCGGGAGACGGTCACCGAGAGCGCCGGCTTCTACAACACGACCGGGTTCGTCGACGACACCCGGGCGTTCTGCTCCATTCCGGTACGCCACGACGTGGCCCGCCGGGTCGACGCCGGCTTCCTGGCCCGGCTGGTCGCCGAGCACCGGCTCGCGATGGACGAGGCCGCCGAGACGATCGTCGACCTGGCGTACCGGCTACCCAAACGGGTCTTCCACTTCGAAGGGTCGAGCCAGTGACCACCACCATCACCTCCGTCGAGGTGCACGACGTCCGCTTCCCCACCGCCGCCCGGGGCGACGGGTCCGACGCCATCAACCGGGGCGACTACTCGGCGACGTACGTCGAGCTGGGCACCGACTCCGGGCCGGTGGGCGCGGGGTTCACCTTCACCAACGGCCGGGGCAACGAGATCACCTGCGCGGCGGTGCGGGCGCTGGCCCACCACGTCGAGGGTCGTACGGTCGAAGAGATCGCCGCCGAGCCGGTGGCGTTCTGGCGCTCGCTCAGCGCGGACGTGCAGTTGCGCTGGCTGGGCCCCGAGAAGGGCGTCATCCACATGGCGACCGGGGCGCTCGTCAACGCCGTGTGGGACCTGCGGGCCAGGATCGCCGGCAAGCCGATGTGGCGGTTCCTGGCCGAGCTGCCCACCGACGACCTCGTCGCCAGCGTCGACTTCCACCACATCAGCGACGCGCTGACGCCCGACGAGGCGGCGGCCATCCTCGACAAGGGACGCGACGGCCTGGCCGACCGGTTGGCGACGCTGGAACGGGACGGTTTTCCTTCGTACACCACCTCGGTCGGCTGGCTCGGCTACCCCGACGACAAGGTGCGGGCGCTGACCCGGCAGGCGTACGACGACGGCTGGCGGGCCATGAAGATGAAGGTTGGCGGCCCGCTCGCCGACGACCTGCGCCGGGCCCGGATCATCCGCGCCGAGATCGGCCCGGACGCGCTGTTGATGATGGACGCCAACCAGGTCTGGGACGTCGACGAGGCGATCACCGCGATGACCGCCCTCGCGGAGGTGGACCCGTACTGGATCGAGGAGCCGACGCACGCCGACGACATCCTCGGGCACGCCCGGATCAACCGCGCCGTCGCCGAGCTGACCGACGGCCGGTGCCGGGTGGCCACGGGTGAGGTCGCCGCCAACCGCGTCATCTTCAAGCAGTTGCTCCAGGCCGACGCGATCGGCGTGATGCAGGTCGACGCGTGCCGGGTCGGCGGCGTCGACGAGGTGCTGGCCGAGCTGCTGTTGGCGGCCAAGTTCGGGGTGCCGGTCTGCCCGCACGCGGGCGGCGTCGGCCTCTGCGAGTACGTCCAGCACCTGGCGATCTTCGACTACCTGCGGGTGGGCACGAGCCTCGACGGTCGGATGATCGAGTACGTCGACCACCTGCACGAACACTTCGTCGACCCGGTACGCACCCGCGGCGGCCGGTACCTGCTCCCGGAGCGCCCCGGTTACAGCGCCACCATGAGACAGTCGTCGATCGCGGAGTACCGGTTCCCGGACGGTCCGGCATGGCGGTGACCGTCGGCGCGTCCCGCCTCGGCCTGGGGGTGCTGCGCCACCTGCCCGTCGACTCCCGCCCCCTCGTGCGGCCGGGCACCGTGCCGACGGGCGTCGTACACCTGGGGTTGGGGGCCTTTCACCGCGCGCACCAGGCGGTCTACACCGAGGCGGCGGTCGGCGCGGCCGGCGGCGACTGGGGCATCGTGGCCGTCGCCCCGCGCAGCGCCGCCGTGGTCGACGCGCTCGCCGCCCAGGACAACCTGTTCAGCGTGAGCGCCCTGTCCGCCGCCGACGCCACCACCCGGGTGGTGGGCGCGCTGAGCGGCGTACGGCACGCGCCGAGCGATCCGGACGCCGTGGTGGCGTTGCTCGCCGACCCGGCGGTCCGCGTCGTGACGCTCACCGTCACCGAGAAGGCGTACCAGCTCGACCCGGTGACCGGCCGGTTGTCGCCGGACTCCGCGCTCGCCGCGGACCTCGCCGGTCATCGGCCCCCGGCCACCGTGCCGGGTCTGCTGCTGCGCGGGCTGGCGGCCCGCGCCGCCGCGGACGCCGGACCGGTCGCCCTGGTGAGCTGCGACAACCTGCCGGCCAACGGCCGACGGCTGCGCGGCCTGGTCGACCAGGCGATCGCGCGGGCCGCCGGGACGCCGGCCGGGTTCGTCGACTGGGTGGCCGCCAACGTGACGTGCCCGGGGACCATGGTGGACCGCATCGTGCCGGCCAGCACCCCGGAGACCATCGACACGGCCCGTCGGGCGCTCGGCGTCACCGACCTGGCCGCGGTGGCCGCCGAGCCGTACGCGCAGTGGGTCATCGAGGACGACTTCCCCGGCGGACGGCCGGGCTGGGAACACGCCGGGGCGGTGCTGACCGACGACGCCGGGCCGTGGGAGCGGTTGAAGCTGCGCGCCCTCAACGGTGTGCACTCGGCCGTGGCGTACCTCGGCGCGCTGGCCGGGCGGGAGACCATCGCGGACGCCCTGGAGATCCCGCACCTGGCCGACGTGCTGCGCCGGCTGATCGCCGAGGACGTCGCGGCCAGCTTCACACCGCCGGACGGGGTGCGGGTCGTCGACTACGGCGAACAGGTCCTGGCCCGGTTCGGCAACCCGGCGATCCGGCACCGCACCCTCCAGGTCGCCACCGACGGGTCGCAGAAGCTGCCGCAACGCATCCTGCAGACCATCGCCGACCTGCGCGCGTCCGGACGGTCCGCGCGCTGGGGCGCGCTGGTCGTGGCGTCCTGGTTGCGCTTCGCGCTGGGGTACGCCGACGACGGCCGCCCGCTGCCGTTGCAGGACCCGCTCGCGGGGCCGATCCGGGCCGCCCTGGACGCCGGCGCGCAGAGCCCGGCCGGCGCGGTCGACGCCGTCTTCGCGCTGCGCGAGGTGATCCCGGCCGAGGTCGCCGAGGACGACGAGGTACGCGCCCAGGTGACCGCCTGGCTCACCGCGCTCGGACGACACGGCGTCGAGGCGACCCTGGCCGGCGTCCGGTGAGCCGGGCGGCCCCGGCCGGGAGGGCGGCGCTACCGGCGGTGGCGCTATCGGTCGGTGTCGCGTGAACGGGTCGGTGCCGCCGACGACGGTGGCGGTGATCGGGGCGAACGGGCACGGTCACTGGCACCGGCGGGTGATCGCCCCGCTGCACGCCGACGGCCGCCTGCGACTCGTCGCCCTGGTCGACGTCGCACCGGTGCGCGACGAGCGGGAGGCGCCCGTGCCGCCCGGCGTCGGCGTGTTCACCGACCACCCGACGATGCTCGCCGCCACCCGCCCGGAGGTGGTGGTGATCTGCACTCCGCCGCACACCCACCTGCCGATCGCCCGCGACGCCGTCGCGGCCGGCGCGGACCTGCTGCTGGAGAAGCCGCCGGTGCTGTCGCTGGCCGAGCATCACGAGCTGACCGACGCGCTCGCGGCGGCCGGCCGGGTGGCGCAGGTCGGCTTTCAGGCGCTCGGTTCGGCGGCGCTGACCGCGCTGACCGACGCGGTGGCCGCAGGCCGGTTGGGCACGGTCACCGGCATCTCCGCCGTCGCCGCCTGGCAACGGCCGGACGCCTACTACGCCCGCTCCCCGTGGGCCGGTCGACGAAGCGTGGACGGCCGGCCGGTGCTGGACGGCGCGCTCGTCAACCCACTCGCGCACGCGGTAATGCAGTGCCTCGCGGTCGCCGAGGCGCTGGGAGGGGCGCCACCGTGGCCGGCGGCGATCGAGGTGGAGCGCTACCGGGTCCGGCCGATCGAGGTGGAGGACACGGCGGTGCTGCGCGTCCGTCTCCGCGCCGGCCCACCCGTGCTGGCGGCGGTCACGCTGGCCTCCGCCGAGTTCGTGGCCGGCGAGCTGGTGGTGACCGGCAAGAGCGGCCCGGCGTCGCTGGAGTACCCGACCGACCGGCTGCGCCTGCCCGGCGACGCGGTGACCCGCCGCGTCCCCGGTCGACGGGGCCTGCTGGAGAACCTGCTCGCCCACCGGATCGACCCGGTCGGGGTGCCGCTGATCGCGCCGCTGGCCCGTACCGCGCCGTTCACCGCCCTGCTGGACGCGCTGCGGGCCGCCCCCGAGCCCCGACTGCTCGACGGGGAGCTGGTCGACGGGGTGGGCGACGGAGACCAGCGCGTCCGTCACCTGCGCGGCGTGGCCGACGTGCTGCGCGCCTCGGCCGAACGCGGGGCGCTGCCGAGCGAGTGGGGCGTGCCCTGGGCGACTGCCCCGTATCGCACCGAACTCGCGGAATAGCACCTCCGGACCCGACACGACGCCATCGGACACCTCAGCAGAACGGAGCGAAGCGATGCGCAAACCCCTCATCGGCGTACTGGTGGTCGCCCTGCTGCTCGTCGCCGCACCGGCCGCCGCCCACCCCGACGTTCCGCCCACCGACCGGCTGTCCTGGTCGGCCCGCCACCTCGGTCGGCAGGCCTTGCCCGAGCGCGACGGCTGGGCGGCCGAGGGCGACGGCACCACCGGCGGCTCGGCGGCCACCGCCGAACGGACCCGGGTGGTGCACAGCCGGGCCGAGCTGGTCGACGCGCTCGGCGGTGACAACGCCACCAACGCCACCGATGCCACGCCGAAGCTCATCTACGTGGACGGTGCCGTCGACGGCTTCGAAGCACCCGACGGTACGGCGCTGAGCTGCGCCGACCTGGCCGACCCGACGTACCGGCTGGACGCCTACCTGGCCGCGTACGACCCGGCGGTGTGGGGTCGGGTGGCCCCCGCCGGGCCGCTGGAGGAGGCCCGGGTGCGGTCGGTGGCGAACCAGACCCGCCAGACCCAGATCAACGTGGGCCCCAACACGACGATCGTCGGGCTGCGCGGGGCCCGGCTGACCGGCCTCACCCTCATGATCGACCGGGCGTCGAACGTCATCGTGCGAAACCTGACCTTCGTGGACGCCCGGGACTGCTTCCCCGCCTGGTCGCCGACCGACGGCGAGACCGGCAACTGGAACAGCCAGTACGACCAGATCTCGGTACGTCGCAGCGAGCACGTCTGGGTCGACCACGACACGTTCACCGACGGCGACAACCCGGACAGCGCCCAGCCCAGCTACTTCGGGCGGCCCTACCAGGTGCACGACGGGTCGTTGGACGTCACCCACACCGCCAGCGGAGTCACCGCCACCTGGAACCGGTTCATCGGGCGGGACAAGCTGATGCTGATCGGCTCGTCCAACACTGTCGGGCCGGACGTGGGCCGGCTCAAGGTCACCCTGCACCACAACCTCTTCGACGGCGTCCTGCAACGACTGCCCCGGGTGCGCTTCGGTCAGGTCGACGTCTACAACAACCACTACCGGCTCGGCGGGGACGGCTTCCAGTACGCCCTCGGCGTCGGGGTCCAGTCGGCGATGTACGCGGAGAACAACTTCTTCACCCTGGATCCGGCGGTCGACCCGGCCGACCTGCTCTACGACTGGGGTGGCACCGGGCTGACCGAGCGGGGCTCCTGGGTGCGCCAGGGCACCGGCCGGGCCCGGCCGGTCGACCTGCTGGCCGCGTACAACGCGGTCCACGATCCCGACCTGGCCGCCGACGCGGGCTGGACGCCCACCCTGCGTCGTGATCCCGTGCTACCGACGCCGCTGGTCCCTCTCGTGGTGAATCCCCTGGCCGGGGCCGACCGGTTGCCGATCTGACGGCTCGACCCGCCGGAGTTCGTGGTCGGGTCGACGACGTAAGGGCTCATCGATGTGGTGAAGATCGGCTATAAGTGACGCATGGACTTCCCGCCGCACCTGGGCAGCATGCCGATGCACGCGATCACCGAGATCCACGGCGAACCGGGCCTGCTGGAGCGCTTCCGGCTGGAGATCCAACAGTTCGACGACGCCGCCCGCGAGCGGTTGACCGCCGCGCTCGACCTGGCCGCCGAGTTGCACCGTGACGACCGGCGCGTCCGCGAGCCGTACCTGAACCACCTGCTGCGGGTGGCGATCCGACTGATGCACCACTACCAGGTGCGCGACGTGGACGTGATCGTCGCCGGCCTGCTGCACGACGCGGTCGAGGACCACCCGGTCGAGCTGGCCGGCGACGGCGCCGGCACCGACCCGACCGGGGCCGCGCTGGCCGCGCTCGCCGTGCGGTTCGGGACGCGTGTCGCGACGCTCGTCGCCGCCGTCACCAACCCGGTGTACGACCCCGAGCGGGACCGCAACACGCAGTACCGGGAGCACCTGGCGGTCAGCCTGGACCGCGAGCCCTGGGCCCGGGTGATCAAGGTGTCGGACTTCACCGACAACGGCGTCGGCGTGATCCACACGGTCGGGCCGAAGGTCGTCTCGTCGGCCCGTAAGTACCGGCCGCTGGTGCCGCTCTTCCGGGATCTGATCGGCCGGCCGGACACGCCGTTGTCGGCGGGGGTCAAGCGGCACATCTTCGGTCAGCTCGATCTTGCCGAGGAGCGGTTCAGCGCCATCCTGGACCAGCCCGCGCACGCCAACTGACCTGCCGTCGCGTCACCCGACCGGGTTCTGTGACAAGTTCTCGGATCTGCGCCGCAGCCTGCGGAATTACGGTGGTTTTGCGTCAGTTGGGAGGCAAAGGTCCTCTCGGTCGAATCTCTGACGCGACCCCCGTCGAGAGGATTCGGACCATGCGCGACCTTTCTCGTCGCGATCTGCTCAGGGCGACGGCCGTCGGCGCCGGAGCGATCGCCCTGCCCGGCGTGATGGCTGGCAGTTCGGCGGTGGCGGCGGACGGCCCACCCGTCGGCGACACCTACCCGCCCGCGACGTTGACCGGCCGGATCGTCCGCCCCCAGAGCCCCGACTACGCGGAGGCGAGCATCGGCTGGGACGAGCTGTTCGTGCGCTACCCGCTGGTCATCGTCTTCGCTCAGGAGACCCAGGACGTCGTCAACGCCCTCACCTGGGCTCGGCAGCACGACGTGGCGCTGCGGGTACGCAGCGGCCGGCACAGCCTGGAAGGTTGGTCGAACGTCGACAACGGCCTCGTCATCGACGTCAGCGAGCTGAAGGACGTCCACATCGACACCGCCACGCGCACGGCGAAGCTCGGCGCGGGGCTCAACCAGTCGGAAGCGATCACCGCGCTCGGGGAGTACGACCTCGCGGCGACGACCGGAACGGAGGGGACCGTCGGCCTGTCCGGCGCGACCCTCGGTGGCGGCTTCGGGTTCCTCACCCGCTACCTCGGCATGGCCTGCGACAACCTGATCGGGGCGGAGATCGTCGTCGCGGCGGGCGCCAACGGCGCCAGGGTGCTCGAGGTGGACCCGTGGAACCACGCGGACCTGCTCTGGGCGCTGCGCGGCGCCGGAAACGGCAACTTCGGGATCGTCACCTCCCTGACCTACCAGGTAGCCCCGCTGGAGAGCGTGGCGTACCTGCAGGCGACCTGGTCGGGCCTCGACGACCTGCACGACGTCTTCGACACCTGGCAGCGCGTCGCGCCGTTCGCCGACCCCCGCCTCGGCAGCCAGGTCGAGATCCACCCGACCGAGATCCTGGTGTTCGGGGTGCTCGCCGAGGGATCGGAGGCGGAGGTGAGAAGGCTGCTGGAACCGCTGCTCTCCATCGGCAACCCCGAGGTCAGCGTGCAGATCGGCGGTTGGAGCGAGACGTACGCCGGATTCCAGGTCCCGAACGACGAAGAGCCGGCGAAGTGGAAGTTCTTCTCCCAGTTCACCAGGGAACCCTTCCCGACAAGGGCGATCAGCATCGTCCGCGAGTTCATGGAGAAGGCGCCGTCGCCGGACAGCAACTTCTTCACCCAGGCGTTCGGCCGGGGCGCCCAACGGCAGGAGCCCTTCGGCGGCTCGGCGTTCCCGCACCGTGACGCGCTCTTCTACTCCGAGCCCGGCGCTGGTTGGGGCACCCGCGGCGAGCCGGACAGCGGCGACGCCATCACCCCGATCGCGCAGACCTGGATCGCCGAGTTCAGCCAGGCGCTGCGACCCTACGTGGACGGCGCGTACGTCAATGTGCCGAACATCGGCATGGCGGAGTGGGAGGAGGCCTACTGGGGGCGCAACTTCCCGCGACTGCGCAAAGTCAAGGCGAAGTACGACCCGCACAACGTCTTCCAGTACGAGCAGAGCATCCCGCCCGCGACCCACTGACCCGGCTGACCAGCGGCCCGCCCGCCCGCCAACCGACGCCCCTACCCCACCCCCTCGCGCGTCCCTTGCTCTGCTTCAACGGAGGCAACACTGACGGCGTCTCAGTGTTGCGCGGGTTGAAGCAGAGCAGAGGGCGCGCAGGAGACCCGTGGCCGCCGCCCACGGGCGGCCGGGCTGACTGAGCGGACTGTTGGCGGGGGCAGACCGACGGCCGGGCAGGAGCCAGACAGGTAGCGGCCAGGCCAGACAGGTAGCGGCCAGGCGGGACACGCGCGGGCGCGTTGTCGGTATGGGTGGTGCGGTTGCTCAGGGATACGGGACCGCGGCGCCGGAGCGGCCAGCCTGCACCAGACGCTCCAGCCAGGGTGTCGGAGCGACGCCCAACTCCCGGCCCAGGTCGGCGCGGAACAGCTCGAACCGTCGCACCGCCTCGTTGATGTTGCTTTCGGCCAGGTGCACCGCGATCAGCGCGCGGGTGGCGCTCTCCCGCAGCGGCTCCAGGTGCACGGCGGTCAACGCCACCTGCACCGCCTCACTGAAGCGTCCCTGGGCGGTGAGGCGTTCGGCGAGAGCTTCCAGCGCGTACAGCCGGGTCTGGCGCAGCCGTTCCCGCTCCGTCAGAACCCAGTCGTCGTACCAGCCAGGCAACAGCTCGCCGGTCGCCAACGCCGGCACGGTGCCCACGGGTGAGCCGCCGGCCAGCAGGACGGCCGCCGCCGTACTCAGGGCGGCCACGTCACTCGTGACGTCGGCGGCCAGGGCCAGCCCGTCGTCCTCCTCGACCAAGGGCTCGGGCGTCACCCGGTGCAGCCGCCACAGCATCGTGCGCAGGTTGGCCCGCGCCCGATCCTCGTGGGAGGCGGGCCAGAGCGTCCCAGCAGCCTCCGAGCGGGCACACCGCTGGCGTACGCCGAGGTAGGCGAGCAGCCGCCGGGCCCCCTGCGGCACCACCACGGACCGGCCGTCGCGTTCCAGCGCGAAGCCGCCGAGCAGCCGCAACGCGTACCGACTCGGTCGCACCGCCCCGGTCTCCGGCGCCCCGGAGCGCAGGTCGTACCTCGCCTCGTGAACTGCCATCCGCGCGCCCTTCGTGCCCGATCGCCCCGTGGGATTCTCACGGTCGGGTGTGGAGGGTCGGTACGCCAGCGCAGTGTCGTCACACCGACCCGGCGAACGGCGCGGATCAACCGTTCGCCGGAGTCGTCGCCGGCCGTTCAGCGCAGCTTGCTCAGCGTCTGGGCGTACCCGGTCCACTCGGCGGCGTCGCCGGCCTCGGCGCGTACCCCGGCCTCCTTCATGATGCCGAGCACCCGCTCGGCCGGCGCCTCGGCGAGCTTGCCCAGCGTGCTGATCCCGGCGCGGGCCAGCGCGGCGCGGGCCTTGGTCGGCACCCCGGCGAGCATCGCGATGTCGGCGTCCGCGACGTTCTCCAGCCCCGCGTCGACGCCGAGGGCCGCGGAGACCGCCGACTGGGCCCCGACGGTGGTCCGGACCATGACGGCCTCGCGCTCGCTGACCTCGGCGATCATCGCGTCCAGGCTCGGGTAGCTGCTGTCGGCCGGCAGCACCTTGAGCACGTCGCGGATGCTCCGGCCATCGGCCACCTCGTCCTCGCCGAAGAAGCGGATGAACTCGACCACCTTCACCTCGCGCGGGAAGCGCTGCCGCACGTCACCGTGCTCGACGGCGTAGCGGGCGACCTGGGCGGCGCCGCGCACCTTCGGACCGACCACCACGTCCACGCCGAGGGTCTCCACGGCGGGCAGCACGATCGTGCCGGCCTTGGTCTGCCAGATGCTGACCTTCTTGTCCATGAACATCGTGGTGCCCATGTACTTGCCGAAGTCCAACGCGCCGATGTAGTTGGGGATCTGCTCGAAGGTGTACGGGCCGGGCACGATCTTGTTCTCGTGCACCGTCGAGTGCAGCCGGTTGATCTCGGCGCGGATCTCGTCGAGCAGCCGGCGCAGGCTCACCCGCATCGCCGCCATGCAGGTGAACGCCTTGGCCAGGTCGGTGCCGAGGTGGTCCAGGTCGTGCTCGATGCGGTGGAAGCGCTCGTTGAAGCCCTGCTCCCCCGGTGTCTGGCCGGCCTGCACGACGTCCTCGCCGTCCACCCAGTCGGTGTGCGCGAACGTGCGGGCGAACGGTGGTGGGGCGCAGCCCGGCTCCACCGCCGGGAACGACTCGGCGTAGCTGAACACCCGCTTCGCGGTGCCGACGTTCTCGTAGATCCAGGAGGAGACCAGCACGCTGGCGTCCGAGGCCGGGATGCCGTTCCTGGTGAACGCCTCGTACAGCTCGGTGACGGTCACCCCGTCGTAGTTGATCTCGTTCGCCATCGTGGTGTCCCTCTCAGAGCTGGTCGTACACGCCGCGGTGCCGGCGCTGCTGGAAGGTGCGGAAGGTCCGGGCGACGGCCGGGCGCAGCGGCTCGGCCGTCCCGTCGTCGTCGAGGTCGACGTGGTCACGGCGAATGCCGAAGGTGTTGATCTCCACCCCGAGCGGGCAGATCCTCGTCAGGGTGTTCATCAGCCGCTCGTACTGCTCCAGGGTCAACGTCACCCCGTCGGGCAGCTCGACCCGGAACTCGTACGGATCGGTCCGGCCGGTCCGCACGTAGGAGAGCGCCACCACGGCGACCAGGCCGGCGTGGGTGGGGCGCAGCGCGGTCCGCGCGCCGACCGCCTTGATCTCCGCCGTGCCGCCGCCGAGTCCCACCGTGTACCAGCGGAACCCGGTGGCCCGGCGCTCGCTCAGGTTCACCCCGGCCTGCGGCAGGCCGATGACGCCGCACACCAGCAGCACCCGGTTGCCCGTCTCGACGAGCGGAAGCACGGCGGCGAGGTGCTGGTCGCGCAGCAGCCCCACCAGCCGGGCCAGCCGGTCGGCGGCGGCCGGTTGGCCGGCGATCAGCGCGGACGCCAGCGCGGCCGGCAGTTCGATGGTCTCCACCAGCTCGTCGGGGAGGCGGTTCAGCGCGGCCACCACGGGCACCGGGTCGCGTACCGCGGGTAGGCCGGCGGCGGCGAGGACCGCGTCGACCGGCTGCCCGGCGGGTCGGGTCGGCACGGCCGCCCACCGGGTGCGGGCCGCGGCGTCGGTCAACGGCGACCACGCCGTCTCCCCGGCAGCCACCCAGGCCGTGCGTGCCGCGGCCAGACCGGCCAGCAGCAGGGCGTTGCCACCCGGGTCGCCCGGCGCGTGGAACTGCGCCTCGACCGGCGCGTCGACGCCCACCGGGGCGGTCAGCGGCGCGGTCACCGCGAGCCCCCGGGTGGGCAGGTGCGACAGGTACATCACGGTGGTGCTGACCCGGTGCGTCGTCGGCAACCCGCAGACCCGCCACAGCCAGGCCAGCTCGCCGTCGGCCGAGACGGTCGGCACGCCGGCGGCGCGGGCGGCGACGATGAGCGCCTCGGCGGTCCGGTCGGCGGTCACCGTCCGGCCGGTGTCCAGCACCCGGTTACGCAGGTCGGTGGCCTGCGCCGGGGTCGGCCAACTCACGTCGACGCCGAGACCCAACTCGTAGCGGCTCCCACCGGCGTCGTCCTGGGCGCGGCTGACCTGCCACACGATCGTCGAGCCGAGCGCCCGGCACACCCGCCCCGCACGGTCCAGGGCGGTCGCCAGCGGCGGCGCGATGCCGTGCGAGCTGTCGAAGGTGTACGACTGACGCAGGCTCGCCCGCAGCGCCGTGACCTCGGCGAGGCGGCTGGCCGGCAACGCCCGACCGGCGTGGACGGTGTTGTTCGGCGGGGTGTTGGCGGGCAACACCAGGCGGTCGCGGCGCAGTTGGGCGAGGAAGTTGGTGCGGTGCTGCGGGTCGCCGACGGCGACCAGCCGGACCGCCACCGCGAACTGGTCGTCGTCCTCGCGCAGCGTGAAGCGCGCCCCGCCGGGCAGGTCGGCGAAGAGGCCCGTGTTCGGGTCGGTGTCCGCGCCGGGGCCGTTGAGCAGCCGGCGTACCGCGCCCGGGGTGGGCAGCAGGAACCGCCGGTACAGCCCGAGCCGGTGGGCGTACGCGTCGTCCGGCTCGCGGGCCGGTGGGGGCAGGCGTCGGGCGTACACCTCGCCGTTTGTCGGCTCGTGCACCAGCTCGTCGACGAAGCGGGCCACCCCGACGTCCGCGCCGATCCGGTCCAGCGCGTCGCGCCGGGCGTGCGCCAGGGTCCGGTACGCGTGCACCTCCCGGGCCGCCCGACGCAGCCGGTGCTTCTCGTACGACACCAGGTAGAGCAGGCGACCCAGGTTGCCCTCGACCACGGCCAGCTCGACGAGGGCGGGGAGCGCGGTGCCGGTAAGCGCCAAGGCGGCCGTGCCCTCGACGGCCCGCTCGGCCGACACGGCGACCGCGAACGGCGCGACCAGCGGCTCGTCGGCGGTGTCCGGCACGTACGCCGGCACCGACGCGCCCTCGGCGGACCAGGGCGCGAACACCACCGGCGGCAGTACCCGCTGCCCCGCGCCGCCCGGGTCGACGGTGACCGTCACCCGGACGGTCTCCTCGGCCAGGTCGCGGCGCAGCACGACGGTGAGCAGCGGATGCCGGCTGGTCCAGTCCACGGCGGCGGCACCGGTGGTGGCGAGCGGCACCACGACCCGCCGGACGGTTCCCGGATAGGGGCCCTCCAACTGGTCGATCAGGTTGCGCTCGACGGACGGGTCGACGCCGTCCACGGGTACCCGGATGTCGGTCATCGCGCCCCCGCTCAGACGATCCGGAACGGCCGGGGGTCGTCCCGGTCGACGTAGACGGGCACCTGGTTGGCGGCGAGCACCGCGTTGTCGCCGACCGGCAGCCGCTGCACCCCGTCGCCGGTGGGCGCGCTGCCGGTCACCACCACCGCCGAGTCGGCCGGGAAGCGGACCAGCCGCAGGTTGCGCACGTCGGCGACGCCCGGCTCGTTCATCAGCGTCCAGATCACCTCGGCGGCCCGGACCGGCTCGCCGAAGGGCAGTTCGTCGACGTACCGGCGTAGCCGGGCGTGCAGCCGGGCGCGCAGCTCGGTGGCGGCCGTGGAGGCGTTGATCGTCTCCTTCGAGCCGGTGGGCAGCGGCAGGCCCCGGATCACCAGGTCCGCCTCGACGCCGATGCCGACCTCGTCGGCCCGGTCCACCGAGGCGAAGATGCCCACCGGGCGCAGGTCCTCGATGACCGACTCGACGGCGGCGTGCAGCCCGTCCGGCCCGTCCCAGATGGCGGCGGCGGTCGGCGCGACGAGCACCGTGACGTAGTACGGGTTGCCCAGGTCGCGTTCGGTGCTGAAGACCCGCTCGATGAAGTTGAAGTTTCCGAAGATGGACTGGTTGAGGTCCAGTCCGCCCCGGCCGTCGAAGACCTGCACCTGGCGTACGCCGGGCACGGTGGCCACCGCGAGGCCGATCGCCTCGGCCGTCCAGATGGAGCGGGGCGCGGCCAGCAGCAGTTGCCGGTAGCGGGCGTCGGAGACCTGCTGTTCGCCGCCGGTGAGCGCGACGGTGTGGGTGATCTCGACCAGCTCCTTGCCGGCGGCCTGCTCGGCGTCGTCCAGGTCGGCCAGCAGGGTGTCGGCGCGGTTCCAGCGGTCGATCTTCTGCTGCGGCTGGGTGGGGTCGAGGTTGTGCGCGGGGCCGGGATAGAAGGCGGCGACGGCCGGTTCGCGCTCACCGACGGCGGCGGAGAGCACCACTGTCTCGTCCAGGGCCACGTGGTGCCCGCCGGCTGTGGACAGTCGGGCGCCCCGGGGCAGCGTGAGCTGTGGGTGGCCGGTCGGCAGCGCGGCCTTGAGCTTGAGCTTCACCGTCCCCCGGGCCGGCAGGTACGGCCGGGGTATGCCGAGTTCCTCGCCGAGGCGGGTCAGCGCGTCGGCGGTCGCGGACACCACGAAGGAGTTGTCGTAGACCGCGCCGAGCGCGGCCCACATCCGGGCGTCCTCCAGGGCGGCGAGTTCGAGGACCTTGCGCAGCACCGCGCCGCTGGTCAGGTCGACGTCCTCGCCGAAGAGCAGCCGGGCGGTGGCCAGCTTCTCGGCGAGCAGCCGGGCGAAGGACTTGGGCACGAAGCCGGTCTCGACGATGCCGAAGCCCGTCGAGCCGGTGGCCCGCAGCGCGGCGGCGTCGACGGCGAGGACGTCGGCCAGCTCGGCCGGGAGGGTCGGGTCAGACACTTGGCAGCTCCCCGAGGCGCACCGAGAGCCGGTCGTCGGTGATGGTTTCGAACTGGACCTGGACCTGGAGGGTGCGCGAGGCGCGCAGCGCGGCGGCCGACGCGTCGTCGGCACGGCCCGCGCCGAGCCGGCCGTCGTCGAGGTTCACGTCGACGATCTTGCGGACCCGCGGATCGCGGTCGAGCAGGGTGATGATGCCGATGCGGACCTGCTCGCGGATGAGGTTCGGCTCGATCTGCTCGGCGAGGGCGTTGAGCCCGTCGAAGCCGAACGTCGCGTCGAAGACGTTCGAGCCGCGCAGCGTGGTCAGCGCCACCGCGAGGCTCTGGGCCACGTTGCCGGTGCCCTCGACCAGCGCCCACGTCCGGCCGTTCGGTCCGTCGTCGAAGACGATGTCCCGGGCCAGGTCGACGCCGGGCATGGTGGGTTCGAAGGCGAGGCCCCAGCCGAGGTAGCGGCGCTGGGCGGCCTGCCGTTCGCGCTCGGTGCGGTCCACCTCAGGCCGCCTTCAGCTTGCTCTGCCCGGCGCTGGCGGACAGTCCGGGGCTGGAGCCGTCGGTGGCGCCGCTGAGCGAGTCCAGCGCCACCCCGGCCCCGCCGACCGTGAGCTTGCCGGCCGCCCCGGTCGCGGACGTCACCGTGCTGCACTGCTTGGTGGAGTTGCTGGTGGTGATGGTGCAGCCGGCCACCGACTTGCCGTTGACGCCGTCGAGGCGGACCACCGGCTTGTGGTCGACGGTCAGCTTGCCCTGCCCGGTCGGAGAGACCTTCCCCTGGTTGGGGCAGTGCACGTCGCTCGACGTGGTGAGCACGAATGCCATGTCGCTCTCCTCAGTGGACGTTCATCGCGTTGCTGACCTGGACGTCGACGTCGTCGGCGGCGATGCTGACCGTGCCGCCGCTGATGTTCACCGCGCCGTTGCCGGCGTCCAGGTCGATCTGGGTGGCGGTGATGGTGATCGAGCCGTCCTGCTTCATCACGATCGAGGACCCGCCGGCGGCGTGCTCGATGGTGATGCTGTCGGCCTCGTCGGCGCGCGCCGGGCGCTGGCCGCGACCCTTGAGCTGGGCCCGACCCACCCGCACGGTCAGCTCGCCCAGCTCGATGACCCGGTTGCCGTCGCCGTCGGTGAGGTCGTGCGCCACCTTGCCGTCGTGGTCGGCGGGGGTTGCCGTGTCGGCGATGGATGAGCGGCTGCTGTCGGCCACCCCGACCGGCAGGGACAGCCACCAGTCCCCCGGCTCGGAAACCGGGGCGTGCCCGGTGGGCCAGAGCGCGCCCACCTCGACCGGGTCGTCCGGTGCGCCGTTGCGGTAGGCCAGCGCCACCCGGGTGCCCGGGTAGCGGGGCAGGATCAGCCCGCACCCGCCCCAGGCGAATGGGGTCAGGTAGGTCACCCCGGGCAGCGGAGCGGGTTGCTGCCGGCGTACCGGCAGGCGGCGGGAGCCGTTGGGGCGGCCGTCCGGGCGAACGAGGCCCTCCCACACCGTCTCGGTCTGGGCGGGCGGCTCGACCGCGCCGCTGGCTTTGGTGGCGACCGCGCGTACCTCGCCGATCTCCAGGCCGCGCGTCTCACCCCGGGCCGCGCGGGCGGCCCGGCGCACCGCCTCGGCGGCGGCCACCCCGGGTGACGACGCCGGGCCGGCCGGCTCGGCCGTCCCCACACCGGACGCGTCGCTCCAGGTGTCCCACGCCTGGGCGCTCGACGCGACCTCCACGCCCTGCACCACCGTGACGAAACCGGCGGTACGCGACAGCGTGTGCCGGGCGGCGCTGAGGTAGAGCAGCTTCGACCCCGCGCCCAGTTCCCCGGTCGACGGGGCGAACGGCGCGGCGAACGAGCCGAGCAGCGCCGCGCCGACGCTGCCCAGCGTGGTGGCCTCGTCGGTGGGGGGCGGATCGAAGCGCACCAGGTCGCCGGGCTTCAGGTCGGGGCGGCCCTTGAGGGTCAGCGTCCACGCCCGGCGGCGCGGCGCGGCGGTGCCGCCGGTCTCGGTGGCCGCGTACGGGTCGGTGTCCTGGGTGCCGTTCTCGGTGCAGGCCAGCAGACCGGTGGCGAGGGTCAGCGGCTTCGGCTCGCCCTCCGGGTACGGGATGGGACGCTTGCCGACGTGCACGGTGCCGTCGCGGATCAGCAGCATCCCCCGCCCGTACGCGTTGAGGGACTGCTGCAAGGCGCCGCCGAGACGTTCCAGGGCGGCGCGGTAGAGCAGCCCCGCCCCGAAGGCGACCCGCTCGTCGCCGGCCGCCTCGGTCGCGCCGCGGGTCATCGTGCCGTCCGGGTTGGCGCCCCATCCGGTCACGTCCACCCGGGTCCGCTCGCCGATGGCGCGGATCGCGGCGGTGAACGTGGCCGCCTCGAACCGTTCGGCGACCCGCTGCCCGAGCCGGGCGTACGCCTGCTCGACGAGGGTCAGCTCGGTGTCGTACGTCCGCTCGCCGGTGAGCCGGCGCACCTTCGTGACCCGCAGGACGGCGACCAGCGCCTGGGTCAGCTCGGCCGGGGTCGGGCCGGCGTTCACGCCGACCAGGTTGGTGAAGAACGCGCCGACGGAGGTGTTGGCGTCGCGCCAGTACAGGTGCAGCTTCGCCACCAGCGGCGGTTGCCCCTCGGCGGTGCGCAGCGCGGCGAAGTGTTCGTCGACGAGCCCCTGCACGGTGACCGTGTACGCGCCGGGGCCCAGCCCGTCGGGCAGCGCGGCGTCGATGGCCGCGTAGTAGTCGGCGCTGGACAGGGTGAGCGCGGCGTCCGGGCTGATGCCGGTCGGGGTCTCCCGGTGGAAGGTGATGGTCCAGCCGGCGTCGTTGCCGACGGCGCCCTGGCGTACCTGGCCGGTCTGGAACGGCGTGAGCGTCACCGCAGCACCCTCCGCATCTTCTTGTCGAGCAGGTAGCGGTAGCGCAGCCGGGCGGGACCGAGGTCGGACTCGACGCGCTGCGCGGGCGGCCGGCGACGCCAGACGAACTCGTTGATCGGTGGTGGCCCGAACTGGTCCACCGCCCGGTCGGCGGGCCGCCAGGCCACGGTCAGGTACGAGCCGTAGTCGCCGGAGCCGCGGACCGTCCCGGCGTGCAGCAGCCAGGCCAGCACCAGCACCTCGACGGCGACCGGGGTGACGCCGGGGGCGGTGGGTGTGCCCGCGTCGGGGCAGACCCGGCGCAGGCCGGTGGCGAGCGGCACCGAGCCGAGGATGCGGGTGCCCTGGCGGACGACGAGACGCAGCGGCACCCGCCCGACCAGCGCCGGTGGCCGGGACGTGGCCGTCGGCGCGGGTCGGGGCGCGAGGTCGTCGGCGGAGCTGCTCACCACGGCGAGCGGATCGGTGGACAGCCACTGTCGGGCCAGGCCGGTGGGCAGGATCAGCACCGCGTGCACGCCCGCGCCCAACTCGACGCGGTGCGGCAGGCCGGCGGTGAGGCTCTGCCGCACCTCGGTGAACCCGTCGGGCACCTCGATCGGTGTCTCCGGCAGCAGGTAGCGGTCGATCGGGAATGGTGGCATCAGTTGCCCAACCCGTCGGCGAGCGCGCCGACTCCGATGCTGGCCACGTCGAGCAGCTTGCCGAGCAGGCTGGGACGGGGCACGTGGACGAGGGTGATGGTGGTGTCCAGGACGTCGCGGCGGGCGGCCGAGGCGTTGAAGGTCAGCGACTGCACCTGCATGTCGGTGCGGATGGTCATGGAGGTGACCAGGATCAGCCCGCCGAACTTCCCGCCGGAGTACGCCGCCAGGGCGGTGCCGCGTTTGCTCGCCTCGGCCATCGTCTCCAGGGCGAACTTCCAGGCGTAGCGTTCCGCGCCGACGAGCACCCCGGTGAGCGTGATGGTGTCGTCGTGGGTGGCCACGATGGCCTTGTGGGCGGTGGAGCCGATCGGCGGCAGGTGGTACGTCTGCGCCAGGGAGATGGCGGTGACCGCCCACAGGGGGATCGGCAGCACGCCGTCGCTGATGATCGCCGACGGCACCGTGCCGTACCGCATGAAGCTGCTGGTGATCGCCATGCTCAGCGTCCTCCGGTGGGTGGCAGCGGCACCGGCGTGCCGGTGGGTTCGACGGCCAGGCCGAGGTCGCGCAGGGCCTGGGTGATCTCGCGGACCTCGCCCGCGGCGCTGGTGACCCGCAGCCGCAGCCGGCGCTCGGCCAGGGCGGCGCTGATCCGGGCGGGCCGGGTGGACGCGGAGCCGCGCCGGTTGATCCGGTCGATCTCGGCGGCGGCGTCCTCCATTCGGGAGATCGCGTCGAGGATGCGCGGATCGGGGGTGAAGCCGGGGTCGTCGCGCTGGAGGCGGGCGATCGCCTCGCGGAAGTCGGCGGCGTCGCGGCGCAGGTTGACCACGAGGTTGTCGGTGAGCGCGCTGACCCCGCTGACGCTGGCGGCCCGGTGCGACTTGTCGTCGACGAGCCACACCCAGCCGTCGTGGCCGATGCCGACGAGGTCGGTGCCGGCGACCTTGACGTTGGCGTCCGGTCCCTTGAGGAACAGCTCGATGCTGCTCAGCGAGAACGCCGCGCTGTACTCGCCGAGGACGCCCCGGCCGTAGGTGACCATGTCGTGGCGCAGGTAGGCGCGGAAGCCGGGGCCGTCGTCGGCGCGTCCACCGCCGTCGCGGAAGCGCCGCCAGAGGGTGGCCAGCGCCTCCGGATTGTGCACGGCGAGCTGCTGGGTGAGCCAGACGTCGCCGCCGGCCACGACCGCCCGCAGGTCCGGATCGCCGATGCGGGCGAGGGCGTCGGCGAGCCGGGCGTCACTCATCTGCAGGCCGCGCGAGCGCGCCCGACCCAGGTCGTCGATGGCGGTGCGCAGCCGGGCCAGCTCGTCGGGGGTGAGCCGGCCGCCGAGGCGGGTCTGGAGGTCGGCGACGGCGGTCCGTTTGCCGGCCTCACTCTCGGCGGCGACAGCGCGCCACAGCGCGGCCGGTTCCAGCTCGGCGGCCCGGCGCAGCGCCGCCTGCCGGTCCGCCGGCATGGCCCGGAACGCGTCACCGACGATCGCGGCCGGCTCGACGTGCCGGCCGGCGGCCCCGCCGCCGCCGTCGAACTCCCGCAGCAGCGAGTCGGCGTACGCGCCCGCGTCGTCGGCCAGCCGCAGCGGCGCGTCACCGACGATGCCCTCGCGGGGTCGGCTCAGCTCGCGCATCTCGGTGCTGAGCTGGTCGAAGTACTCGCCGAGGGTCGCCACCCGCACCCCCTCGGGCAGGGTGCCGCCCTCCAGCACGTGGTCGAGGATCGCGGCGATGTTGTCCCGCAGCACGGCGATGCGTTCCAGCCGGTTGAGCGCGTTGCCCAGGTGCAGGTCGCCGACGTCGTCGACGATGCGGCGGATGAGGTGTTCCAGTAGCCGCCGGGAGCGCACCTCGCCGGCCTCGCTGTGCTCGGCGATGGTCCGCATGAAGCGCCGCAGCCGGGGGTTCGCGTCGGCGGCGGCGTGCACGGCGGCGGCGTCGAGGAACCGGCCGGCGCGGAACCGGCGGGGCCCGGTCACGGCCGCACCACCGGCACGCGCGGGCCGGCGGCGGCACCGCCGGGCTGCGAGTCGAGCACCATGAGGATGAACCGGGCGCCCTCCGGGCCGCCGACGGCGCCGCTGAGCATCGCCTCGCGCTCCACGTAGGCGAGGATCGGCTCCATCAGCTTCTGCACGACGCGTTCCAGCACCTCGTTGAGCAGGATCTCGGTGAGGAACCCCTGGAGCAGGTCGCGGGACGCGGCCTCGACGATCTGTCGGGTGACCCGGCGTACCACGTACCCCCGGGCGGCGCGCAGCCCCGCGCGGACGCCGAAGCGCAGCGCGACCCGGCCGCCGCGCACGGCCGCGCCGCCGATGGTGCCGGCCTCCGGGATCAGCGACATCGCCAACCCGAGGTACGCGGCGAACAGCTCGACCTCGATCTCGGTGCGGGTGAGCACCAGCTCCGGGTCCAGCATCGAGGAGTAGAGGCGCTCGCGTTGGTGGGCGTGTGCCACGTCGACGGCGGCGACGGCGACCCCGACCACGAAGCCCAGCGGCGGGCAGAGCAGCGACAGCGCGATGATCCCCACCATGACGGCGAAGGCGCTCAGCGCCTCCCGGCCCAGCTCGGTGCTGAACAGGCTGTCGACGCCGGTGGTGTAGTAGGGGTTGCCGCCGAAGAACTCGCCGAGCTGCTGGTGGGTGACGAGGTGGATGCCCTGCAACGCGTAGCGTCCGCCGGGGATCGTGGCCGACGGGATGTGTTCGCTGATCCGGCTGGACCGGAAGGCGAAGTGCGCGTCGGTGCGGGCGCGGCCGAGCATCTCGGTGTTGTGGCGTCGCATGTCCTGCAACACCCGCCACAGCTCGTCGCGGATCGCCGACCGGTTGCCGGCGAAGCGGGCCAGCACGTCGGGCAGGTCGCTGATCTGCTTGACCAGCGGGTCGACGCCCTCGGCCTCGCCGCGCTGGATGACCAGCGCCTGTTCGATCTCGCCGAGGGTCCAGAGCACCGCGTGCGAGTCGCGGATGCGGGTGACGCCGTCGCGTTCGACGATCTCGCCGGCCGCGCCGGGGCTGGTCAGGGCCGCCTCGGTGGCGAGGAACGCGCTCGAGATGGCGCGGGCGGCCCCGTACCAGGCGGTGGACGGGTTCAGCATGCTCAGCGTGGCGACGGCGCCGCCGCCGAGGTCGGTGTGCTCTTGCGTCCACCGGGCGGCCTCGTGGCGGCGCAGCCGCTCGCGCAGCCCCTGCAACTCGGCGTAGTCGGTGAGCTGGGAGACGATCAACCGCTCGAAGATCGGCGCGTACGCCTCGAAGCGGGCGATCCGCGCCTCGATACCGTTCCGCGAGCTGAGCAGGAGTTGCACCAGCATGGCCTGGCTGCCGACGACGAACAGCTCACCCACCGCGGCGTTCACGGCCGGGCTGAGCGCCTGCGCGAAGTGCAGGTTCCAGGACGCGGACGTGTCGATCCAGCCGCCCTGGATCCGCGCGAAGTGCTCGGGCTGGCGGTAGCGGCGCATGACGAGTTGGGCGAGATGGTCGAGGCGGGGCACGACGCCGGCCAGGTGACGCAGGAACTGCACGGCCGGCGAGGCGACCGGTCGGAAGTCCAGCGGGCCGAGTCGCCCGCTGCCCTCGGGCACCGGCCGGGTGAACGCCTCCCGCTCGGCCGAGCCGACGAGCAGGCTGATCGCGGCGGCCCGGCCGCGCAGCACGGCGGCGGCCTGGAGGCAGAAGTTCGCCGGGTAACGGCACGGCTCGCCCATCTGCAACCGGAACGCGATGTCGTCCATCAGTCGGCGCAGCTCGTCGCCGTCCGGGCCGAGCGCGGCCAGCTCCGGCTCCTCGTTGAACGACGCGCAGGCGGGCATCGTGGAGTGCCCCGCCCCGACGGCGGGGAACCGCCGCCCCTCTACGCCCGGCGGTGCGCTGGGGCTGCTCGGGTCGAAGACGAAACCGCCCCGCCGGGCGGCGGTGCCACCGTCGCCGGTGCCCCCGGCCCCGCCACCGGGACCGCTACCCGTGCCGAGGCCGCCCGAACCGGTTCCGCCCGGTCCACCGCCACCCGGGCCGCTGCCCGCTCCGCCGCCGGCTCCGTTCCCCGTGCCGACTCCGGTGCCCGTGCCGGCCCCGCCGCCGGACGGCGCGTTCGGATCGGGCGGGGCGGCCGGGCGCTGCTCGACGCTGATCGGCAACAGGTTGGCCGTGCCGGTGAAGTGCAGCGTGGCGTCGGTCTCCTCGGTGCTGACCAGCAACAGGGAGACGCCGCCGATGTCGACCACCACCAGGCTGGTCGGCGTGGCCCCGCCCACCGACGCGAGGATCGCGTCGACCCGCCGCGTCACCTCGGCGTCGACGGCCCGCTCGATCTGCGCCTGGTACTCCTCGACGCTGGTGGTCTCGCCGCGCGGCGAGGCGATCCGCAGCCGCCGCCGGATGTCGCCGCTCAACTCCTCGTCCACCATGGCGACCAGGGCGCTGCGGTCGGCGACCGGCCGCCGCTGCACCGTCCCGGGTTGCGGGCTGGGCACCCGCGCCTCGACCTCGAAGTGGGGTTGCGGGGTGGCCCGGAACACCGTCTCGCCGAACTGCTCGAAGGTCAGGACCGACAGTGGAGTGGTGGTCACCATGATCGCCCAGACCGGGCGGCCGTCCACGTCGATGACCCGGGCGATGATCCCCTGCGGGGCGCCCGACGGGAGGCCGCCGTGCTGGCGTACCGCCTCGCGGGCCAGCTCGGCGAAGTGACCGGCCAGGTAGGCGGCCGGGCGCAGCAGCCACTGGTAGGTCACCCGCGGCGGCTCGGGGCCGTCCACCGGCACCTCGGCGGCGCCCCCACCGGCGTCGTAGGACGGCACCCGGTACACGGCGAGCAGGTGGCGCATCCGCTGCGGGTCGAACAGCTCGGTGGCCGGTTCGCTCAGCGGCAGGGGCACCCCGGGCGGCAGGCCCGGGTCGAGCCGCGCGGCGGCGACGACCTCGTCGACGCGCCGGCGCAGCCGGGCCTCGAAGGCACGCCGCTCGTCCGGCGTCACGTGCTCCCGGGCCGCGCCGGTCCAGCGGAACTCCGGCGCGTCGGTGCGTACCTCCAGGTAGCCGCCGTGTGGCGCGACCGCCTCCTGGCGGGAGCGTTCCAGGGCGCGGGCCAGGGCGGCGGCGAGCGCGTCGGTGACGGCCTCCGGCCGCTCGGTCACCGACCGCGCGTCCAGCCGGATCCGCACCGGCACGTGCACCGAGATGGCCACCGTCAGAACCGCCCGTCCAGGTGCTCGGCGAGGCGGGCCAGCGCGAGGTCCGCGAGCGCGTCGGCGTCGAACGCGCCGCCGGCCGCGACCACCTCGATCTCCACCGGGAAGTGGTACGCGATGACGGCGCGATCGTCCTCGGTCACCTGCTCGGCCTCGGCCTCGCTGCCGGCCGCCGGCAACACCAGCTCGCCCGCGTGCACCAGGGCCAGCCCGGTACGGGTGACCCGGGCGGCGCGGCCAGCTCCGGTCGCCATCTGTTACCTCCGGTTGATCCTGGTGCGGTTACGGCAGGACGGACGGGTCGCCGGTCTTCGGGTCGACCGAGGCCGCCAGGCTGAAGCCGCTGAACGTCGCGGCCGGCGCGCCGGAGATGGTGGCGGTGGTCGGGGTGGCGCTGGTGATCAGGCAGTCCTGCAACACGAAGGACGAGAACGCCCAGTCGTCGCCGGTGTGCTCCAGCAGCGCGATGTCGAACAGCTCGCCGTCGAGGGCCAGTTTGGTGAGCCGGCCGGCGACGTCCCCGATCGCCTTGACGGTCATCGTGAAATTCATCGACACGGGCGCGTGGATGGCGCCCATGTGGGTCACCTCGCACGAGTGCAGCGCCTCGACGTTGAGCGAGAAGGACGGGCTGAACGAGTCGATCGGGCTGATCAACACCGTCTCGGTGCCCTTGGTGTACTGCACCGCGAGGCGGGTCTTCCACTCCATGGTCTGGTTCCTCCGGTCAGAACTTGGCCACGAGCGTGACCAGCAGGCGGCTCACGGCCGGGCCGTAGGTGACGGTGACGACGAGGTCGACGGTGCGGTCGGCCCGGGCGGTGGTGACGATCGACGTGTCGGTGGCGGTACGGGCGACCTCGGGGATGGTGAGGATGTCCAGCACGGGGATCTCGATGCGGTAGTCGTCGATCACGGCCTGCCGCTTGAGCGGGCCGAGGATGCCGTCCACCTGGGTCTTGAGCAGGGTCATGCCCGGCTTGGTGATGCGGGCGTCGCCGACCAGGCCGATGAGTCCGGCGCGGAGCATGAACTCGATCTGATCGAGGGTGCGTACCAGGTCGACGTGCAGCAGGCTCGCGTCGGTGGTGAAGAGCCGCCCGTCGGCGAAGTGCAGGCTCTCGCCGGTGATCAACGTGGGGTCGATGATCGGGGTGAGGTTGGCCTCGGAGAGGCCCTTGATCTCGGCCGGGCTGTACTGCTTGGCCACCGGGATGGCCACCCCGCGGATCTTCTTCAGCACGATGCTGTGGTGCACCGGCAGCCCGGCCACGGCGGCCATGGCGGCGGTGGCCGCGTCGCCGTCCGCGCCCCGGGCGGCGATCATCAGCATCCGGCTGGTGCTGCTCTTGAGCGGGTTCGCGGCGGTGGTGATGTCGGTGACGTAGGTGGGGCTCTTCTCCGTCGCCGGGTTGACCATGGCGAAGCCGATGCGGCGTTGGCCGGCAGCGGACATCGTCTCCACGTGCGCCTTGAGCGCGTGCAGCCCGGTGGGCGCGCCCGCGCCGGCAGGGTTGCCGACGGTCGACTCGTTGGCCAGCGACACCATGGTCACGTCGTCGGCGGCCTCCAGACCGCTGAGCGCGGCGGCGTAGTCGTCGCCGGCGACCTTGACGCCGTACACCTTGGCCGGGCGCGGGTCCTGCAGGAACGCCAGTTCGAGCGAGTTGTAGAGGGCGTTGCGGACCACGTTGCCGGCCTGTCGGCGGGCGAAGTTGGTCACCGCGTCGTCGAGGGTCTCGATCCGGACCGGGGTGTTGGCCGGGGCGGACCCACCGTCGGCCGTGGACGGCGTCTTGCCCACCACGGCGATGACGCCCGGCGAACGCTGGGCCAGCGGCGCCGGGGGCGGCACGATCCGGACCTCGATGAACGGGAATGCTGCTGTCGGTGCCACGGGTCCTCCCGGACGAAGTTGCTGCTGGTCTGATCTCAGGTCGGGACGGCGGCGAGCCCGATGCCGCTGCGGGCGAGCCACTGGCCGGCACGGGCGAACCGGTCGGCCCGCTTCTGCGCGGCGGTGCCGGTGTCACCGCCGGGCCAGCCGTCGTCGTCGAACGTCTCGACGGGCACCACCCACACGGCGACCACCCGGTGTCGCCGCCGGACGTCCTCCGGCGCGGGCACGTCCAGCCCCAGCTCCTCGGCGCGGGCACGGACCAGCCGCGTCTCGACGAGCAGGTCGGCCAGGGAGAAACCCTGGTCGCGGACCAGCACGGCGGCGGCGAACGGCAGCGGGCGGGGTGTGGGTGGGGTGGCCGGCGGCGCGGCGTAGCGCAGCCGCACGGTCGCGCCGGCGGCCTGCCCGCGCATCCGGTCCACCAGGTCACCGGCGTTCGCCGCGCCGACACCGGCGAGCAGCCGGTCCAGGTGCGCGTCGGTGAAGGCGGCGGGCTGGTGCAGGCCCGCCCGCAGCCGGGCCACCAGTCGGGTACGGCGCTCGGTCTCCAGCAGCGTCGGATCGGCCGGCAACGCGCCCAGGTCGGCGATGATCTGCGGGTCGACGTCGAAGGCCGGCGTCGCCACGTCGAGGTCCTCGACCCGGTCCCGGGCGGCGCTCGTGCGCACCACGAGGCTCCCCCGCCAGAGCGCGTCGATGCGCAGCGCCGACCCGCCGAGTCCGTGCAGACGCACGCGCAGCTCGGTACGGGCCGTGCCACCCTCGCCCAGCCACTCCCCCTCGGCGAGGGTCACCGGCGCGGCGGCGAAGCCGAGGGTCAGCTCGTCGAAGACGGCCGCGTACGGGGGCGCGACGGGCATCGCCTCGGTGTCGTACGCGGCCTCGACCAGGTGGGCCAGCGAGGCGTCGTCGAAGAGCGCGGCGCGGGTGCCCGGGTCGGCCAACCGCACCAGCACACCGTCGACGAAGTCCACCGCTGCGGCCTCCCCGCTGCCCACGCCGGCGCACACCGCCCGGTCCGGCACGAGGATCGCGAAAGGGCCGTCACCCGAGCGTCACCGCCACCGTCACCGCACCGGTCACCGGCCGAACTGTCGGCAGCCCGACCGGTGACCGATCGCGACCTCAGGGGCGCAGGACCACGCGCAGCGGGTGCGGGGCGGTGCTGGCGAGGTCGTCGAGCACGGCCCTCAGCAGCGCGTGCTGGCCGGGCGGCTCGTCGGCGAGGAGCTGACCGGCGTCGGTGACCAGCAGGGCCAGCGGGCCGGCGTCCAGCCGGTCCCGGAGCACGTCGGCGAGGGCGTCCCAAGTGTCGCCCAGGTACGCCGGCAGGGCCAGCGCCTCGGCCAGCGCGGCGAAGAGCGCGGGTCGGGTGCGGGCCGCCGCCCCGGCCAGTACCACCGCGCCAACCTGCTCAGCGTCGTCCATGCGGGTGCCTCCTGGACCGGCTGGCCACCGGGTCGGTCAGAGCCGGTAGAAGTCGGTGTAGTGGTTGGGCGAGAACCAGGTGACGCCCGTGCTGCGGTTCACCACGATCCGGTACGCGTCGCGGGCCGCGCCCTGGGTGCGGGGGTACACGTCGTACTCGTAGTAGGTGGCGTTCGTGGGCAGTTGACCCTCGTAGTTGTAGAACCGGCCACCGGCGAAGTTGGACAGCCCGCCACTCCAGGAGTACCAGCCGCGGCTGGTCGGGAAGCCCTTGGCGGACCAGCCGGAACGTGCGGTGCGCGCGTCCGCGCAGCGGCTGATGGTGCAGGAGCTGTAGACCGCCGCCGACGCGGAGTCCGTCAGCCGTGGGGTGAGCACGGACGGGCCGACCAGCGCGGCGGCGACCAGGGCGAGGAGCAGGGCGAGGGTGGCGGTACGCCGGCGGATCGCGCCGAGCGCGGCAAGCGGGGACACGAGGGTGGACACAGGCTGCCTCCAGACCATCCGATCCATCGATCCACGTGAGTGGCGGGTCGCGCTCAGTCTGGCCGTTGCCCGCGGTCGGCGACAGTCCCGCCGGCCCAACTGCTCCACAATGCCCGGTGAACCGCGGGCAACCGGCATTGTGTCGCACATCGGCGCGGCGGCGGGCATTTCGGTCATCCGTTGTTAACGTGAGCTGCGGGCGCGCGGACCCGTAACCGTGAAGGGGTGCCATGACGGACGCTCCCGAGCAGGAACCGAGGCCCGCGGATCTGTGGCGGCAGCGGGTCGTCCGCGCGCTGAGGATCACCCGGAACGGCAGCGTGCGCGGCTGGCGGTGGTGGGCGCGCACGTGGGACCGGCTGGTGGCCGCGCTCCAGGACGAGGCCCCCGTCGGCGTCGGCGCCGGCCCGTCTCCGCCCGGCCCGCTGGTCGAGCAGCGCGACGCGCCCCGGCTGATCGCGGTGCCCGCGCAGGGGTACGTCTACTCGTTCTACGTCCGCGCCACCTTCGCCTGGTCGTCACCGGCGAGCCTGCGGGCCGAGGTGCTGAACTGGTACGTGGGGTACTTCCAGCCGAACGCCGTCCAGCGACTGACCCGGCTCGCCGCCGATGCCGCCCGGGACCTGCCCCCGCACCGGGCCGCCGACCTGGAGGTGGCGTTGCAGCGGGCGCTCGCCGAGGACCCGGAGTGGTCCTACCGGCGCGGGGACGTCCTCGTGACCTGCCGACCCGACGCCGCCGTACGCCTCGACGAGCGGATGATGCCGGCGCTACGACCCCACGTCGACGCGATGGTGCGGATGGAGTACCAGTTCGACGAGCAGATGCGCCGGGCGACGTACGCCGAGGAGTTGAGCCGGCGGTGGGCGACGATCCTCGGCGACCGCCTCGACGAGGACGCGGACCAGGAGATGGCGGACGCCCGCGAGCACCTGCTCGCCGCCCAGCGGGAGGCCGCGCGCTGGATCGGCGACCTTCTTCACCACCGGGTCACCAAAACTTGATCGCGACTGGTTAGCATCCTCCCGTCCTTCCACCAGGGAAGGCACGGGGGAGGAACGCACGATGCAACTTGAACGCAACTGGAAGCCGTACGCGAAGGGCCCGGCGCTGCTGGTCCTCGCCGTCGTCCTGCTGTTCTCGCCGGAACTGCTGGCGATGATGAACCAGGAGTTCACCTTCGGCAACTGGGTCGGGTACGCGATGGCGGCGCTGGCCCTGATCGGCGGCCTCGGCGCGGTGCGGGAGAGCCGCGAGGCGTTCGCCGTCCGCATCGGTGAGCAGGGCATCACCTGGACCAAGGGACCGAACACCACCGAGTTCGGGTGGTCGGAGGTGACCCGGGTGGCGATCGAGAAGAAGCCGAACGCCGGCAAGCTGGAGAAGCCGAGCATGCTCACCGTCTGGGTGGCCGACCAGACGCAGCGCGCGGTGCCGCCCGACGTCGAGCTGACCGGCCTGCGCGGCTACCGCGTCGCCGACCTGCGGAACACCCGGCAGTCGCGCGACGAGGTCGCGGCCGCGCTGCGCCAGTACGGCGGGGACCGCTACCCCACGCCGGCCGCCTGAGTCTCGGAGCCATCAATGTCGACAATGCCCACTCCCGCGCCCGTGCCACCCCCTGCCCTGCGGCCACCCGCCGACGGGGAGTGCCAGTTCTGCGGCAGTCACCCCGCCGCGCGGGTCTCGTTCCAGTCGATGACGAGCATCGTGATCCTGTACGTCGTCTCCTCCCAACGCGGCTGGATGTGCCGCGCCTGCGGCCTCTCGCTGTACCGCCACCACACCAACAAGACCCTGCTGGCCGGCTGGTGGGGAATCGGCATCATCGGCATTCCGATCTTCCTCGGCTTCGACCGCTTCCGGTTGCGGCGCATCCTGCGGCTCGCCCCGCCCCAGCCGACGCCGGGCGTCGCGGCGCACCTGCCCGCGCCCCTCGACCCCGGCAAGCCGGTCATCCAACGCCCCGGCGCGATCGTGAGCCTCATCCTGCTGACCCTGTTCCTCCTGATCGCCGCCTGCGGCGCCCTAGCCTTCGCCACAACCCCCTGACGCGGCTTTTCATGATCACTTGATGGTGACCAGTTGTCAGAGGTGCCGGAGAACTGGTCACCATCAAGTGATCGTCAGGATGGGCGGCGGCTGGCCAGGATCGCCAGGGTCTGCTGACGGACCTCGGCGGGGTTCGCCAGCAGGCGACGGTGGGTGAAGCGGACGACGAGGATTCCCGTGGTTGCCAGCAGGGCGTCGCGGCGGAGGTCGATCTCGCGTTCGGCCGGGTCACCGTGGCTGTTGGCACCGTCCAGCTCGACGTTGACCCGCTCGGCCTCGGCGAGCATGTCAAGGTAGATGGTCCGACCGCCGACTCGCACCGGTGCCTGGCGGACGAACGCCGGCATGCCCGCCCCCGTGAACACGTGATCGTGGCCCAGATCTCCAGCGGGCTACGGCAGCCGGCGGCGAGCCGGTCCACCAGGCCACGCAGCGCCGCGCGGTCGGTCAACCGGGGCTCCTCGGCCAGGGCGGCGACGAGTCGCTGTGACGTGGTGAGCCGGTCATTGACGGCGCGGATGACCGGGCCGGGGCGGTCGCCCGGTGGCGGCAGCGGCCAACAGTCCACCAGGGTCCGGTCGAGTCGCGTCACGGGGAACCCACCTCGTACCACCGCCTGCGGCGGTTCGGCCGCGAATCCCGTGCGGTGTCGGAGAATCAACCCGGGCCGGCCACGCAGACCCGAGCCGATCGGTACGTCCACGTACACCGGCTCGCCGGATGGCTGGCGGCGCAGGCCCCACACGTCGAGCGCGGTCAGCCGGCAGAGCGCACCCCGACCGTCGGCGTACGCGAGAGCCGCCCGCCGCGCCACTTCGGGTTCGACGCGGGCCAGGAGCGGTTCCGCGGTGCTCGTCCGGGAGAGCAGGGTGGCGTCCAGGTAGACCCCGGGCAGCGCCCGGACCAGCCGACCAGCCCGGCACGCGGCCTGAACCGTCCACTCGGGTGCCGCCCGCACCATCTCCCGCCAGGTGCACACCCCACCACCGGAAGCCACGAGCGCGCACAGTCGCGAGTCCATGGGCCGAACCTGCCGTACCGCGCCCCGGCACACCGGCCGCGCGGGTGCCCCTGTGGACAGCGCGCACTCCTGTGGACGACGTCCCAGACCGCGCCTCGATGTGGTAGGCGGGACCTGTCAAACGCGCTCGTCACCTGGCGAGTGCACGGGGAGACCGGCACGCCGGAAACCCAGCGCCCTTCGGGAGTCACGGTCCGCCTTGTACGCGGCGCCGAGCACGAGGTTGATCGCGACCCGGTTGGCAATGTCGTCAAAGTCATCGATACGGAAGGCCCGGAACAGCTGAATGCCGTCGGTGGGCCCGTTCCGGACCTCGATCCGCCCATCCACGTCGAAGTAACTGGACGCGGTGACGGACTCCTTGTCGAAGACGTCGTTCGGGCCGGCCACCACCGGCTTGTCCACGACATCGGTCAGCTCGTGCGGGGCCGCGATGAACTGCTCCAGCCGGGCCGAAGCTCGCCGCGCCCCCGCAGCATCATCCGACTCGAACACCCACACCCAGATCTTGCGAGGGTGTGCGTTCCAGCAGATGAGTTCGGGCCCGGAGAAGTTTCCGTCAACGTCGCACGTCACGAGTGCGTCCGGAAAACGCTGCCGCAGGTCTGCCACACGGGTGGCGAGACCGCCCGCGTAGGCGGCGTGTTCCGAGATGTCCCACGCCACCTACGGCTCCCGCATCCAGGTCTTCGGGTCGGTCACGAAGACGCCCTTGCCCTGGTGCCGCCGGATGACCCGCAGCGCTTCCAAGCGGACGTAGACCATCTGAATGGTGGACGAGCTGACATCGAAGCGGTCGGACATGTCAGCGATCGAGGGCAACTTGTCCCCCGGCTTGACCTTCCCGCTGCGCAGGTCCCCGATGATCTCTTCCGAGATCCGGATGTAGTCCGGTGTCTGTGGCATGGCACTCCTCGCGTGGCACGCCAATTTGATCACGACACGCACTGGCCAGACAACTAAGCGTTGCGGCTGACCACTTAGGCATATATGTTTAAGTGCGAGCCGGTCCTCGCGTGGCAACGAGTGCGGCTCATCCCCTCGGTCGGGGGGGGGGGGGGGGCCCCCCCCCCCCCCCCCCACGCCGACGCACCGAAGGCCAGGCTGAGGGGGTATAGAGCAAGCAAC
>NZ_JBFAOC010000007.1:95671-114555 GCF_040675055.1 Micromonospora sp. NPDC049662
ATGCCGCCAACCACGACCGGGCCACCGGCGACGGCGTGAAGGTCGGCGGCCACCAGGCGTCCAGCGCCGTGGCTCAGGTGTATCGAGGAAGCCAACCCCTGCCGGCCGGCTACCCCGCCCGGCTGACGCCGTACGAGGTGCGGACCCGCGAGTTCGCCGCCCGCCGGCCCGGCGTCGACCCCGATGAGGTACGCGAGTTCCAGGCCCGCGTGGCCGACGAGCTGAGCACGCTGAACGAGACGGTACGGCTGCTCAGTCAGGAGAACACCCGGCTCGGACGGGCACTGCGCGACTGGCAGACCATGCATGCTCGGGAGTGCCGGCCGCCGCACGAGCAGCACCCCGACGTCCGCGACTGGTGACCTCGCGCCCCTCCCCCGGCGACCTGCTCGTCATCGACGGGCGAGCCTCGATGCAGTTCGCCGGGGAACGCGCCCTGACCTTCCGCGTCGTCTCAGTCTGCACCCGGCCGACCTACCAGGGCTGGGCCTGGTTGATCGGCTACGTCATCGACCGCCGAGGCGTCGCGACCGCCAAACGGGAGATCTTCGTTCAACTCATCGGCCTGACAGCGGCCGAGTCATCGCATGAGACCGGAGGGCGCTCAGCGCAGGCAAGACCGGATCAAGCCGCCCTGTAGACGGTGTCGAGATGCCATTCGAGGAAGTCAGCGCGTGGCCGATCGCTGCGTCGTTCCGGCAACGCGATCTGTTCACCAGCCTTCGCATAGAACTGGTCGCCGTTGCCGAACTCGCTGCGAAGCCGGGGACTGACCAGTAGGCGATGCTTCGGATCGACACCGAGGTAGCCACGGTCGAAGAGGATGTGCACGTCGGACTTGAGCAATAGGCCATTGTCCAGCCGATGCTCGCCGCCGAGCGGGAGCGGACGGATGTGCGCAGCCTGCAACACGGGCTGGACTCTGTTGCCGGTGATCGCACAACGCCGGCCGTAGGCCCCCAGGACCACCGCCTTGAACGACTGTTGCCCGAGCCGTTGGGGCACCAGCCGCGGATCGCCGTAGACGGGACCGGGGCGGTGCCACGGACCACTCAGGTCGACCGCCGCCGTCGTCCCGATCAGACGATGGATCAGCAGATCGAAGTACGCCGCAGCATCAGCGTCGGCCAGGTTGTAGGTCTTGCCCTGCACGACGTTCGGCGCGAATCGTGGCGGTGGATCAGCGGTCGACTCGTCGGGGAAGAAGGTCACGTCGCGGACGAAGATACAGCCGATGATCGGGTCCTCCCCGGCACCGATCGCCTGCTTGCGGTAACGCCCGACACTGCGGCGCATCTCGTCGATACTCGAGGCGCCGTTGGCTTCGCCGAAAAGGTCCCAGGCCTCGGAGATCCGCAGCTGGGTGAAGCCGCTGAAGAAGCCGCCGCCCACCACCCGGTTCAGCGGAGAGTGTGCCTTGAACAAGAAGGGCTCACCGGGCGTGAGAGCGCGGAAGGTGCCACCGGAGGGCCGCCAGAAGTTGACCTCGTTCAGCGCGGGCCGCTCGGCCAGATAGCGGTACCACCTCTCGTCGGTCACACCCACGAACGCCTTCACATCGAACAGCGTGCGTCAAAGTGGATCTAAAGACCACCATCTGAACGGTCACCAGCGGGCGCGTCGCGACGGCCACTGTCCTCAGGAACATCGTGCACGGGCACTGAGAGCGCGGCAGCCGTACCCGCTGGCCGGCTGAGCAGCGCCTGCCGCAGCGCCGCCGACTGCTCCACCGACCCACCGCGGACACCGAGGCTCCGTCGAGCCGCCCGGTAGTAGTCATCGCGGGCCTCGTTGACCCGGGCCAGCATCTCGGAGATGTCAGACGATGGATCGACGATGGATCGGGCGAGCCGTTCCACCTGCCAGACCGCATCGCGCCAGTTGGCGGCGGCGGCGACCGTCGGCTCGTCGCCGAGCAGCAACAGGTTCTCCCAGACGATGGTCCTTCGCGCGTCGGACTCGGCCAGCCGGGCCAGACCGCCCTCCCGGTCGATCGGGTGGCTATGCGACTCCGGCCGCAGGTCAGCCGTCATCCGCAGCGCCACCGCGTAACTCTCCTTGAGGGCGTGCGCGTAGTCGACGTACGCATCGAGCCGCCGCTCGTCCCAGCGGGTGCTTTGGCTGCGCCGCCACCGTGCGCGATCGGTCAGGGTAGTGGCGAGGATCGTGCCCAGGGTGCCGACCAGCACACCGAGAAGTGCCGGAAGCTGCGTCACGAATGTACCCACGACGCCGAGGTTGTCAGCACCGGGCAACCCGCGCCAGCCCCGACCCGATGGTCCAGATCAGGCACGGTCCGACTCCGA
Organism: Micromonospora sp. NPDC049662; assembly: GCF_040675055.1. Taxonomy (NCBI): domain Bacteria; kingdom Bacillati; phylum Actinomycetota; class Actinomycetes; order Micromonosporales; family Micromonosporaceae; genus Micromonospora; species Micromonospora sp. NPDC049662. The sequence goes on from NZ_JBFAOC010000007.1 coordinate 97,978, forward strand.
GCGCCGCCGACGCGTCCGGGACTGATGATCTAGGCTGACGCCCGTCGAGATGCGGGGCAGGAACTGAGTGGCAGGTGGGGAGCAGTGGGCGTCTCAGTAGCTCGCTTTCACGTGGATTCCGGCCCGAGTCCCCTGTTCGCCCGTGTCCATCAGGTGCTCACCGGAGTTCGACCGCTTCGGCTGCACGGGGCGCATCTGCGTCAGCGGGTCGATGGGCACGACGCTCCCCTAGCCGATCTGGAGAAGTTCGATCCGGAGGCATGGGAGCTCATTCTCGTGGAAGCACGGACAGACACCGGGAAGTTCGTGTCGACAACCTGGCGACGCCGCTATCCCGACGGGACCTGGTGGGTCGTGGTCGGATTTGGCGACACGGTCCGAACGCTCTACCGCGCCTCACCCACGAAGCAAGGACGAGGCGAGGGCATCGTGACGCATGGCCCTCTCTGGGAACTCGCCGATCGCGTGAACGCGCAGCTGATCCTCGACAGTTGATATTGGCCAGTCCTGCACCCCCGCGTCAGCTCCGGCGAGTCGCCAGGATGGTGAGGGTTTCCCGGCGTACGGCGACGGCCTCGCCCTCCCGGCGACGGTGGGCGAAGGACGGGCCGAGCGCGCGACGTTCAGGCCGCCAGCGCGGCGTAGCGGCCGTTGCGGTCCAACAGGCTGCCGTGGGTGCCGGCCTCGACGATGCGGCCGTGGTCGAGGACGGCGATCTGGTCGGCGTCGCGGACGGTGGAGAGGCGGTGGGCGATGGTGATGGTGGTACGACCCTGGGCGAGCACGTCGAACGCCCTCTGCACGGCGCGTTCGGTCTCGGTGTCCAGGGCGCTGGTGGCCTCGTCGAGGACCAGGATGCGCGGGTCGCGCAGCAGCGTACGGGCGATGGCGAGCCGTTGCTTCTCACCGCCGGAGAACCGGTGCCCACGGGAGCCGACCTCGGTGTCGTACCCGTCGGGGAGCGCGACGATGAGGTCGTGGATCTGGGCGGCGCGGGCGGCGGCCTCGATCTCGGCGTCGGTGGCGTCCGGCCGGGCGTAGCGCAGGTTCTCCCGGACGGTGGTGTGCAGCAGGTACGTCTCCTGGCTGACCACGCCGACGATCGCGGCCAGGTCGGCCAGGCGCAGGTCGCGCAGGTCGACGCCGTCGATGGTGACGCGGCCGGCGGTCGGGTCGTGCAGGCGGCTGACCAGGCCCGCGAGGGTGCTCTTGCCGGATCCGGTCTCGCCGACGAGGGCGAGGCTGGTGCCGGCGGGCACGTCGAGGGTGATGCCGGCGAGGGCGGCGGTGTCGCTGCCCGGGTAGCCGAAGGTGACGTCTTCCAGGCGCAGGTGACCCTGGACCCGGGCCGGGTCGAGGCGGACCGGTTCGGCGGGGTCGTCCACGTCGACCGGCAGGTCGAGGTATTCGAAGATGCGGGCGAACAGGGCCAGCGACGCGGTCAGCGACACGCCCACGTTGAGCAGGCCCATCAGCGGCCGGAACAGGCCGCCCTGCAGGGCGGTGAAGGCGACCAGGGTGCCGATGCTCAGTGTCCCGGCGGCGCCGGGCAGGCCAGCGGCGAGGTAGATGACGGCCGGTACGGCGGCGAAGATGATGCTCATCGAGGCCATCCGCCAGCGTCCGGCCAGCTCGCTGCGCAGCTCCAGGTCGACGAGCCGCTCCGAGGAGGCGGTGAACCGGTCGACCAGCGCGGGGCCGGTGCCGAGGGTCTTGGCGAGCTGCACCCCGCTGATGGACAGCCCCTCCTCCACCGTGACGTTGAGGTCGGCGAGTTCGCGTTGGCGCTGGGCGGTGATCTCGCGGCGCATCCGGGCGACCCGACGGGTCAGCCAGATGGCCGGTGGCAGCACCACGAGCGAGACCAGGGAGAGCTGCCAGGAGAGCGCGACCATCGCGACGGCGGTGGCGACCACGGTGGTGAGGTTGGCCGCGACGGCGGTGGCGGTGGACGTGACCACCGACTGCATGCCGCCGATGTCGTTGGTGATACGCGACTGCACCTCGCCGGTGCGGGTGCGGGTGAAGAAGCCCAGCGACTGCCGCTGGAGGTGACGGAACACGTCGGTGCGCAGCCGGTGCATGACCCGCTGCCCGACCTGGGTGGAGATCCAGGTCTGGACGACGCCGAGCGCGGCGGTCACGGCGGCGACGGCGACCATGCCGAGGACCAGCCAGACCAGCAGGGTCACGTCACCCTGCGGGAGGGCCCGGTCGATCACGGTACGGAGCAGGAACGGGCTCGCCATCGCGACGATCGAGGAGAGCACGATGATCGCGGTGACGACGGCCAGCGCGGGTCGGTGGGGGGTGAAGAGGCGGCCGATGCGGCGCAGGGACACCTGGCGTGCCTGCTCCTTCTCCTCGGCGCTGACGGTGCGGTGGCCGCGGTCGCGGCCCATCGGGGTGGGTTCCAAGGGGAACTCCTTCCGGAAGGATATGCTGAGGTTACCTCAACATGAGGGAACAACAGCATCGGCTGCTACCGTATTCCGGTGACCGAGGACACCACCGACAGCGGCGACGAGAGCCTGGCCGAGACGTTCTGGGCGGTCGCGTCCCGCCTGCGTCGGCAGACCCGCGAGTCACTGGCCCCGTGGGACGTCACCCCCAGCCAGGCCCGGGCGCTGGGCGTGCTCGGCCGGCACGGCGAGGTACGCCCCGGCACCCTCGCCGAGCACCTGCGCATCGCGCCCCGCTCGGCCACCGAGGTCGTCGACGACCTCCAGGCCCGAGGGCTCGTCGAGCGGCGACCCGACCCGGCCGACCGGCGGGCCACCCTGGTCGCGCCGACCGCCGAGGGCACCCGGGTCAGCGCCGCCATCCGGGCCGCCCGCCGCGCCGAGGCGGACCGCTTCTTCGGCCACCTCCCCGACACCGACCGGGCCGAGCTGGCCCGCATCCTGCGCACCCTGCGCACCTGATGTAAGGAAGGGCACCTTATTAACGCCTGGTGTATAAGAAGGGGCCCTTCCTTACATCAGGGCTCTGGTTTACCTGGCTTGTGTGCGGGTAGCCAGCCGCCCCGTTCGTCGCTGCGGCGGGACCGGCCGCCACCGCGCCGGGAAGCGCGACAGGAGACGCCCGATGTGCGGGATCAGCGGAGAGGCACGCTTCGACGGCCGACCGCCCGACGCGGCGGCGGTCACCCGGATGACCGAGGCGATGCGCTCCCGCGGACCGGACGCCGAGGGCCTGCTGACCGACGACTGGGTGACCCTCGGGCACCGCCGGTTGACCATCATCGACCTGTCCGACGCCGGCGCCCAGCCGATGGCGCGCGACGATCTGGGCCTGGCGCTGGTCTTCAACGGCTGCGTCTACAACTACCCGGAGCTGCGCGAGGAGCTACAGAACGCCGGGTACGCCTTCAGATCCACCAGCGACACCGAGGTGATCCTGGTGGCGTACGCGCACTGGGGCGAACGTTTCGTCGACCACCTGGTCGGCATGTTCGCGATCGGCCTGGTCGACCGGGTCCGGCGACGCCTCGTGCTGGCCCGCGACCGGCTCGGCATCAAACCGCTCTACCTCGCCGAGAGTCCCGGACGGCTCCGGTTCGCCTCCACCCTGCCCGCGCTACTGCGCGCCGGGGACGTCGACACCGGCATCGATCCGGTGGCGCTGCACCACTACCTGTCCTGGCACTCCATCGTGCCCGCGCCGCGGACCGTGCTGCGCGGCGTCCGCAAGCTGCCACCGGCCACCCTGCGGATCGTCGAGGCCGACGGGCGCAGCCGGGAGCAGGTGTACTGGCAACCCGACTACGTGCGGGAACCCGCCGACGCGCGGATGGACGCCGCCGACTGGCGGGCCGCCGTCGGGGACGCGCTGCGCACGGCGGTACGCCGCCGGCTCGTGGCCGACGTCCCGGTCGGTGTGCTGCTCTCCGGCGGTCTGGACTCCAGCCTCATCGTGGCGCTGCTCGCCGAGGCCGGTCAGGCGCACCTGCGCACGTTCAGCATCGGCTTCGACAGTCGGGGCGACGAGTCCGGCGACGAGTTCCACTACTCCGACCTGGTGGCCCGCGCGTACGACACCGACCACCAGCGGATCCGGCTCGCCGACGACGACCTGGCGCCCGCCGTCCGCAACGCCGTGCGGGCCATGACCGAGCCGATGGGCAGCCACGACGTGGTCGCCTTCCACCTGCTGTCGGAACAGGTGGCGAAGCACGTGAAGGTGGCCCAGTCCGGGCAGGGCGCGGACGAGGTGTTCGCCGGCTACGGCTACCACCAGCCGCTGGTCGACGCACCTCGGCACGGTGCCGCCGAGACGTTCGCGGCGGCGTTCTTCGACCGGGACCACGATGGGCTGCGTGCCGTCGTCGGCCCGGCGTACGCGCTGGACCACGACGCCAGCCGGGACCTGCTCGCCGGGCATCTCGACGCGCCCGGGGCGCAGACCGCGCTGGACGCGGTGCTGCGCCTGGACACCCACCTGATGCTGCCCGACGACCCGGTCAAGCGGGTGGACAGCATGAGCATGGCGTGGGGGTTGGAGGTGCGCACGCCGTTCCTCGACCAGGACCTGGTGGCCCTCGCCGCGCACTGCCCGCCGGAGCACAAGGTGGCGCAGGGCGGCAAGGGTGTGCTCAAGGAGGTGGCCCGGGAGGTGCTGCCGGCCGAGGTGATCGACCGGCCGAAGGGTTACTTTCCGGTGCCGGCGCTGCGCAACGTGGACGGACCGGTGCGCGAACTGGTCGCGGAGGCGTTGCAGGCCCCGGCGGCGCGCGAGCGAGGCCTCTTCCGCCCCGAGTACGTCTCGCGTCTGCTCGCCGAGCCGGACCGGGCCGAGGCGGCCGCCGGCAGCAACAAGCTGTGGCAGCTCGGCCTGCTGGAGCTGTGGCTGCAGACCCACGGCATCACCTGAGCCACCGCCGACTCCTGCAGCGCGGAAACGGGAGCGGCCCGGTCCGTCAGGCGGCGGCGGTCTGGGCGGCGAGGTCGTCGATGACGGCACGCAGGTCGCCGGTGTCGTCGAGCACCCGGCGCTGTCGGGTCGCGCCGGTGCCGTCGCGGCGCAGCCGGGCCAGTTGGGCCAGGACGTAGCCGAGGTCGCCGTGCCGCAGCAGCGCCGGGGCGATCGTCGCCATCAGGTCGTCGACCAGGTCCCAGGCCGGGCGGGCGCCGCCGGCCCGCAGGTCGATCAGCTCGCCGTCGAGGCCGTCGTGGGCGGCCCGCCAGTGCGCCGCGGCGACGAGGCAGTCGCGCACTCCCGGGGCGGGCACACCGGCGCGTACGTCGTCGGCGAGCGTCGCGACCAGGCTGCGGACCAGGGCGGCGACCAGCACCGCGTCGTCCACCGTCGGGCAGACGTCGCCGACGCGCACCTCGACGGTCGGGTACGCCGACGACGGCCGGGCGTACCAGTACACCATCGCGGCGTCCAGCATGACGCCGGCGGCGATCAGCTCGTCGACCGTGCGGTCGTAGTCGGTGACCGACTCGAAGTACGGGGTGGGGCCGATGCTGGGCCAGCGTTCCAACTGCATCGACCGCCAACTGGCGTGGCCGGTGTCGTACCCGTCGTGCAGCGGCGAGTTGGTGGTGAGGGCCTGCACCACCGGCAGCCACACCCGCAGGTGGTTGCAGACCTGCACGGCCAGTTCCCGGTCCGGCAGCCCGACGTGCACGTGACACCCGCAGACGGCCGGATCGTGTGCCACCGGCCCGTACCGGCGCGACATGGCGTGGTAGCGCGGCTCGTCGGGCACCGTCCGGTGCGGCTCGGCCACCGGCGTCGCTCCGACGGCGACGAGCCGGGCCCCGGCCCGGGCGGCGGCCTCGACGGCCGATCGCCGCAGCGCCACCAGGTGGGTACGGAGTTCGTCGAGGTCGGCGCAGACCGGGGTGACCATCTCGACCATGCTGTGCCGGAACTCCTGGCGGCTCTGGTCGCGGGCCGGGCCGCGCAGGGCGGCCCGCACCTCGTCGGCGACCGCCAGGTTGCCGCCGCTGGCCGGGTCGAGCAGCAGGAACTCCTCCTCGACGCCGAGGGTGAGGGTGCCGAGGTCGGCAACGGCGTCGACGGTCGCCGGTCGGTACGCCATCTCCGCCTCCATCCACTGCTGCGGCCACGGGCGGGCAGCCGGGCCGACGGGCGGCTCGGTTTCCCGGCGCGGGCGGTCGGCAAACGCGCGGTCAGCCCGCGGCCAGCGCCGCCGCCCGCGCGGTGAGGAAGGCCCGTTCGGCCGCGTTGTCCGTCAACGCCACGGCCGTCCGGTACGCCTCGACAGCCTCGGCGTCGCGGCCGAGCCGGGCCAGCAGGTCGGCGCGGACCACGTGCCGCACGTGGTATCCGGGCAGGTCGAGCCGGTCCACCTCGTTCAGCGCCACGGCCGCGCCGGCAACCTCGGCGAGCGCGACGGCCCGGTTCAGCGCCACCACCGGGCCCGGGGCGACGACCGTGAGCTGGTCGTACAGCGTGAGGATCTGTCCCCAGTCGGTGTCGGCGGCGCGGGGCGCGACGCTGTGCACGGCGGCGATCGCGGCCTGGATCTGGTACGGCCCCGGCCGGCCGCGGCGCAGGCAGCGGCGCACCAGCGCCTGCCCCTCGGCGACGAACGCGGCGTCCCACCGGCTCCGGTCCTGCTCGGGCAGCGGCACGAGGTCACCGCCGACGGTGGTGCGGGCGACTCGGCGGGATTCGGTGAGCAGCATCAGCGCGAGCAATCCCAGCGCCTCCGGCTCGTCCGGCATCAGCTCGACGAGCAGCCGGGCCAGCCGGATCGCCTCGGCGCACAGGTCGGCGCGGACCAGGTGCGGGCCGGCGCTGGCCGTGTAACCCTCGTTGAAGATCAGGTACAGCACCGCGAGGACGCCGTGCAGCCGGTCGGGCAGGTCGGCGTCGCTCGGCACCCGGTACGGGATGCGCGCGTGGCGGATCTTCGACTTGGCGCGGACCAACCGCTGCGCCATGGTCGCCTCCGGCACCAGGAACGCGCGGGCGATCTCGGCGGTCCGCAGGCCACCGAGCAGACGCAGGGTGAGCGCGACCCGGGTGGCCGGCGCGAGCGCCGGATGACAGCAGGTGAAGATCAGACGGAGCTGGTCGTCGCGCACGGGCCCCTCCTCGGCGGGTGGGTCGGGGGCGTACAGCAGGGCCGCCTGGGCGTGCCGGTCGGCGCGGGTCGCCTCCCGACGCAACCGGTCGATGGCCTGGTTACGGGCGGTGGTGATGACCCAACCGGCCGGGCTGGCTGGTGGGCCGCTGGTCGGCCACCGCCGCAGCGCGATCGTGAAGGCGTCCTGCACGGCCTCCTCGGCGAGGTCGATGTCGCCGAGGAGGCGCACCAGGACGGCGACCGCGCGGCCGTACTCGGCGCGGAACACCGCCTCCACGTCGGGCACGGTCACCCTCCGGCGGCGGACCGGAAGGGGCGGACCTCGATCGGCAGGGTGGTGGCCAGCGCGTAACGGCGGCCCCAGCGCAGGGCCGCGTCCAGGTCCGGAACGTCGATGATGGTGACCCCGCCGAGGTGCTCCTTGCCCTCCACGAACGGCCCGTCGGTGACCAGAACGTCGCCGTCGCGGGGACGCAGCACGGTGGCGGTCTCCGGCCCGTGCAGGCCCTGACCGAACACCCACGACCCGTCCGCGACGAGCTCGTCCCGCAGTTCACCGACCTCGCGCATGACCTGGGCCAGGAACTCCGGCTCCGGTGTCCCGCCGTTGGGCTGGTGCATGCTGAGCAGATAGAGCGCCATCGTTCCTCCTCGCGAGCGGTGGGTCGACGTGACGTCGACCCCTCATCTTCCACACGAACGGCGACCGCCCACATCGACAGGCCGATCGGCCCGGTATCGGCCCGCCGACGCCGACGGGCCGTGGCGGTACGCCAGGTAACGGCACGGTGGCCAGCGCGTACGGGGTACGGTGTCGCGCCCTCGCGGGTCGGCTGCGATGGTGTAGAAAGGCGGAGTGAGCGCAGCGGTGACTCAGGTGCCGGTCTTCGAGCGAAGGACGGTCCACCGTGGCTGACCACGACCAGCCGCCCATCCCGCACGCTGTCGGCACCGCGCTGGTGCAGCTCGGCGACGTACCCCTGGCGGACCTGTTGGCCGGTGCCGGTGACGGCGTCCTGGCGCACGTGCTGGGCGCGCTGGCCGCCGAGGGCGAGCCGGGTCGGCCCGGCGACGTGTCGGCCTTCGAGTCGAGCTTCTGACCGTGCCGGCCGACGCCCCGCCGTCGGCCACCCGAGACCGCCCTGCCGTGGCCACGCCGCACATCCGGCAGGTGGTGCTGAAGGTCCACTCGCGGTGCAACCTGGCCTGCGACTACTGCTACGTCTACCGCCACGCCGACCAGGACTGGCGGTCCCGGCCCCGGATCATGGCCCCCGGGACCGTGAGCCGGGTCGCCGACCGGCTCGCCGCCCATCTGGCCCGGCACGGCGCCGACCGCGTCCGGGTGGTGCTGCACGGCGGTGAGCCGCTGCTCGCCGGTCTCGCCGTGCTCGACCGGACGGTCCGCACGCTGCGGGCCGCGCTGCCCACCGGGGTCACGCTCGATGTCGCGATGCAGACCAACGGGCTGCTGCTCGACGAGGCGGCGCTCGACCTGTGCCACACGCACGGCATCGACGTCGGCGTGAGCGTGGACGGTGACCGTACGGCCAACGACCGTCACCGCCGTCACGCCGATGGGCGCGGCAGCTACGCCGAGGTGGCCAGGGCGCTGCGCCTGCTGGCCCGACCCGAACACCGCGCCCGCTACGCCGGTCTGCTGTGCACCGTGGACCTGGCCAACGATCCGGTCACCGTCTACGAGGGCCTGCGGGAGTTCGACCCGCCCCGGCTGGACCTGCTGCTCCCGCACGGCAACTGGAGCGCTCCCCCACCCGGGCGTCACCCCGACGACCCCGCCACCCCGTACGCGGACTGGCTGATCGCCGTCTTTGACCGCTGGTACGCCGAGCGGCCCCGGCGGACCGGCATCCGACTCTTCGAGTCGCTGATCGCGCTGCTGCTGGGCGGTCGCAGCGGCACGCAGGCGCTGGGCGTCACCGATCCGGATGTCATGACGATCGAGACCGACGGCACCATCGAGGGCACCGACACGCTCAAGACCACCAGCGCCGCGGCGATGCGGACCGGCTTCGACGTCTTCCGGCACAGCTTCGACGACGCGCTGCGGCACCCGTCGCTGGCGGGGCGTCCCACCGGGATCGCGGCGCTCGCCCCGGCCTGCCGGGCCTGCCCGGTCGTCGGCGTCTGCGGCGGCGGCCTGTACGCGCACCGGTTCCGCGACGGCGACGGCTTCACCCACCCCTCGGTCTACTGTGCCGACCTGTTCCGGCTGATCCGGCACGTGCAGGAGAGGGTGACCGCCGACCTGGCGGCGCTGCGCGATCGGAGCGTGCCGGCGGTACGCCCGTGACGGGCCCGTTGACGGCGAGACAACTCGCCGGGCTGGCCGCCGGCCACGGTGACGCCGACACCATCGCCGTGTTGCGCGGCGGGCAGCTCGGTCGCCGCCGGCTGCTGACCGTGGCCGCGGCCCGCGCCTGCCGCGACCAGCCGCTGGTGCGGCAGAGTCTGGAGCTGCTCACCCGGGCCGAGCACGCCGAACCGGCGACGGTCGCCGCGGTGCTGGCCCATCCACCGGTGACCGGTTGGGCCCGCGCCGCGCTCGACGGCGCGGCCGGCCCCACCTATCTGGCGACGCTCGCCACGGCGGCGGCGGTCCGCGCCGGCCTGACGTTCACGCTGACGCTGCCCCGCCCGGCCGACGGTGTGCTGCCGCTGCCGACCGTCGGGGCGGCGACGGGCCTGCACGCCGATGGCGCGATCCGACTGCGCGGCGCGACCGGCACGCTGCGGATCGACGGCGGCGCGGACGACGGCGGAGTGTGCGTCGACGCCCGCGCCGGTCGGCTGCTGGACGCGGGCGACGGCGGGATCGAGTGGCAGCCGGCACGCCGGACCGTGCCGTTCGACGCGGCCGGGGTGCTCGTCGACGACCAGGACCCGTGGCGCGACTGCTACCACCGGCCGTCCGCGCCACGGCTGGACGACGCGGGGGCGGCCCGGCTGGACCGTCTCGCCGCCGGGGCCGGGCAGTGGCTGCGCGAGCACCTTCCGGCGCACGTCGACGCGCTGGCCGGGCTGCTGCGCTCGCTCGTGCCGCTGCGTCCGCCGCCCTCGGGCAACCCGGTGAGCGCCACCAGCAGGGACGCGCTGGGGGCCATCGCGCTCTCCGTGCCGGCCGACGCGCAGACCCTCGCGTTGCTGCTCGTGCACGAGGCGCAGCACACGAAACTCGGCGCGCTCCTCGACCTCGTCCCGCTGCACAGCGAGGGTGGGCCGGCGCGCTACCGGGCGCCGTGGCGGCTGGACCCGCGCCCGGTCGGCGCGCTGCTCCAGGGCGCGTACGCCCACCTCGGGGTGGCCGAGGTGTGGCGGCAGCGCCGGCACGAGGGCAGCGCCGCCGCGTTCGAGTACGCGTACTGGCGGGAGCAGACCGTCCGCGCGGTCCGGCAGCTCGCCGGGGCGACCGAGCTGACCGCGGTCGGCCGGTCGTTCGTGACCGACATGGCCCGCACGTTGCACGGCTGGCGTGACCCGCTCGACGGCCCGGTCGAGGCCGCCGCGCGGGACGTCGCGGACGCCGGCGCGGTGCGCTGGGGCCTGGCCAACCTGCGGCCCGACCCGGACGGGGTGGCCCGCCTGGCGCGCGCGTGGCGACACGGCGTGCCACCGGCTCTCGACGGCTCACCGTCGACGGTCGTCCCGGCCCCGGCCCGGCCCGCTCTCACCGTGGCCAGTGGCCCCGAGGCCGCCGTCCGCCACCGGCTCCTGGGCGGCGGCGGGCCGCACCGGTCGAGCCCGAGCGACCAGGCGTACGCGGCGGGCAACTGCGAGGACGCGTTGGCCGGGTACCGGCGACGGCTCGCGGCCGACTCCGGCGATGTCGACGCCTGGGTGGGACTCGCCCTGGCCGCCCACCGCACCGGGCAACCGGCGGCGGCACGGATGCTGACCCGCCGGCCCGAGGTGGTGCGGGCGCTCAGCCAGAGCCTCGTGGACGCCGACCCGCTCGCCCTCGCCGCGTGGCTGGCGGCGGCCACCTGACCGACCGCGCCTTGAAACAGGACCTAGAGCAGCGCCGGTTCGATGTAGGCGTTGGAGCGTTCCCGCTGGCGGGCCTGCACCACCCGGGGATTGTCGCCGCCGAAGAGCTGCACGAGTTGCCCGAACGCCTCGTCGTAGAGCGCCCGGCCGGCGTCCGCCTCGCTCTCGGTGCCCTGGCGGCTCAACGCGAGGTTGACCGACGCCGAGAGGGTGTCCGGGTGCTCGGCGCCGAACGCCCGGGTCAGCTCCACGTACGCGGTGGTGTCCAGCAGCAACGCGCTCTCCCGGTCACCGAGGGCGAACAGGTCGTTGGCCAGGTTGAGGGTGGCCAGCAGGGTGTGCGGGTGCCGCTCGCCGAGGTTGGCCAGCAACTGGTCGCGGACCCGCTGGGACAGCTCCCGGGCCTGGGCGTGGTCGCCCTGCTTGCGCAGCAGCACGCCGAGGTTGTTGAGGCAGGCCAGGCTGATGGCGTGCGAGTCGCCGAGCACAGCGTTGTAGCTGATGCTCAGGCGGCGTGCCAACCGTAGGGCGGTCTGGTTGTCACCCACCGCCGACCAGGTCGTGGCGAGGGCCATCTCGGCCGAGAGGGTGTCGGCGTGCTCGGCGCCGAGGGTGCGCTGGTAGCGGACCACCGTCCGCTCGATCAGCCGGTGCGCGTCGGTGAAGCGGCCGAGCTGACGCAGCGTGAGCGCCAACTCCTTGGCAGTCCGCAGGGTCTCCGGATGGTCCGGTCCGTTCACCTTCTGCTGGCTGGTGTACGCGCGTTGCAGGACGCTGTGCGACCGCCACAGCTCGCCGGTGTCGCGCAGGCCGCGCCCGTAGTTGCTGGCCGAGGCCAGGGTGGACGGGTCCTCCTCGCCGAAACGGTCCCGCCGTCGCTCGTGGATGTGCTGGTCGAGCGCGGCCGCGTTACGGAAGTCACCGACCAGCCGCAGCGACACGGCGAGGTTGTTCTCGGCGATCAGCGTACGGCCGCTGTCGTCGCCGAAGCTGCGCACGCTCAACTCCAGCGTGCGCCGGTCCTGCGCCTCGGCCTCGTGGTAGAGCCCCTGGGCGCGCAGGTCCGCGCCGACGCTGCGGGCCGTCATCAGGGTGTAGAGGTGATCCTCGCCGAAGATCCGCCGCTGCCGCTCGTAGACGTCCCGGTCGATCTCGTACGCCCCGTCGAAGTTGCTCTGCGCGCGCAGCACGTTCGCCAGGTGAAAGCGCATGCGCAGCCGGGTGGGGTCGTCCTCGTCGGTGTCGCGCCACCCGGTCAGCGCATCCTCGGCGAGGGTGCGGCTGCTGTCGTAGTCGCCCCGCCGGTAGAGGTAGCGCACGATGTCCACGACGAGCTGACGCGCCTCGTCCAGGGTGGACAGGTGCAGGCCGCTGGGGCGTACGTGCGGCCACAGCTCGGCGTACTCGGGCCAGTTGACCGGCTTGTCGGGGTCGCGGGGGTTGGCGGCGGCGAGCAGCAGTTGGGCCTGCCGGCGGGCCTCGTCGGGATCGCTGAGCTGGTCCTGGATGACCAACTGGACCAGCCGGTGGATCCGTACCGTGTTGTTCTCGGCGTCGACCTGGGCCAGGCCGTAGCGACCCAGCTCGGCGGTGACCAGGCCCTGCAGGATCGGGTCGGTGAGCGTCGGATCGATCGGCGCCATGAAGCTGGCGAAGCGGTCACCGGTGAGCATGGCGACCGGGATCGGCTCCGGCGCGTAGAACGAGCACAGCTCCAGCAGCCGGGCGGCGGCCGGCTTCTCCTCGCGCAACTGACCGAGGGTGAACAGCCAGGTGGCGGCGAGCGCCTTGGAGTAGCCGGCGGACTGCCGGCCGTCGAGGATGCGCAGCAGGCCGGGCGTGTCCAGCGAGTTCAGGTACTTCTCGACCTGCATGGCGCTGGCCCGCAGGTACGCGGCGCCCTGCTCGACCGCGAGCGGCAGGTCGCCGAGCTTCTCGGCCACCTGGGTGGCCTCGGCCTCACTGAGTCCGCGAACCCGGTCCCGCAGCAGTTGGACGCTCTCGGCGCGGTCGAAGACGGTCAGCTCGGTCGCGGTGGCGTACTCGCTCCAGCTCTGGTCGCGGGTCGTGAGCAGGACGTGGCCGGGGCCCTGCGGCAGTAGCGCGCGGGTGGCGTGGGTGGGCTTGTCGACGTTGTCCAGGATGATCAGCCAGCGCTGGTCGGGCCCGGCGCGGCGCAGCGCGTCGAGCACCCGTCGGGCCGCCTCGGCGCCACCGCCGGTGCCCAGCCCCATCGCCTGCCCGAGGTCGCCGAGGCCGCCGCGGATGCGGTCCTCGCTGTCCGCCGGGATCCACCAGACCAGGTCGTACCCGCGGCCGAAGCGCAGCGCGTACTCGGCGGCGAGCTGGGTCTTGCCCACACCGCCGAGGCCGTGCACGACCTGGATGGCCGAGTCCGGCGAGGTGGTGAGCCGGTCGCGTAGCGCTTCGAGTTGGGCGGCGCGACCGACGAACGGGGTGCCGTGCTGGCGGACGTTGGAGATCGCCGGGAACGGGCCGGGGAAACGGCCGACCGCGCGACCGCCGGCCATGGCGGTCGTCCCGCCGGCGGCATCCAGTAGGCGGGTTCGCGCGGTGGACGGGTCGACGTCGGTGAGGTCCACCGGGCTGTGGTCGCTGTACGGCATCGTCAGCCGCGACTCGTCGACGCGCAGCGGCACCAGCACGCCCGCGCCGCCGAGCTGGTCCCGGCCGGTGGCGTTCTTCCACACCTCGCCGGCGAGGGGCGTGCTGGCGTAGTGCCGGGTGAGGACGGCCAGCACCCGGCTCGCGCCGCTGACGGCCCGGTCGAACTCGGCCCGCCCGCCGGAGAGCACCGGCACGTCCAGCGCGCGACGATCCACCCGCAGCCCGGCGTCCTCCAACTGGTCGGTGATCCACTCGGCCCAGAGCCGGTCTGCCGAGGCGTAGCTGAGCAGCACGGCCTGCTCGGCGGTGAGCCGGCTGCGCTCGAATTCGGTCAGCGAACGGCGTCGGTCCGCCTCGCCGATCGGGTGCAACTGGGTGACGCGCCCGTCGGTGATCACCGAGGCGAGTTGCTCGTACGCGGCCAGCAGGGTGCCGACCTGCTCGGGCCGGTCACCGAACGCGGCGAGGATCTCCTCGTAGGCGTAGAAGGTGCGGTAGGGCACCTCGATGGTGTTCCAGTAGCGGGCGGCCGCCGCCTCCGAGAGGTGGTCGAGGAACGGGGCGAACTCGGTCCGTACCAGGTCGCGCCCGGTCTCCAGCTTGCGCAGCTCGGCGTCCTCGACGCGCATCGGCACCGGCAGCAGCAGCGGCGGGTCGTCCGGGCGCTGGCTGCGGATCGAGCGGGCCACCGCCGCCGCTCCCCGGATGCTCTGGGTGGACATGGTGAAGCAGTTGACCACCAGGTCGGGCAGTTGCACGGTGCAGATGCCGGCCACGTCACTGAGGCCGGTGCGGCTGTCGATCAGCACCACGTCGTACTCGGCGCGCATCTGCGCCCGGACCGCGTCGATGAACGACGCGCCGCCCTGGCGCTCGTAGAAGTTGGCCCAGTCGAAGGTGCTCACCAACCGGGAGTACGCCGAGTCCTGCTGGCCGGCGGCCACGAAGTCGATCACGCCGCCGTGGCTGAAGTCCCAGTTCAGCGAGACCGCACGACGTTGGATCTTGGCGTGGCCGGTGAGGAGTTCCTGGGAGTCCTCGTCCCGGTTGCGCTGCATCGTGGCGATCGAGTAATCCCAGATCATCTCGATGACGCCCGGGGTGGCCCGCAGCTCCTTGTCCCGCAGGAACGGGTGGAAGTAGCGGTGCAGACCCGGAGACTCCAGGTCCCAGTCGACGACCAGCACCTGCAGGCCCTGACTCGCGAGGATCCAGGCCACGTTGGCCAGCGCCATCGTGCGGCCGGTGCCACCCTTGTACGAGTAGAAGGTCACGATCTGGCCGCGTGCCGTCTCGTTCAGCGCCATGACGTGTCTCCCCTAGGGACCTTCGAGGATCGGGCGGGTACCGGGGCCGTCGGTGGGCGGCTCCTGGTAGACGGTGCCCGTACGGTAGATCCGGCCCTGTTCGACGACCAGCACGTCCTCCAACTCCTCCTGGAAGCGCGCGCAGGTCGCGATCTCGGTGCGCCACACGTCGCGGGTGCTGTGCAGCACGTGGTACGGGAGCACCCGGGCCAGGGTGTCCCACATCTTGCGGTTGCCACCGGCGGCGGCGTCGTCGGCCGCCGTCCACGGCACCAGCACCGGCGCACGCGGCCCGGTCACCTCGCGGTCGTGACGCATCAGGCTCTGCCGGTAGCGCGGCAGGTCGGCGGACCAGACGTCGACCACCAGCACGACGATCTGGTTGTGCGCCAGCGCCCACTCCCGCACCGCCGCCAACTCCTCGGCGTCCTCCACCGTCCAGCCGTAACTCTTGGTGGTGGCGATGGCCCCGGCCCAGCTGCCGATGGGCACCTCCAACTCGGGCTGGTACGGACGCCAGTCCCGGGAGATCGCGCCGTACCGGTCCTCGGCTCCGGGGCGACTGCCGGCGACCTCGGCGGAGCTGCCGGCGACCAGGACGATGTGCACGTGCCGTGCGCTGGTGGCCCGCTGCACCGCCGTCGTCACGGCGGCGCCGTGGTGCGCCTGCGGCCGTGGCGGCAGGTCGAAGGCGCTCGTCACCTTGGACAGCACCGGGCGCTGCGCGGGCCGCTGGAGCTGGTGGTCCCGGGCGGTCTGCACGATGTGCTTGGCGAGCGCGTCGACGAAGTCCTCGTAGTCGTCCTCGTGCCGTTTGCGCTGCTTGAGGGTGAGCAGGCCGTCCTGCGCGTACGCGGTGCCGGTCGGGAAGTTGCGGTACTGGTAGCCGGCGACCGCCGCGGGCAGCTTGTCGCACGGGATCCACTGGACCGGCACGATCGCGGGTGGACGGACCTTGAACAGCCGCTCGTGCTCGTCGATCCGGTCGGCGAAGACCCGGAACTCCCGACCGCAGTAGTCGCTGACGACGTACCGGGGCGAGGTGAGCGCGATCAGACAGGCGCTGGTGGACAACGCATCGGACAGCGTGTCCGTCCACGTGCTGCCGAGCAGGATCTGCCCGTCGATGAAGCCCGCCTCGTCCCAGCGGACGGCGGCCAGCCCGGCCACCGCGTCACTGAGATCGCCGAAGAACTTCTGGATCTGACCGTTGCGGTTGTCCTCTTGGGCGTAGCTCAGGAAGAAAAGTGGCACGCCCGCCTCCGCTTACGGGTTCCACGACCGGTAGGCACAGTATAAGACCGTCGATGCCAGCCCACCCGAGCCGCGATCATCAGCGCGGGCGCGCGGAGAGTCGTATGCCCGACGCTTTCGGGTGGCCGACGAAGTGGCGTACGCGGAGACGACCGTGGCCGGCCCGGTCTTCGGCGGGACCGGGCCGGCCTCGGCCCTGGGTACGACCCGCGCCGGCCCCGTCCGCTGGGACCACCCCGGCCGCCCCGGCGGCCCCGGCACGGGGAGGAGGGCACAGAACCCCGAGGGTTGGCGGCCGGAGCCCGGGCACCCCGC